>DATENH010000181.1:0-3656 GCA_035275145.1 Steroidobacteraceae bacterium | reverse complement strand
GTTCTTGTCGTTCGCATCGGACGTGGCGCGGTTCAGCAGGCCGACGCTCGAGATCATTCCGGCCAGGGCGCGCGCGGTGTAGGCGCCGCGGCTGAAGCCCGCGATGTGAATCTCATCGCCCGGATCGTAGTTGCGCGAGATGAACGTGTAGCCGCGCACGATGCGGGCGATCACGCCCATGCCGAACATCCCGCCCATCGCTTTCTTCAGAAAGCTGTCGGAGTCGCCGACGCCGTGCATGTACTTGGAGATCTGCACGACGCTGCCGGCGGCGTCGGGTAACAGCTTCTCCTGCTCGTCGCGCATCGTCATCGTCTGCGGCGTGACGCGCCCGGCCAGGTTCGCGAACAGCTTGACGACGTTCGTGACCTTCGCGCCGTTCAACTCGCCGTGGTCGTCGGCCGCGTCGATCGGCGTTACGCCGGTCTGCTGTTCCGGACCGTTCCAGGTGCCGTCCGCACAGAACACGATTCGCTTCGCCATGCTGCTCTCCCCGCGACTACAGCGCGCCCGAGTACGTATTACGCCGTGCGCCGCACGAAAGCGATAGTCCAAAGGTGCGGGACCGATCTCGGCCGCCGCGCGTTCGGCTCGTGAAACGTTACGAAACGGAGCACGGCGATGGCGAAAGTACTGATTCTCTATCAATCCTCGCACGGTCACATGGAGCAGATGGCCAAAGCGGCTGTCGAGGGTGCGCGCGCCGGCGGTGCGCAAGTCACCTTGAAACGTGTGCCCGAGCTCATGTCCGAGCAGGAGGCCCGCAAGCAGGGCATGAAATGGGACCAGGACGCGCCGTGGGCGAAGCCGCAGGAGCTGCCCGACTACGACGCGGTCATCCTCGGCATTCCGACGCGCTACGGCCGCATGGTCGGGCCGATGGCGCACTTCTGGGATCAGACCGTCGAGATCTGGTCGAGCGGCAAAATGGTCGGCAAGGTCGGCGCGGTGATGTCATCGACGGCTACGCAGCATGGCGGCCAGGAAATGACGCAGTTCTCCGGCATCGTCAACCTGCTGCACTTCGGCATGATCATCGTCGGGCTGCCGTATGCGTTCACCGAGCAGATGACGCTGGACGAAATCGTCGGTGGCTCGCCGTACGGCGCGTCGACGATCACCGGCAGCAAGGGCCAGCGGCAACCGAGCGAGAAAGATCTCGCCGGCGCGCGCTATCAGGGCAAGCGCGTCGCGGAGATCGCCGCTAAACTCGCGGCATGAGTGCGAACTCCCCGGTCGAGCTGGTCATCGAGGCGCGGCGCCGCGATCTCGGCGGCTTCGAAGTCGGACGCGTGCTGCCGTTTGCGAAGCGCCGCATGGTCGGCCCGTTCGTGTTCTTCGACCACATGGGGCCGAAGCAGATGGCCGCGAATCTGCCGCGCAGCGTCGACGTGCGGCCGCATCCGCACATCGGCTTGTCGACGATCACGTATCTGTTCGCGGGCGAAATCGTCCATCGCGACAGCCTCGGCTTTCACCAGGTGATTCGCCCCGGCGAAGTGAATTGGATGACTGCCGGCCGCGGCATCAGTCACTCCGAGCGCTTCGAGACGATGCGCCAGCACGGCGGGCTCTTGCACGGCATCCAAGCGTGGATCGCGCTGCCGACGAGTGACGAAGAGATCCCGCCGGAGTTCGTGCACTACGATGCGGACGCATTGCCGCTGGAGCGCAGCGCGGGCGCGAGCACGCGCGTCATCGCGGGGAAGGCGTTCGGCAAGACGAGTCCGGTGCGCACGCAGTCGCCGCTCGTCTATGTGCACGTCGAGCTGAAGGCCGGCGCGCAGACGGGTATTCCAGATGGTTACAGCGAGCGCGCTGTCTTCATTGCGGCCGGCACTGTTCGGGTCGGGGATCAGAGCTTCGACGCAGGCCAGATGGCGGTGTTCGCGCGCGACAGCCAGCCACAAATCGTTGCGACGACGGACGCGACAGTCATGCTGCTCGGGGGCGAGCCGCTCGGCACGCGTCATATCTGGTGGAATTTCGTGTCGTCGAGGCAGGAGCGCATCGAGCAGGCGAAGGCGGACTGGCGCGCGGGGCGCATGCCATTGCCGGTCGGCGATGCCGACGAATTCATTCCGTTGCCGGAAGACCCGCCGCCTCCGCCGGAACCGATGTCCTGATTCTTCTTTACGGCGCTGCTTTCTTGCGCCAGATGACCGAGTGCTCTTTGCGAGTCGTCGGCGCCTGCGTGGTCGGCGCGCAGCCGCCGCCGCAGGCATCGCATGCGCTGCCGGATGAGCTGACGTTGAGATGACCGAATACGCTCGGCAGAGCCTTGCTCAGTCGTGCGCGGATCGCATCTCGCATCCTGCGCGGCCCGAGTCGCCAGATGCTGTAGCACAGGCTCAGCAGGATCGCGATGATGACGATCGAATTGGAGATCGCGGCGCTCATCGGCTTCCCATGAACCACACCGCGACGTTGTACGTCACGAACGACGCAGCATATGCCAGCGCGAACAAGTAGCCCGCCATGATCAAAGGATAGCGCCACGAATTGGTTTCGCGCTTGACGGTCGCGAGCGTGGACAGACATTGCGGCGCGAACACGTACCAGGCGAGCAGCGAGAGCGCCGTCGGGATCGACCACGAAGACTTGATGAGCGGCGTCAACGCGCTCGCAACGTCATCGCCGGTCGCGGCAAGCGAATACACGGTGCCGAGCGCGCCGACTGCAACTTCACGCGCGGCGAGACCCGGCACGAGCGCAATCGAAATCTGCCAGTTGAAGCCGAGCGGCGCGAAGATGACTGCGAGCGCCGAGCCGATCTTGCCCGCGATGCTGTATTGAATCGCCGGCCCGGTCGCGTCCGGCGGCGGCGCCGGAAACGAGCTCAACGCCCACAGCAGCACCATCAGCGCCAGGATGATCGTGCCCACTCGCGACAGGAAGATCTCGACACGCTGCCACAGTCCGATCGCGAGATTGCGCAGATGCGGCCAGTGATATGCGGGCAGCTCGAGCATCAGCGGCTGAAAGCGCGAACGCATCGTGGTGCGCTTGAGGATCCACGCCACTGCCATCGCGCCTGCGACGCCAGCGATGTACAGCGCGAACAGCACCAGTCCCTGCAACTGCACCGGTCCCCACACCGTCTGCTGCGGAATGAACGCGGCGATGATCAGTGCGTAAACGGGCAGGCGTGCCGAGCAGGTCATCAGCGGCGCGATCATGATCGTCGCGAGCCGGTCGCGCGGATTCGCGATCGTGCGTGTCGCCATGATGCCCGGGATCGCGCACGCGAAGCTCGACAGCAACGGAATGAACGAGCGGCCCGACAGGCCGACGCCGCCCATCAGGCGATCCAGCAGGAACGCCGCGCGCGGCAGGTAACCAGAATCCTCGAGCACGAGGATGAAGAAGAACAGGATCAGGATCTGCGGCAGGAATACCAGAACGCTGCCCGCGCCGGCCAGTACGCCATCGAGCAGCAAGCTGCGCAGTGCGTTGTTAGGCATCACCGTGCGCAGATAGCTCGCGAGTGCATCGACGCCGGCAGTGATCGCATCCTGCGGCACCGTGGCCCACGCGAACACGGCCTGGAACACCACGAACAGCAGCGCCGCCAGGATCACCAGGCCCCACACCGGGTGCATCACCCAGGCATCGAGCTTGTAGTGGAAGCGCTTGGCCCGCAGCGCGCTGGGGGC
>DATENH010000180.1:0-7170 GCA_035275145.1 Steroidobacteraceae bacterium | reverse complement strand
CGCGCCGTGCGCCTGGATCGCCCAGTCGAGCACCTTGAGCGTCATGTTCGGCACTATCACCTTGATCATCGCGATTTCCTTGCGCGCGACCTTGTTGCCGACCGTGTCCATCAAGTACGCGGCGTTCAGCACCATCAGGCGCGCCTGATCGATCGCGCAACGCGACTCGGCGATGCGCTCGTGCCAGACCGACTGCGAGGAAATCGGCTTGCCGAACGCGACCCGCGAGGTCAGACGCTGGCACATCAGCTCCAGCGCGCGCTCGGCGACGCCGATCGAACGCATGCAGTGATGGATCCGTCCCGGCCCGAGCCGGCCTTGTGCGATCTCGAAGCCGCGGCCTTCGCCGAGCAGCAGATTGCTCGCCGGGACGCGCACGTTCTCCAGCAGCACTTCGGCATGGCCATGCGGCGCGTCGTCGTAGCCGAACACGCGCAGGTGCCGCAGCACTTTCACTCCCGGTGTGTCGGACGGCACGAGGATCATCGACTGCTGACGATGACGGTCCTCGTCCGCATTGGTCTTGCCCATCAGGATGAAGATCTTGCAGCGCGGATCGTTGGCGCCGCTCGACCACCACTTGCGGCCATTGATCACATAGTCGTTGCCGTCGCGCTCGATGCTGCACGCAATGTTGGTCGCATCCGAGGACGCGACCGCGGGCTCGGTCATCAGGAACGCAGAGCGGATCTGTCCGGCGAGCAGCGGCTCCAGCCAGCGATCTTTCTGCTCTTCGCTGCCGTAGCGCTCGATCGTCTCCATGTTGCCGGTGTCAGGCGCGGCGCAGTTGAACACCTCCGGCGACCACGGCACGCGCCCCATGATCTCGCACAGCGGCGCGTACTCGAGATTGGACAGACCTTCCGGCGCGCGCGGCGAACGCGGCAGGAACAGGTTCCACAGCTGCGCATCGCGTGCCCGCGGCTTCAGCTCCTCGATCAGCTTCAGCGGCTTGAAGGCATTGCCGGCAGCGCGGTTCTCGGCGACTTCGGCGGAATAGCGCGCCTCGTTCGGGTAGATGTGCTGGTCGACGAACTTGAGCAGTTTCGCCTGCAGCGAGCGCACGCGCGGGCTGTATTCGAAATCCATGACGCCTCCTGATTTATGCCGGGTAACTAGCCTGAGCGGAACGCCTCGCGAACTCCAATGCAACGGCTGCATCCCGCTGCATCGGCCTTGTGCATACTGGGCGCCAAGAGTCCTGCAGGGGGCGCACCAATGCAACTTTCCCGGGTCGACCTGAATCTGTTCACGATTTTCGACGCGATCTACCGCGACGGCGGCATCACGCTGGCCAGCAAGCGGCTGCACTTGTCGCAGCCGGCGGTCAGCCACGCGCTGGCCCGGCTGCGCGAGTTGCTCGACGACCCGCTGTTCGAGCGGCGGGGCCACGACATGGTGCCGACCCCGCTCGCGCGCTCGATCGCTGCGAACGTCGCCAGTTCGCTGGGCGGGCTCGAACAGCTCCTGCAGCGTACCGGGCGCTTCGATCCGGGCACGAGCCCGCGCTCGTTCACGATCGCGATGCGCGAGGTCAACGAGTTGCCGTTCCTGCCGCTGCTCGTCGAGCGTCTGCAGCGCGACGCGCCGCACGTCGACATCTCGGTAGTGCGCATCGATCGCCGCGATCTGGAAGAGGATCTGCAAAGCGGCGAGATCGATTTCGCGTTCGACGTCGGCCTGCCGTTATCTCATGACGTGCGTCGCGAGCGCGTGACCTCCGAGCCGCTCGCCGTGCTGGCGCGCAAGGATCATCCATCGATCGACGGCACGCTGACGATGGACGCGTATCTCGCGCTGGAGCACGTCTTGATCACCGGACGGCGCCGCGGCGGCGGCTACGAAGACATCGCGCTCGGTCGCATCGGGATGTCGCGGCGGATCCGCGTGCGCTGCCAGCACTATGCCGCTGCCTACGAGATCGTCGCGCGCTCGGATCTGCTCGCAACGATGGCGCGCAGCCAGGCACACCTCGGCAGCCGCGAGGGCACGCAGGTGGTGCCGTTTCCGTTGGAAATTCCGCCGCTCGAGATGTTCCTGTACTGGCACGCGAACGTCGACGCGGACCCGGGCTCTCAGTGGCTGCGCAGCACGCTGCTCGAGCTGCTGCGAAAGTAAACGCTCACCACTCGCCGCTGTTCGGCATCGACGCCCAGGGCTCGCGCGGCGGCAGTGCCCCGCCCTTCTGCAACAGCTCGACCGAGATTCGATCTGGCGAGCGCACGAACGCCATGTGCCCGTCGCGCGGCGGCCGATTGATCGTCACGCCGTGCTCGGTGAGCCGCTGGCACATGGCGTAGATATCGTCCACCTCGTACGCGAGATGCCCGAACGCGCGGCCGATCCCGTAGTTCTCCGGGTCCCAGTTATAGGTGAGCTCCACCTGCGCCTCGTCGTCGCCCGGCGCCGCGAGGAATACCAGGGTGAAGCGGCCCTTCTCGTTTTCCCGGCGGCGGATTTCCCGCAAGCCGAGCGCATCGCAGTAGAAGCGCAGGGAGGCTGCCAGGTCGGTCACTCGCACCATTGTATGCAGGTACTTCATCGCATTTACTCGACGTGGTCGACTGAATCGGGCCGGACCCGCCATGCCACAATAATAAAATGTGGGGAACCGGTCGGGAATGCTCTCCGTTCAGAATCATATGAAAATCCACAGGGGTCATGGCTGCGTTCCAACCAAGGACTGACTGGCATTCCGGCGCAGCCTCGATCGCGGTGCTGCTGCTCGGGACGCTCTTCGCGTGCGCACCCGCCATGGCGCAGGACGAAGAAGAAGAGGACGCAGTCACGCCGATGACCGGTTGCGCGCAACGCGACCGGCCGGACGCCACGATGATCGAACGGATGCGGCGGCGCCTGAGCGTGACCACCTGCGCTTCGTCCGCGTGGCTCGACAGCCTCGGCGGTAATGAATTCCGCTACGACCAGTATCGAGCGACTTACGGCACGATCTCGGCCGGCGGCTTGTGGAGCGACTACGACGGCTTCGATCCGCGGCTGCGCTTTCGCGTGCGCCTGCAGCTGCCGCAATGGGACGAGCGGATTTCCGCATTCGCCGGGCGCGTCGGCGAGGACGACTACATCAGCGACACGGAAGGCGACTTCGAGGCGCTGCCGACGCGTCAGTTCGGCAGCCTCGAAGAGGAAGCCGTGCTGGTCGGCCTCGGGTATTCCAGCCCCACGCGCACCGGCAACGACTTCGATGTCGGTGTCGGCGTGCGCGTCGACCTGCCGCTCGATCCGTACGCCCGCGCCCGCTACGAGATCGTGCGGGCGTTCGGCGAGCACTACGTGTTCACGGCGCGCGAGACCGTGTTCTGGCAGAACTCGGAAGGCTTCGGCACCACGACACGCACGTATCTCGATCGTCCGATCTCCGACACGCTGCTGCTGCGCTGGGCCAATCTCGGCAAGTACACCGAAGAGACGATCGGCCTGGAGTGGTACACGCAGCTCACGCTGTTCCAAAGCTTGAACGAGCGCACCGGGCTCGCCTACCAGGTGCAGACCGAAGGCGAGACGGACAACGAGGTGCAGCTCACGCGTCACTCCGCGCGCGTGATCTGGCGCCACCAGCTCACCTGGGACTGGCTGTTCCTCGAGTTGCGCGGCGGCGTCTCCTGGCCGCGCCGCAAGGTCATCGAGGATCGCAAGGCGAGCCCCGAAATCGGCGCCGCGCTGGAGATGCAGTTCGGGAACCGGCCCAGGTAATCAAAAGGAGTCAAAGGGATAGCCGGGAACCTCCACGCTCCGGCCTCCGTCACTCGCAACAAGAACCCGCTTGTTGGAGTTATCGGAGAAGTCCATGAAGTCAGTACCTGCAGTCGTCCTCGCCGCAGTGTTGTTGTCGCTGTCCCGGTTCGCCCCTGCTGCGGACGCACCCAGCGGCCCGGTGCCGGCGAAGCTCGCCGCGACCCAGGCCGCGGAACGCGACCTCTGGGTCGGCCACATTTTCTGGGTCCGCGAAGTCTCGCGCGCCCTCGCCGAGAAGAACCAGGCGGCGGCGGACGCGGCCGAGAAACAGGTCGTCGCGAACGCCAAGCAGATCGCGGGCTCGATCGAGCCGTTCTACGGCAAGGCCGCGACCGATCAGTTGTTCAAGCTGCTCGCCGGCCATTACACTGCAATCAAGGCGCATGCGACGGCGACCGTTGCAAGCGATGCGGCCGGAGCGAAGAAGGCGATCGCCGATCTCACCAGCAATGCCAACGAGATCGCGAAGTTCCTGGCGGGCGCGAATCCGAACCTGCCGGAAGCGACCTTGAAGAGCCTGCTCGCGGCGCACGGCGGTCATCACGTGCAGCAGAATCAGCAGCTCGCCGCGCACGATCTGGCCGGTGAGGCGCGTACCTGGGATGCGATGAAGGGCCACATCTACACCATCGCGGATGCGCTCGCCGGCGCGATCGCCAAGCAGTTCCCGGAAAAGTTCTCGTGAGCGAACGCATCCAACACATCGCCGCCCTCGCGGCAGCCGACGTCGTCGCCGCAGCCGGCGACGACGCGGCGCTCGCGAGCCTGGCCGCGCAGGGTGATCAAGACGCCTTCGCGCGGATCATGCGTCGCTACAACCAGCGGCTGTATCGACTGGCCGTGAGCGTGATGGGCGATGCCAGCGAAGCGGAAGACGTGCTGCAGGAAAGTTACGTGCGCGCGTTCTACGCATTCGCGACTTATACCGGCGCGGGGAGCCTGGGTGCCTGGCTCGGCCGCATCGTGCGCAACGAGGCAATCGACCGCGTGCGGGCGCGTGACAGCCGCCGCAGCCATGTCGCGATCGAAGCCGACCTCGCAGACCAGGGTGAGACAGTGGATGAAAAGACGAACGTGACCGTCGACGCCGTGATCGACCCGGAGGCGCTCGCGGCGAACGCCGAGCTGCGACGGCTGCTGGAGCGCTCGATCCAGCGGCTGCCCGAGCAGTTCCGCACCGCATTCGTGCTGCGCGAAGTCGAGGGATTGTCGGTCGAAGAAACGGCCGAGTATCTCGGCATCCCGCCCGCGACGGTGAAGACGCGCGACCATCGCGCACGCAACCTGCTGCGCAGCTTTCTCAGCGAAAACATCGACGCGACGATCCCGCAGACGTTCCCGTTCCTCGGCGCGCGCTGCGACCGCATCGTCGAGAAGGTGCTGACGCGACTAAAAACGTAGGTCGGGCTTTAGCCCGACAATCCGTGCCCGATCAAGAGTCGCCTACGCGTCGTACGAGCCCGAGGTCGTCGTGCCGCCGTGCCCGGTCCAGTTGGTGTGGAAGAACTTGCCGCGCGGCTGATCGGTCCGCTCGTAAGTGTGCGCCCCGAAGTAATCGCGCTGCGCCTGGATCATGTTGGCCGGCAGCCGCTCCGAACGATAGCCATCGAAATATGAGAGCGCGGAGCTGAGACACGGCACCGGCACGCCGCTCAGCATCGCGGCGACGATCGCGCGACGCCAACCGCCCTGCCGGCTCGAGACCGCGTCACGGAAGAACGGATCGAGCAGCAGATTGACGAGACCGGGCTCGCGATCGAACGCTTGCTTGATGTCGCCGAGAAACGCCGAACGGATGATGCAGCCGCCGCGCCAGACGAGCGCGATGCCGCCGTAATTCAGATGCCACTTGTAGGTCTGCGCAGCCGCGCGCAACAACTGATATCCCTGCGCATAGCTGATGATCTTCGATGCATACAGCGCGCGTCGCAGATCGTCGACGAGCGCGTTGCGGTCGCCCGCGAATGCGCTGCCCTCGAACTTGAGCTGCTTCGACGCCGCGACGCGTTCCTCCTTGCTCGCCGAGAGCGCGCGCGCAAAGACTGCTTCGCCGATCAATGTCAGCGGCACACCTTCCTGCAGCGCTTCGATGACCGTCCACTTGCCGGTGCCCTTCTGGCCGGCGGCATCGACGATCACGTCGATGATGTGCTCGCCCTCGCGGGATTTGTACGCAAGGATGTCGCGCGTGATCTCGATCAGGTAGCTGTCGAGCTCGCCGGCATTCCATTCGGCGAACACCTCGTGCATCCGCTGATTGCTCATGCCGAGCACGCGCTTCATCACGTCGTAAGTCTCGGCGATGAGCTGCATGTCGCCGTACTCGATGCCGTTGTGAACCATCTTCACGAAGTGGCCGGCGCCGTCCTCGCCCATCCAGTCGCAGCAGGGCTCGCCTTCCGGCGTGCGTGCACAAACAGCCTGGAAAATCGGCTTGATGTGCTGCCACGCCGCCGCGCTGCCGCCCGGCATCAGCGACGGACCGGTCAGCGCACCCTCTTCGCCACCGGATACGCCCGAACCGACGTACAGCATGCCGGCGGCTTCCACCTGCTTCGTGCGGCGGATCGTGTCCGTGAACAAGCTGTTGCCGCCGTCGATGAGGATGTCGCCCTGGTCCAGCAACGGCAGCAACTCATCGATGACTGCATCGACCGCTGGGCCTGCCTTGATGAGCATCAGAATCTTGCGCGGCCGCTGCAACGCTGCGACGAGCTCCGCCGGCGTGCGGGTGCCGACGAAGTTCTTGCCGCGCGCGCGACCCGCGATGAATTGCTCGACGCGCTCGACCGTGCGGTTGTACACCGCAACCCGAAAACCCTTGCTCTCCATGTTCAGCGCGAAGTTCTCGCCCATCACGGCGAGTCCGATGAGACCGATGTCGGCGAGCGGCTGCGTCATGAGTGTGTCCGATGTGTCCGAATCTTTGCGGTGAGGATGCGGCGTGCGATGCTTGCGCGCGAGATGTTACTCCCGCGCGCGCACGGCGTCGCATAGATGGAGAATTCCTCATGAACCGTCGTGAATTCATCGAACTGTCCGCCGCACTCGGTGCGACGCTGGCCTGGGCGCGCAGCAGTGCACGCGAATCGCAACTGCAGTGGTCGGAACGGCGCGAGCTGTATCCACAGGGCATCGCATCCGGCGATCCGCATCCCGACAGCGTTCTGTTGTGGACGCGTCGTCCGCCTGCGGCAGGCGCAGCGGCGAAAGAGCTGAGAGTCGAAGTCGCCCGCGACCAAGAATTCCAGCACGTCGTCGCCTCATCGAAAGCATCGCTGTCCGAGGAAAGCGATTGGACCTGCCGCATTCTCGCTGCGGGCCTCGATCCTGGAACCGTGTACTGGTATCGCTTCACCGACGACCAGGGTCATGGCAGTCGCGTCGGCCGCACCAGGACAGCGCCGCGCGAAAACG
>DATENH010000179.1:0-21827 GCA_035275145.1 Steroidobacteraceae bacterium | reverse complement strand
GTTGGATGCGACCGTGTCCTCGAGGGACGAGACCGGCATCTGCCGGCCGTTCAGCAGCACCAGGTTGAAGTACGGGCCGACGCCGCGAACCGTGACGCGCTGGCCTTCGCCGATCGCCGAGCGATCGATCGAGACGCCGCTGATGCGTTGCAACGACTCGGCGAGGTTCGTGTCGGGAAACTTACCGATGTCCTCGGCGACGATGCCGTCGACCACGCCCTGCGAGTCGCGCTTCAGGTTCATGGAGGAGGTAAGACTGCCGCGGATGCCCGTGACGATCACCTCTTCGAGCGTTTCCGAGCTCTGTTGCGCGAGCGCCGGCAGTGCGACGGCGGTCCCGAGAATCAGCGAAACGGCCTGTGCGATAGGCGAACGGCTACGTGCACGACAGTTCACAGCGATACCCCCTGATGCCACGATTTCGGTTCTTGTGCCGAAAAATGTAAGCGCTTACAATTTGCGTTGTAGCACGCTCGCTGGACGCTGGCAAGAAGGGCGGCGACGTAGTAAGAACAACTCGATGACGAACAACGAAGCGCGCGCAGCGCGCATGGGGCAACGCAGACTGAACGTCGGCTTCGTCGCGCTCACGGCTGCGATCGGCGGTCTGCTGTTGGGATTCGATGCGACCGTGATCTCCGGCGTCGTGCCTTTCATTCGCGAGTATTTCCATCTCAGCGGCGCCGGCGGCGACCTCAGGCTCGGCTGGGCGGTCAGCTCGTTGGGCTGGGGTGCGCTCGCGGGGAATGCGTTCGCGGGCGTGCTCAGCGATCGGCTCGGACGCAGAAAGGTACTGCTGTTCGCGGCCATGCTGTTCGTGCTGTCTGCGTCGCTCGCGTCGCTCGCGACGACACTCACTGCATTCGTTGCCGCGCGCATCGTGGGCGGGCTCGCGGTCGGCGCGGCGATATTGATTGCGCCGGTCTACATCGCGGAGATCGCGCCCGCGGATCGGCGCGGCGGACTCGTGTCGCTCAACCAGCTCATGATCGTGATCGGCATCTCGGCCTCGTTCTTCTCGAACTATTTCCTGCTGGACGTGGGCGAGCACAACTGGCGCTGGATGCTCGGCGTACAGGTGTTTCCCGCGCTGCTGTATCTGCTGCTGCTGTCGCGCATTCCTGAAAGTCCGCGATGGCTCGTGATCAAGGGCCGCGACGAGCAGGCACTCGAGGTCCTGATGCGTGTCGCCGGCGACACGCAGGCGCAGGAGAATCTGCAACAGATCCGCCAGAGTCTCGCAGCGAAGGGCGTCGCGCACGGCTGGCGTGCCTTGTTCGACCGGCGCATCCGCCTGATCATGCTGATCGCTCTCGGGCTCGCGTTCTTTCAGCAGATCACCGGCATCAACGCGATCTTCTACTACCTGCCGACGATTTTTTCGCAGGCCGGCGGCGGCGTCAGCGACGCGTTCCGCCAGGCTGTGATCGTCGGTCTCGTCAACGTGGTCATGACCGTCGTGGCGATCCGGCTCATCGATCGCCTGGGCCGCAAGCCGCTGCTCGTCATCGGCATAGCAGGCATGGCTGTGTCGCTGCTGACGATCGCGTGGGCTTTCAGCGTCGTGCCGCACGATCAGGCGCTGGTTGGCGTTGCTCCGGCAGTGAACGCGCGGCTGGTGCTGATCGCGATCATCGGCTTCGTCGCCTCGTTCGCGATCTCGCTCGGGCCGGTGATGTGGGTGCTGCTCTCGGAGATCTTCCCGAACGAGTACCGCGGCGTTGCGATCTCGGTCGCGGGGTTCTGGAACGCGCTGGTGAGCGCGAGCGTGACGTTCGTGTTCCCGTGGGAGCTGTCGACGCTCGGTCCAGCCGGAGTGTTCCTCGGGTACGGCCTGTTCGCGAGCGCAGCGCTGCTGTTCGTGCTGGTGTTCGTCCGGGAAACCAAGGGCCGGACGCTCGAAGAACTGGAGGGCGAGCTGCTGTTGCCCCCGAAGTCGACAGCCGCATGAATCGAGCGACGAACCTGGCCGAGCTGCGGCGGCGCTTTCCACAGGACTTCGTCTGGGGCGTTGCGACCAGCGCGTTTCAGATCGAGGGCGCGGCACGCGCGGATGGCAAGGGACTCTCGATCTGGGACGAGTTCTGCCGTGTGCCCGGCGCGATCGCCGACGGCAGCAACGGCGACGTCGCGTGCGATCACTATCACAGACTCGAGTCCGACCTGGATTTGATCGCGCATCTCGGCGTGCGCGCTTATCGCTTCTCCATCTCGTGGCCGAGGATCCAGCCGGCCGGGAGCGGTGCGGTCAACGAAGCAGGCCTGGCTTTCTACGAGCGGCTCATCGACGGCTTGCTCGCGCGCGACATCCAACCGTACGCGACGTTGTATCACTGGGACTTGCCCGCGGAACTGCAGCGCCGTCACGGCGGTTGGCTTGGGCGCGAGACTGCGCAGCGCTTCGCGGACTATGCGCAGCTCGTTGCCCGGCGACTCGGTGATCGGATCGTTTCCATCGCGACTCACAACGAACCGTGGGTCACCGCGGTGCTGGGGCACGAGCGCGGCATCTTTGCTCCGGGTGTGCGCGACCGGCGCGTCGCCTACCAGGTCGCGCACCACGTGCTCGTGAGTCACGGGCTCGCGCTCCAGGCGATTCGCGCGACGAGTAGCAAGGCCGAGATCGGCATCGTGTTGAATCTGTCGCCCGTCTATCCGGAGACAGACTCGGAGCTCGATGCAACGCACGCCCGACTGGAGGACGGCCGGCTCGTGCGGTGGTACATGGACGCTCTGTTCAAAGGTCGTTATCCACCGGACATCCTCGAACATCTCGGCGAGGATGCCCCCGCGACGCGAGCCGGCGATGCGGAGCTCATCGCGCAGCCGTTCGACTTCGTCGGCGTGAACTACTACAGCCCGACGGTCTTCTCCAGCAGCGCCAACGCGGCGTTGCCGGCATCGAGCGGCGCCGCGGTGACCGACATGGGCTGGGAAGTCGCGCCGCAGAGCCTCGCCGAGCTGCTGCTGCGCCTCGATCGCGACTACGAGCTGCCGCCCTTGCTCATCACGGAAAACGGCGCGGCGTACCAGGACGACGTCGTGGGCGGCCGCGTCGACGACGAGCAACGCCGCCAGTACATCGAATCGCATCTGATCGCCGTCGCGGACGTGATCGCGCGCGGCGTGGATGTCCGCGGCTATTTCGTCTGGAGCCTGATGGACAACTTCGAATGGGCCGAGGGCTATCGCAAGCGCTTCGGTATCGTGCACGTCGACTACCGGACGCAGCGGCGCACGCTGAAGAGCAGCGCCTTGTGGTACCAGGCGCTGCTGACCATTCCTGCCTGATAAACTGCGCCGCATGCTCGGGGCGGCAACGATACTCGCGGTGCTCGGCGCGACCGCAATTACGACGCTGAACGGCGAATGGCACGTCATCGTCGACCCGTACGAGAACGGCTACTACAACTACCGGCGCGAGCCGTTCGACGCCGCTGCGGAGCCGAGCGGCGGGTATTTCCTCGACCGCAAGCCAGCCAATCGATCGGAGCTGGTCGAGTACGACTTCGATTCGAGCCCGACGCTCGCCGTCCCGGGCGACTGGAACTCGCAGAACGAGCGGCTCTACTACTACGAGGGCACGGTCTGGTATCGCCGCAAGTTCGACTACGCGCCGAGCGCCGCCGGACGGCGGGTGTTCGTGCACTTCGGGGCGGCCAACTATCAGGCGGACGTCTATCTGAACGGCCGCAAGCTCGGTCGCCACGTCGGCGGCTTCACGCCGTTCCAGTTCGAGATTACCGGCAAGCTGGTCGCGCGCGGCAACTCGCTGGTGGTCAAGGTCGACAACACGCGCCACGTCGAAGGCATACCGACGGTCAACACGGATTGGTGGAACTACGGTGGCTTGACGCGCGACGTGACGATCGTCGAGACGCCGGCGACTTATGTTCGCGACTATGTCGTGCAGTTGGCGGCGGGTTCGAGCGACCGAATCGTCGCGAACGTCGAGCTCGACGGTGCGAAGGCAGCGGGTGTCGGCGTAACGCTGTCGATTCCAGAAGCCGGCATTCGCGCTCGCACGGTGAGCGACGCCCGAGGGATCGCAACGTTCGACGTCGCAGCGCCGGGCCTCGGGCTGTGGTCGCCACGTAACGCGCGTCTCTACAACGTCGAGCTTGCGACCGACGACGATCGGATCACCGCGCGCATCGGCTTTCGCAGCATCGCCGTGCGAGGCGCGGACATCCTGCTCAACGGTGAATCGGTATTTCTGCGCGGTATCTCGCTGCACGAGGAGAATCCGCTGCGCGGCGGGCGCGCGTATTCCGAGCAGGACGCGCGGCTGCTGCTCGGCTGGGCGAAGGAGCTCGGCTGCAATTTCGTCCGGCTCGCGCACTATCCGCACAACGAGCACATGGCGCGCGTCGCAGACGAGCTTGGCCTGATGCTGTGGGAGGAGGTGCCAGTCTACTGGACGATCCAATGGGAAAATCCCGAAACGCTTGCGAATGGCAAGCAGCAGCTCGAGGAGCTGATCCGGCGCGATCGCAACCGCGCGAGCGTCATTGTCTGGTCGGTCGCGAACGAGACGCCGGTCAGCGCGCCGCGTACGCAATTCCTCAGGACGCTCGTCCAGTCCGCGCGAGCGCTCGATTCGACGCGTCTGGTCGCAGCCGCGCTCGAAGTGCGCCGCGATCCGGCCGATGCGGACCATCGCATCGTCGACGATCCGTTCGGCGCATCCATCGATCTGCTGAGCTTCAACGAATACATCGGCTGGTACGACGGGCTGCCGGACAAGCTGCCGCGGATCCGCTGGACCTTCGGCTACGACAAGCCGGTCGTGATCAGCGAGTTCGGCGCGGACGCCCTGCAGGGCCGACACGGCGATCGTCTTACGCGATTCACCGAGGAGTACCAGGAAGATTTGTATCGCCAGACGCTCGCGATGTTGCAGCGGCTGCCACAGTGGCGCGGCGCGACGCCGTGGATACTCGCGGACTTTCGTTCGCCGCGCCGCCCGCTGCCCGGCGTGCAGGACGGCTGGAATCGGAAGGGGCTGATCAGCAATCAGGGCGCGAAGAAGAGAGCGTTCTATGTGCTGCAGGATTTCTACGCGAATATCGCACAGCGTGAAGATGCAGCACGCACGCTCGCGCTCATGGAGAAGGTGGCTGACTGGCAGCTCGCGCATCTCGAGCCGGTCGCCGCTATCAAGAACATGCGCGAGGAAACACGCAGTCCTCGGAGCTGGCAGCAGGGAGCGTTCTACGCCGGGCTGACTGCGCTCGCCGAGCGGAGCGGATCGACTCGTTTTCGCGACGCCGTGCTCGCGCACGGACGCAGCACCGACTGGCAGCTCGGCGACCGCCGCTATCATGCGGACGATCACGTCATCGGGCAGGGCTACTTGTGGGCCGCGTCGCATGGCGCCGGACCAGAGGCGATAGCGCCGTTACGCAAGCGCTTCGACGAAATCCTCGCCGCCCCGCCGCGCGGCAGTCTGGCTACGCAAGCTCAGGTGTCCTGCGTCGATCGTTGGTGCTGGTGCGACGCCTTGTTCATGGCGCCGCCGGTGTGGGTCGGGCTGACCGCAGCAACCGGCGAGCAGCGCTATGCCGAGTACGCACACGCCGAGTTCAAGGCGACCAAAGATTATCTGTACGACCGCGAAGAACATCTCTTCTATCGCGACAGCCGTTTCTTCGAGCAGCGCGACAGCAACGGCCGAAAGCTGTTCTGGAGCCGCGGCAACGGCTGGGTCTTCGCCGGCATCGCGCGAGTTCTGGAACGTCTGCCTGCAAGCGACCCGGCGCGGCCGATGTACGTGGAGCTGTTCAAGGAAATGGCGGCGAAGCTGAAGTCCGTGCAGAAATCGGACGGATATTGGGCGCCATCATTGCTCGCTGCGTCGGCGGAAACGCCGCCGGAGTCGAGCGGCACCGGCTTCTTCGTCTACGGCATGGCGTGGGGTATCGCAGCGGGGCTGCTCGATCGAGCTGAATACGAGCCGGTCGTGCGCCGCGGTTGGCGTGCGCTGGAGCGAGCCGTGCAAGCCGACGGCATGCTCGGCTGGGTCCAGCAAGTCAGCGATCGTCCCGAACAAGTTGCGGCGGGCGACACGCAGTTCTACGGCGTCGGCGCATTCCTGCTCGCCGGCTCCGCTGTTCGCGATCTGTTTGCGGCTACGCCGGCGTCCAGTCGATGAAACTGTTGATGGACAGCCGGCCGGTGTAAGGGCTCGGGTCCGGGACGCGTTGCTCGATGCAACCCGAGTGCAGCGAGTTGCGCCGATAGACCAGCATGCGGTTGAAGACGCCATCCTGTTTTGCGATCTGCTCGAACAGAGCGGTGCTGCCGTTGATGTATCCCGGACCGGGCGCTGCAGGACCCGCATGCTCCTCGTGGAGCGCCCGCGCGTACTCCGCCCGGCGCGCCTCGTCGATGAATTCGAAGCCGGTTCTGCGGTGGCGGTAGAACGCGGTGCCGCCGAGATTCGTTTTGAACAGGTAGTGAATGGTCGCCAACCCGGATTTCGCGAACGAATCGACGTGCGGGATCCGCTGCGGCGGTATCAGCTCCTGCGCCGGTGTCGTGATCAGCGAGTAGTGGCACATGGAGAGCGTGAGCTTCCCGTCCGGCATGCCGAGACAATCCAGGAGCGCACTCCTCAGTCGAGTGAGCAGCAGTTGTTGGTAGGCGGGCGGTGCCTCGGCTCTGATGCCCGGAAAGTATGGGCTGCGCACCGTCAGCGGTCGCGTACACGCGTCCGCGACCAGCGCCTCCGCGTTGGTGACGAAGTTGTCGATCACGAGCAGGGGCGCACGCTCGACGCCGATCGCCAGACGGCTCAGATGCAGGTCGGGATGCAGGTCGAGGGCCGTCACGGCGACGATCGCTCGCGAGCTAACCGCCGTAGTGGTCGACGCCGAGCTCGCGCAGGATCGCAACCCGCAGCTCCTGCGCCGGAGCGCTGGTCAGCCGGCGCGGATGCGGGAAGGGCACATCGAACGCAGCCTGGATTCGCGCCGGCCGCGGTGACAGCACGAGAATGCGGTCGGCGACGTGGATCGCTTCCTCGACGTCGTGCGTGATCAGCATGACCGTGTGGCGCTCCTCCGCGAGGATGCGCAGCAGCTCGTTGCGCACTCGCAGGCTCATCAGCGCATCCAGCGCCGAAAACGGTTCGTCCATGTACAGAACTTCCGGTTTCACCACGAGCGCGCGCGCCAGCTCGGCGCGCTTCAACATGCCACCCGACAGCTCGTGCGGATAGCTCGACTCGAAGCCTTTGAGGCCGACGATCGCAGCGTAATGATCGGCGATCTCGGCCTTGTTTCGCGGCGCGTGTCCATTGAGGCCGAACATCAGGTTCTCGCGCACCGTGAGCCAGGGGAACACGGAGCCGTGCTGCGTGATCAGAATCCCCTTCGGATCCGGCTTCAGGCGCGGCACGCCATCGATGACGATGGCGCCGGCGTCCGGCCTGACGAAGCCGGCGATCATGTTCATGAGCGTGGTCTTGCCGCAGCCGGAAGGGCCGACGATGGCAACGGTTTCGCCGTCGCGAACCGTGAAGCTGATGTCCTCGATGACGACCAGGCGGCCCTGGTCGGACTCGAAGCTCTTGTTGAGGCCGCGGACTTCGATCTTACTGTGCATAGCGCCAGCGTACCCACCTGATGCGTTCCAGTCGACGCATCGTACTGTCGAGCGACAGGCCGATCACGCCGATGATGATCATGCCCGCGATCACCAGATCGTAGCGATTCCCGGCGTTGCGCGAGTCCATGATCATGTAGCCGAGCCCCGAGCGCAGCGCAATCATCTCGGCGGCGACCACGACCAGCCAGGCGACGCCGAGCCCGATGCGCATGCCGACCAGGATCTGCGGCAGCACGGCCGGAATGACGACCTGCCTGAACAGCGTCGCGCGCGACACGCCGAAGTTCTCCGCCGCGCGCAGGTAGCGCTTGTCGATCGTGTGCACGCCGACGGTGGTCTGCACGATCATCGGGAATACCGACGAGATGAAGATCAGATAGATCGGCGACGCGTCGCCGACGCCGAACCACAGGATGGCGATCGGGATCCAGGCGATCGGCGAGATCGGACGCAGCATCTGGAAGATCGGATTCAGCGTGTCGTATGCGCCACGCACCCAGCCCATCCACAGCCCGAGCGGGACTGCGATGCATACGGCAAGCGCAAAGCCGGTGCCCACACGCATGAGCGAGGCGCCGATGTGCCGCCACAGCGTGCCATTCACCAGCAGCTCGACAGCGCCGGTGACGACTCCCCAAGGTGTAGGGAATATGAGGCTCTGCGTGGCGACGATCGCGCCCCACCAGGCGACGAGCAGCGCCACGATGACGCCGAGAGCGGGCAGACTGCTTTTGATTCTGTTCATAGTCCTCTGGCGCGCCAGATGATTCGGGCCCACGGCGTCGCAGGATAAGGGTACACGATGACCCGCATCTGCCCGCTCGCGTGCGCGGTGCAGGCGAACTGATACTCCGACGCCTGCTCGAACGGGAGCCGGAAGCTCTGGCCCGGCATCATCAAGGTCGGGCCGAAGATCTGGGGCACCTCGTCCAGGTTCCGCAGCACGAGGATATCGCGGATTCCGAGCGTCAAGCGGATCTCGTCCGGCAGGATGCCGAGATCCTCGCCCTTCATCCGTCGCGCCCAGGTCCCGCGCGGGATCTCGAAGAGCTCCTCGCGGTCCGCGCCGGTCCGCTGTTCGATCGGCGTCAGGCCGGCCCAGGCGAGCACTGCGACGACGACTGCACCGCATGCCAACAGGACGCCCCGAAGCGGGGAACGCATTGCTGCTACTCCGCGAGCAGGATCTGCAGATCGTGCACGTAATCGTCCGGGCCATGCCCATAAGGCATCAGTGCGCGGAGCCGCCCGCTGCGGTCGATCAGGTAGGTGGAGGAGGAGTGCGCAACCGAGTAGCTGCTGCCTTTGACATGCTTCTCCGCGAAGATGCCATAGTCCTTGCGTACCGCGGCAAGCTCAGCGGCTCCACCGGTGCCGCCGATGAAAGTCGGATCGTAGGCGTGCAGGTACTCTTTCATGCGCGTCGGATTGTCGCGCTCGGGATCGACGGTTATGTAAACGACCTGGACGTCATCTGCGGCAGCACCGAGCTTGCGACGCGCCTGCTGCAAAGTGGCGAGCGTGACCGGGCAGACGTCCGTGCACCACGTGAAGCCGAAGCCCAGGATCACGACTTTGCCGCGATAACTGCGCAGCTCGAGCTTGCCGCCTCCAGAACTTTGCAACGAGAACAGCGGGGCTTCGCGAGGCGGGTCGAAGACTCCTGCCTTGAGCGTCGGCGCGCTGGCCACCGGGGCCGCGACGATTGCAGCAAGCATCAACAGTATCGAGCGCACGGTGCGTGCGTTCATAACGGGATGACCGCCGGCTTTGCGGCGCGAGCGAAGCGCTCGTCGACGTACTTCTCGTAGGGGATCGGGTGTTTGATCGTGCCAGCCTCGATCGACAGCTGCATGAGCTCTTCGAACTCGCTGCGGATCATGCGCAGGTCGCCATAGGTGACCCGGTCGGTCGGATTCTGCATGACGAAGCGGATGATCTTGGGATCCTGGTTGAAGTACGACGGAGTAGCGGCGATCTGCACGGCCTTCTCGCGGTTCGCCGGTTGTTGATCGAGCCACACGCCGGCACCGAGCACATGGTTGACCAGGTCCTGCACCATGGCGGGATTCTCCGTCATCAACTCTTCGCGCACAGTGAGTACGCAACAGATGTACCGCGGCCACTTGTCGCGCGTCATCCGCAGCGGCCTCGCGTATCCGGCGCTTTGCGCGGCGGCACCGAACGGCTCGCCGGTGCAATAGGCATCGACGGCATTCGCATAGAGCGCAGCCGGCATGTCCGGCGGCGGCATTTCGACGATTTCGAGCTGCTCGATGCGCATGTCCTCTTCGGCGAGCATGCGGCGCAGAAACAGGTAGTCGACTGCGAAGCGGCTCGGCACCGCGACGCGGCGGCCTTCGAGTTGGCGGAAATTCTGGTAGGGCGAGTCGTTGCGCACCATGATGACCGCGCCCGAGCGATGCCCGAGCGAGACGATCTTGATCGGGATGCCCTTGTCGGCGAGATCCATCACCAGCGGCGCCAGCATGTAGGCGGCCTGAATACGGCCCGCCATCAGCGACTCTTTGATCTCGGGCCAGCCGTTGTACTTGCTGAATTCGAAAGCAAACTTCGACGCGCCGGCGGCTGCAGTGCCGTTGCTCGTGGCCCGGGCGACGCATGCGACGGGCAACGTCAGGTTGCACGTGACCGGCAAGCCACCGACGACGAGTGCATTGGGGTTGGTCTTCGTGCAGGCGCTCTGGCCGAGCGGCAGAGCGGCCGCCATCAGGCCCTGGAGCACGGCGCGTCGGGAGAGGGAGTATTGGCTCATATCGCGTCGGATCTTACACCAGCGGCGTCACTTCCCCGGTGCGCTTCACCACACGTACTCGAGCTGTACCCACAGCTTGGTCGTGTCCTGATATGCGGCCGGCGTGCGACCTTCATGCGCTTCGTAGGCTGCGTACTTGAGGACGCCGGAGAAGCGCCGCGCCTTCCCCTGCAACTGTACGTTCACCTCGGTGCCGAGATCTGCATCGAGCCGTTGCGTGCTGTATTCATGGTAGACGATCGTCGCCGACAACGCGTCGAACACGCTTGCTCGCTGGAGCGCGTAGCTCACTCCGGCGTAGCGATCGTCGAGACCGTTTGCAGGCGTGGTCGTGAACTTGTCAGCCCAGCCGTTGAACGGATGCAGCGTCGCGAGCGGAGCCGCGAAGCCCGTTGTGCCATCACCCTGCAGCACCTCATCGCCGAGCTTGAATCCATAGCGCCCGACCGTGCCGGTGATTTCGGCCAGGTAGTAGTCGAGATCGAAGCGCAGCGGGTTCGAGGCGTAGTCGCTCTGCTGCGCATAGGAGGCGATGTAGCCGAGCTTCAAGGATCCGATGGCGCGTTCGCCGCTGAGTCGCGCACCGTAGGTGGAGGTCGAGACGCGCACCGGATTGAGCGCAGCCGCCGCGGCGGCGGGCAGGCCAGGGAAGTAGGTGAGTGGCTCGAAGTCGAGCACATAGGCAAACGCGGTGAGCTTCGCCGTCGGCAGCTGCCATGCGACGTTGCCGAGCCAGCCGTCGCCATGCCAGCGGCCCTGGGGCGATTCCGGGCCGAAGACGCGATTGACCTGGTTGAGGTAGGTGGCATCGACAATCAATGTCCGCACGCTCTTGTTGACGACACGCACCGCGTCGAAGGTCTGCTCGTTCTGACGCCAGCCGACATTGCCGACGAAGCGCTGATCGTCGAGCAGGATCCGCTGGCGCCCGAGTGTCAGCGTCGTGCCGGGCAGCGTAGTGTTCGTGAGCTGCAGCCGGTTCACTTCGTAGCCTTCCGGATCGGCTACTACGGGAAATGCAGTGTGCGTCGGGCGTGACGGGTCAGGGCGGTAGTCGTCATCCAATGGCGTGACGAACTCGCCCTCGGCCAGCAGCGTCGTGTTCCATGCCTTGCCCGACTCGAAGCCGGCTCGCAATCGCAAGGCTGTGCCGTCGGCATCTTCGGTGAGCGGCGCCTGGTCGACGAATTCGGCGCGCAAGCGTGCGTCGACGATCGGCTTCCACGCTGCGAAGGCGTTGCCTAGCGCGGCTGCGTCCTGTGCACAGGAATAGGGCGAGGTCACGCACCCCGACAGTGCGATGAATCCCAGGAGGACTCGGTAATTCATGAGCTCGGAATCGTACCTGATCTAGATCAAGGACAACGCCCTCGCGCAGCGCCATGCTCGCTACACCTTGCAGGAGATGTGGCATGAAGCTGGATTCGAGTCGCCGTGAGCCGCGTGTGCCGATGGTTGTCCTTTGCCCTTGAACGAGAGCTGGCTCAGCTTCGCGGTTGCAGCGCTGCCATTCACCGCACTCGCTGCCCTGTGGTTCTGGACACGGCGCCCGAGCTCAGGGGGATCGAACGTGTCGGTGGGCATGCTTGCGCAGGACGAGTATCAGCCGGGCGCGTGATTCCACGCGGCCACCTGCGCGCGCACTCGACTCAGCATTGCGTCCAGCGCGGCGCGGTCGTGAACTGTCCCTCGCAGGATCACGGCGTGGATCGTGCGCGTCGCTTCGATATCTTCCAGCGGATTGCGATCGAGCAGCACCATGTCCGCGGCTTTGTCCTTGGCGATCGCTCCGTAGCGATCGAGCTTGTCGAACCAGCCCGGCCCGGCGCGGGTCGCGGATGACAATGCCTGCGCAGGTGTCAATCCATTCGCGACGAACAGGCTGAGCTCATCGTGCAGCCCGATGCCCGGATAGTTGAACGAGTTCAGGAAGCCGGCATCCGTGCCTGCCATGATCGTGACGCCAGCCTGCTGCAGCATCTTGAGAACAGCGGCTGATCGCTCGAAGCGTGCGTGCCGCGCCGCTATCGCCGCGGCGTCTGCCTGGGCAGCGCGCTGAATACGCCAGTCGTACGTCGCGCGCAGCTTCGGGCCGATGTAGGCGAGGTATTCATCCTTCTCATGCGAGTCGCGATCGAGCCACGCCAGGATCCGACTGCCGTTGAGAGTCGGTGTCACCGCGATCCCTTGCTGCGCGAAGAATTCATACGCGCTTTTCGCTGTCGCGGAATCGAAGCCTGCATCCAGTCGCTTCGCAGCTTCGGTGCGATCGATGCTGCCGGCGGCAAAGGCGGCGGCGATCGCAGGTTCGTCTTTCACGCCGGCCCTGACTGCATAGTCGATGTGTTCGATCGAGCTCAGCCCGGCATCGACGGCTTGCCGCACCGTCGTCGAGCGCCTTGAGCTTGGCGATCGCCGCATCGACATCCGCCTCCGATCCCGTCTCGAGCGTACCTTTCCAGATCGGCTTGATGCCCTCGATCTTCGGACCCGAGCTGAGCAGCGTCGGACCGAACAGCGTGCCGCTCGCAATCTCACGCCGCCACGCGAGCACTTGCTCCGGCAGATCGCCCGAACAGTCGCGGACGGTCGTGATGCCATGCGCGATGTAGAGCGGCAGCAGCGCCTTGTTCTCCTCGATGAGATCGACGCCGCCGCCGAAGTGGACATGCATGTCCCACAGTCCGGGGATCAGGAAACGCTTGCCGGCGTCGAGCGTCTGCGCGGCCTTCCAGGCTTTCGCGATTTCGCCATCGGGTCCGACTGCGAGAATTCCGTCACCCGAGGTGACGACGGCCTGATCCGCGATCAAGCGCGCATGCTCGATGTCGACGATGGTGGCGTGACGAATCAGTACGTCCGCCGGACTCTGGGCGTGCGCGGTTGCGGCAAAGAGCGACGCTGCGACAGCGATGAGGGCTAATAGCGGCTGTCGGAACATGGGAGCCTCGTTATTCCACGGCGGCGTAGTTTACGTTAGTTATTCGTCATCACCCGCACTTGGGAATCCAGTTAGAGTGCAGCAAAGTTCATCGGAGATTTACGCCATGAGCGTGAAAAAAGGCAAGTACGAAGTCGACGTCGGCATTGTCGACTTCAAGCACGACAACGCGACCGCGGATGCGGCCGCTCTGAAGCTGATGAACCTGGTGCTCTCGCGCCTGTAAGCCGCAGAAGGCTTGGGTGGCTCACCCGATGCATGACCCGACCTGGCAGCCGCCCGGCGACTTCCTCCGCATTACGACGATCGACCTGCACACGGGCGGTGAGCCGCTGCGCGTCGTCCTTTCCGGGCTGCCGCCACTTCAGGGCACTACCGTTCTCGAAAAGCGGCGCTACTTTCGCGAGCACTACGACCATTTGCGCACCGGCCTGATGTTCGAACCCCGCGGCCATGCCGACATGTACGGCGCCGTCCTGACCGAATCGACCACCGCCGACTACGACGTCTTCTTCCTGCACAACGAGGGCTACAGCACGATGTGCGGGCACGCGATCATCGCGCTGACGAAGCTCGTCATCGAAGCAGGGCGCATTCAAGGCGAGCGCGTCGCGTTCAATGTTCCCGCCGGCCGCATCGAGTCGAGGGCACGAATCGAAGCGGGCAGGGTCATCGAGGCCACGTTCCGCAATGTGCCGTCCTTCCTGTATCGGCGCGACCAGGTGATCGACACCGAAGTCGGTCAGGTGAAGTTCGACATCGCTTTCGGTGGGGCCTTTTACGCGATCGTCGAGGCTGAGCCCTTGAACCTCGCTCTCGATGAATCCGCCTACGCGCGGCTCATCGCGATGGGAAGAGCCATCAAGCATGCGATCATGAAGACGATGCCGATCGAGCATCCGTTCGAACCCGACCTCTCGTTCCTGTACGGCACGATTTTCACCGGGCCGGCGCGTCAAGCCGGTCACCACAGCCGCAACGTTTGCATCTTCGCCGACGGCGAGGTCGATCGGTCCGCGACAGGTTCGGGAGTGAGCGCGCGCGCGGCCCTTCACTACGCGAAGGGCGAGGTGGCGCTGAATAGACCCATCACGATCGAAAGCATTCTCGGCAGCACCATGACCGTTCGTGCCGTCGAGCAGACGACGTTCGGCGCCTACGATGCGGTCATCCCGGAAGTGAGTGGGACGGCGCACTTCACTGGACGGAACGAGTTCTGGTTCGACTCGAAGGATCCGCTGCGCGCTGGATTCATCCTGCGCTAGGGCCTGTCGGGAAAGCTTACGAACGTCACCAGGGTGAACGCGGACCCATTCGGATCTGTCGTGTTTTCCAGCGGGCGGCGTTTTTCTGACACTGCGATGTGACGCGCTTCACGACCGAAAAGAACGGAAAGCGTCAGATTGGCGTGGGCCGCGATATTCGTATAACAGCGCGGACACGAGCAAATGCCGAAGGCGCCTTCGCGTCGAGATTTCTTGAAGATGGCCGCGCAATCGGCCGCATTGGCGCTTGCATCGCCGTTGGCAGGACGCGCCGCTCCTGCGGGCAAAAAGCCGCCGAACATTCTCTTTCTGTTGACTGACGATCAGCGCTTCGATGCGGTGGGCTACGTCAACGACGCAGTCCTCACCCCGCACATCGACAAGCTCGCCAGCACCAGCCTGCGTTTCCGCAACATGTTCGTGACCACGCCGATCTGTGCGATCAGCCGCGCCTCCATTTTCACCGGCATGTATGGCAGACGTCACCGCTGCGATTTCACCACCTCGCTGTCACCCGAGCTGGCGAGTTGTTCCTATCCAGCTTTGATGCGGCGTGCCGGCTATCGAACGGCGTTCTTCGGCAAGTATGGCGTCGGCGATGGCATGGTCACCGGCAAGATCCTGCAGGACCGCCCGACGGCGGCGGAGCGGGCCGGGTTCGACGTGATCGAGAACTTCGGCTTCTCTTATTATCTGGATGACGACCCGGACCGTAAGCATCACATCCACGACATCCTGACGGCACGATCCGAGGCATTTCTCGAGTCCTGCGTCGAAGATCAGCCCTTCTGCCTTTCTCTCAGCTTCGTCTCGCCCCACGAAAACATGGTGGGTCGCTTTCCGGAGATCGAGCAGCTACTGCCGGCCGAGCCTGACCTGCTGAGCCTGTACCACGGCAAAACGTTTCCCGACCGGCCGCTGATGAATGAGGCGGCGTTCGAGACCCTTCCGGATTTCCTGCGCCATTCCTACGCGCGGCTGCTTTGGCAAAAGCTCCTGTCGACCCCCGAACAGCGGCTCGACTACGTGAGGAAGTACAACGCATTGATCTCGGGCATCGACCGGGTCATCGGGAGACTCGTGCGCAAGCTCGAAGCAATCGGTCAGCTCTCGAATACGATCATCATCTTCACCAGCGACAACGGTTTTTTCCTCGGCGACTATGAGATGAGCGAGAAGTGGTTCGGCTATGAGCCGTCCATTCGCGTGCCACTTTTCATCCGGCTGCCGGGGGCAACTCGCGGTCAGGATATTCAGCAGACCGCGCTGAACATCGATCTGGCGCCCACCATGCTCGCACTGGCTGGCGTGCCGATTCCCGAGCAAATGCAGGGGCGGGATCTGTCGGCTTTGTGGACTGACGCGTCGGCTCAACCCTGGCGAACCGACTTCCTGTACGAATTCATGACCTCGTACGACCCCGCGACGCAAGCTCGCGCCGAACGGGGACGGAAATCGATGCCCTCTTCCGAAGGCGTGCGCGATGAGCGTTACACCTACTTGCGTTATCCCTTCCAGAAACGCGACAACGAATTCCTGTTCGATCGGCACACCGACCCGGGAGAGCTGTCGAACCTTGTCCGAAAAGTGCCGGCGGATCTGCTGAACCAGTACCGACGCCGCACGGACGAGCTCATTGCGCTGAATAGGTAGACGGCGCCGCCCCATCTACGAACGGCGACCCCGCCAAGAGAGGCGTAGAAGGAGCCGACGTCCAACTTCAGAGGTCACCTGTGACCACTGCGCTCCAGCGAGCCGATTTGACCGAGCTCTTCACGCACTGGGAATTCGAGCCGTCCCAGGCGCTGGATATCCTGATTGCGGTGGTGCTGATCGTCATCGGCGCCTGGCTGCTGCGCAAACTCGTGCACTGGCTCCTCACGAACCTGGGGCACCGGAAGTTCCTCCCCGACCAGCTCATCCAGGCGGCGCGCCGGGCCGCCTCAACGCTGATCAACCTGGTCGCGATCCTGCTCGTGCTGAAATCGCTCGGCGTCTCGGCCAAGGTGCTCTGGTCCGGGGTGACGGGATTCCTGGCGGTCGCGGCGATCGCGTTCTTCGCTGCCTGGTCCGTGCTCAGCAACGCTTTCTGTGCGCTGCTCTTGCTCACCACCCGGCCGTTTCGAGTGGGCGACTCGATCGAAGTCCTCGAGAACGGGGAGAAGCCCGGACTGCGCGGCACGGTGACCGCCATTCGTTTGATCCACACGACCCTCACTGAGAACGAGCCCGGTCAGACGAGTTCCGTGCTACAGGTACCCAACAGCCTCTTCTTCCAGCGGGTCGTTCGCCGCACGAGTGTTTGATCGCTCACGCGTCGCGCCGCACTGAATATTCCATGCCGTGACCGGCGCCAATTGGCAGTGAGACCGAATCGAATCCGTTGGCGCGATTCTGCATATAGTCGACGTACGGGCGGAGGGCCTTCTTGAAGGTGAAGATATTGTCGGCCAGGACTACGGTGCCTGGATGCATTTTCGGCGACAGCATTTTCAGCATCGGCAAATACAGGTCCTTCCAACCATCGAGCAGCAGGAAGTCGATGGGACCATCGAGCGACGCAAGTGTCTGCATTGCGTCGCCTTCGCGGATCTCGACAACAGATGCCAGCCCGGCTTCCGCTACATTGGCACGGGCGGCCTTGACCTTTGCGGGTTCCATTTCCGTGCCGATCACGCGACCTTTGTTGGCGCGCGCGGCCGCGCCGAGGTAGATCGTTGAGATTGCGAACGAAGTGCCGAATTCCACGATCAAGCGCGCTCTAATCGCCCGCGCTGTCGCGAACAGCAGTCTTCCCTGATCGGCATCGACCGGGATGTAGGCGTCCTTCAGATAGGGCTCGACTGCTTTCGAGGTGTCCCTTCCGGATGCGATTGCGACCAGCACCGCTGGCAGAGCTCGAAGCAGCACCCAACGGTCTCGCCTGGCTCGCATGTGCAGCCTCTGCAGCGTTGCCGCGACCTGCGGATCGCTGAGACCTGGGTCGCCTTGCGTACCTTCGACGTCTTGCATGTCGCGTGCCCTCTCGGTTGCTCCATATCCGCAGCGATGCCCAAGTCGAGCACATGGTAATCTCAAGCGCCTGCCGCAAGAGCACTGACCACGGGGAGACCGCTATGCAGCTCACGATCAACGGCGCCGCAATGGACGTGGCCGCCGCCGATGACACGCCTTTGCTCTGGGTCCTGCGCGATCGCCTCGGAATGACCGGAACGAAGTTCGGCTGCGGCATGGCGCTGTGCGGAGCCTGCACGGTTCATGTCGATGGCGTCGCAACGCGCGCCTGCATTACGCCGATCTCGGTGCTGGCCGGTAAGAAAATCGTCACGATCGAAGGGGTCGGCGCCACCCCGCAGGGCAAGGCGCTGCAGACGGCATGGACGAAGGTGAATGTTGCCCAATGCGGCTACTGCCAGTCCGGCCAGATCATGTCGGCCGCCGCGCTGCTCGCGAAGACCCCGAAGCCGAGCGACACCGACATCGACGCTGCAATGACCGGCAACATTTGTCGCTGCGGCACTTATCCGCGAATCCGCGCCGCGATCAAGCAGGCGGCTGCAGGACTGGAGCAAAAAGCATGAGCGCGCAAATGATCCAGCGCCGCACGTTCCTTGCGGGGCTCAGCGGACTCGTTCTCGTCGCCAGCGTCTCACGCATCGCTAAAGCCGCCGATGCGCCGAAGTATGGCGCGGATGGAATGCAGCACGGCTGGCGCGACGATCCACTGACTTTCGTTGCGATCGGCGAAGACGGCATCGTAACCGTAGTCGTCCATCGATCCGAAATGGGCCAGGGCATCCGCACCGGTTTGCCGATGGTCATCGCCGACGAGCTCGACGCCGACTGGAGCAAGGTGCGCGTCACACAGGCGCCCGGCGACGAAGAGAAATTCGGCAATCAGGATACGGACGGCTCGCGCAGCATGCGGCATCACTTCGATCCGATGCGCCGTGTCGGCGCGGCTGCACGCACGATGCTGGAAGCAGCGGCAGCAGCGAGCTGGAACGTGCCGGTCAGCTCCGTGCGCGCTGTCAATCATGAAGTGATCCACGAGCAGAGCGGTCGTCGGCTTGGTTACGGCGCCCTCGCACGCGCCGCCGCGAAGCTGCCCGTGCCGGCGCGCGACTCGCTGCGCCTGAAGACTCCTTCGCAGTTCCGCTACATCGGCAAGGAGAACATTCCCTTGCTGGACAGCGGCGACATTTATCATGGTCGCGCGCAGTACGGCATCGATACACGTCTGGATGGAATGCTCTACGCCGTAGTCGCACGCTCGCCGGTCTTCGGCGGCAAGGTTGCGCACTTCGATGCCGCTGCTGCGCAGGCGATTCCCGGCGTCGTGAAAGTGATCGAGATCCCCGGGACGCCCGGACCTGCGCTGTTCGCGCCATTGAACGGCGTCGCGATCCTCGCCGAGGACACCTGGATTGCAATGAAGGCGCGGCAGGCGTTGCAAATCGAATGGAACGACGGCCCGCACGGCACATACGACTCAGCCGCGTATCGGACTGAGCTCGAGCAAGCTGCGCGCAAGCCGGGCAAGGTGCTGCGCGAAGCGGGCGATGTCGATGCCGCGATGGCGAAAGCGGCGCGCAAGGTTGAAGCGGAGTACTACCTGCCGCACATCGCGCACGCGACGATGGAGCCGCCAAGCGCGGCGGCACGGATCGTCGACGGTCAGTGCGAAGTGTGGGCGCCCACACAAGCGCCACAAGCGACGCGCGAGAACGTCGCGAAGCGCCTGGGTCTGCCACTCGAGAAGGTCACTGTACATGTCACGTTGCTTGGCGGCGGGTTCGGTCGCAAGTCCAAGCCGGACTTCGCCACTGAAGCGGCGTTCCTGTCGCAGCAGATGGGCGGGCGGCCGGTAAAAGTCGTGTGGACGCGCGATGACGATCTGCATCACGACTATTTTCACACGGTCTCTGTCGAGCACTTGCAGGCGGGTCTCGATGCGCAGGGCAAGACCACTGCCTGGCTCCATCGCAGTGTGGCTCCCACGATCGTGTCGATCTTCGCGCCGGATCCGCAGCATGAGGCGGCATTCGAGACCGGCATGGGTCTGATCAACGTGCCATTCGACGTGCCGAATCTGCGCATCGAGAATCCGGCTGCCGTGGCGCATACGCGCATCGGCTGGTTCCGCTCGGTTTCGAACGTGCCGCACGCTTTCGCCGTGCAGAGCTTCGTGGCGGAACTGGCTGCTGCTGCGGGACGCGATCATCGCGACTTCCTGCTGGACCTGATCGGCCCGGCGCCGCACATCGATCCGGGCGCGCTCAAGGACTCGTGGAATCACGGTGAGTCGCCGCAACGCTACCCGGTCGACACCGGCAGGCTGCGGCGCGTGATCGAGACCGTGACGCGAGAAGCAGGCTGGGGACGCAAGCTGCCGAAGGGGCAGGGACTGGGGCTGGCCGCGCACTACAGCTTCGTCAGCTATGTTGCTGCCGTCGTGGCGGTCGAAGTGAGCAAGGACGGAAAGCTCACGATTCCGCGCGTCGACGTCGCGTTCGACTGCGGCCCGCAGGTGTATCCCGATCGCATCCGCTCGCAACTCGAAGGTGCAACGATCATGGGCGTGAGCCTGGCGACGCTCGGCGAGATCACGTTCAAGAACGGTCGCGCGCAACAGGACAACTTCAACACTTACCAGGTCACGCGCATGGCCGAAGCGCCGCACGACATCCGTGTGCACTTGCTGCCGGCGACGGACTGGTCGATGCCGCTCGGCGGCGTGGGCGAGCCGGGTCTGCCGCCGATCGCGCCGGCGCTGTGCAACGCGATCTTCGCGGCGACGAACAAGCGCATCCGTCGGCTGCCGATCGGAGAGCAACTCGCGACCTGAGGTACCTTGTGGACGTCCCTCTGTCACCGCTCGATTTCGCACGCCGCGCCCGCAAACTGTACGGTGCGCGGGAGGCCGTCGTAGATGGGCAACTGCGACTGACGTACTCCCAGTTCGGCGAACGCTGCGATCGTTGGTCCGCGGCGTTGTTGCAGCTCGGCGTGAAGCAGGGCGACCGCGTCGGAACGATTGCGCCGAACACGCATCAGCACCTCGAACAGTTCTACGCAATCCCGCAGATCGGTGCGGTCATTGTGCCGATGAATTATCGTCTGACGGCGGAGGATTTCGTCTATATCGCCAACCACAGCGGGTGCGCGGTGCTCTGCGTGCACTCCGATTACCTGGCGCTCGTGGATCAAGTGCGTTCCCGCATGACGACGGTCAAGCATTTCGTCGCCCTCGAAGGAGAGGCGGCGGGATGGCTGGACTACGAGGAATTGCTTGCGCGTAGCACAGGCAGCTTTTCTCAGCCAGCGATCGGGGAGAATGACCTGCTGGCCATCAACTACACCAGCGGCACCACCGCCAACCCGAAAGGCGTAATGATCACGCACCGCAACGCCTGGATGAACGCGGTCGGCACCATCGCGCACTGGCCGATGACTCCGGCCGACCGGTACCTCTGGACCTTGCCGATGTTCCATGCCAACGGCTGGACTTTCACGTGGATCGTCACTGCTGTCGGGGCAACACATGTCTGCCTGCGCAGAGTCGATGCCAGCCTGATTTACGAGGTCATCCGCAGCGAACGAGTCACCACTCTCTGCGCAGCTCCAACGGTGCTGATCGCCATCGCGAACGGTCCGGAGGAAGAGCGCAAGCGTGCCCGCGGCAACATGCGGCTGCTGACCGCCGGTGCGCCGCCGGCGCCGGCGACGATCGAGCGAATCGAGGGCGAGCTCGGTTGGCAGGTGACGCAGGTCTATGGGCTGACGGAAACGGCGCCATTCATATCTATCTGCGAGCCGCGCCCCGAGCATGAGGGGCGCAGTACGACTGAACGCGCGGTGATCAAGGCGCGGCAAGGAGTCGAATTGATCACTTCCGGTGAGCTGCGAGTGGTGGATGCGGACATGAACGATGTGCCATGGGACGGTACTGCGATCGGCGAGATCGTCGCACGCGGCAACGTGGTCATGCGCGGCTACTACAACGATCCCGACGCAACCAACCGGGCCTTTGCGGGCGGCTGGTTTCATACCGGCGATGCCGCGGTGGTGCACCCGGACGGTTATGTCGAGATTCGCGATCGTTTCAAGGACGTGATCATCAGCGGCGGCGAGAACATCTCCTCCATCGAGGTCGAAGGCGTGCTGCTGCGACATCCCGCCGTGCTCGAAGTGGCCGTCGTCGGCGTGCCGCACGAGAAGTGGGGCGAATCGC
>DATENH010000178.1:0-5712 GCA_035275145.1 Steroidobacteraceae bacterium | reverse complement strand
CCGGGCACGACCCACGCTTCGATGGAGTACTCGCCGGTCGCAGTGATCAGCTGATGGAACTTGCGGCTCGCAGTCGTCGAGGCCTGCGCCTTGCCGGTCTTGATATTGATGCCCCAGCCGCCGACCCACGTGACGTCGCCGCTCAGCGTGAGATCCGCTGCCGGATCGACGCCGCTGGTGTCGAACGCCGTGCCGCCCTGACCGCTCTTGAACTCATAGAGCGCAATCAGGTTGTTCTCGTAACGGTTGCCGCCGGCGGCAACTGTGCCGTCGAACAGCGTCAGCGCCTTGCTGGTGCTCAAGCTCGGATCGATCGGATTGACCGCGATCGAGTCCGACAGCGCCTGGATGGCCGCCTGCATTTCGGCCGCGTTCGAGGCGCAGTCGCTCCAGCAGTTGTGGAACTCGCGACCCAGACGGATGACGAAGCGCGATTGCGCGGGGTCATCGAGATTGAGTTTCGGAATCGCGGCCCGATACGCCTCGAGGTACGCGGTGGGATCCGGTGTGCCATCGGTATCGGCCGGGCGTCCACCCGCCGCGAAGAACGGCGACTGCTTGGTCGCAGCATCGGACTGATGGCAGTTCGAGCAGTACAGGTCCAGGAGGTCATACACCGGCTTGTACAGAGCAGGCGGCGCGTCGGGATCCAATCGCTTGCTGGAGCCCGGGTCCTTCGACGGCGGCTCGACGAGTTCGATCGCACGGCCACCGGTTCCGGAAGCACCGACCCAGTCCTGAATCCAGCGCGTCATGATGCTTGCGCACGCGCTCGCGTCCGGCAGCCAGCAGTTGTGGCCGCCGCCGACCTTCGCAACGATGATCGACTGCGAGGGCTGGTCGCGATTGACGATGCTCTGCGCCTGCTGATACGCGGCGTTCACGTCATCCGAGCGCGCGAACTGCGGCGCCTGGCCGTTCACCGTGTGGCAGTTGCCGCAGCGGTTCGTGCCGCGGACGTTCTCCCAGAAGTTGATGCGGAACGCCTGAATGTCGGCGGTCGCGGGTGCGGGACCCGAGTACGTCGGACCTGCGGTCGGTCCGGTCGTGATCGGATTCTCGGTGGTCGCGGCGCCGCCGCCGCAGCCCGACAGCACTGCGCCTGCGAGCAGGGCGATCGCAGCAAGTCGTGCAACGCTATGAGTGAATACGCGCTTCATGGCTTACTTGCTCCTCAATTCCCCGCGCAGTACGCGGCAGTCTCCGCGAACACGCGCTTCAAGTTGCCGCCGCTCTTGAAAGCGTTGGCGCTATCGGTCACCTGCTTGCGATCGTCATCGTCGCTCGGCGAGCGGAAGCAGATCGTCTTGAACACTTTGGTCGCCTGGCACTCCGCGAACGCGTCGCTGTTGGCGAGCTCTTCGCCGAGCGTCTTCGCGCCGTTGCCGCTGCGGATCGTGCCGTCCTGCCCGGCCCAGCCGAGCACCGTGTTCTTGCCCGGCAGACGCCAGCGGTTCTCCCAGTGGTCGTCGGTCGTGATGTAGCCCGGCTTGAAGTTGTCGGAGTTGATCAGGTACTTCGGCTGCACCTGGCCCTGCGTGTAGACCAGCTTGCTCTGCGTCTCGTCGAAGTCGTAGTACGCGAACGCCTGCGCCATCGGATCCATGCCGCTGTGGCAGCCGATGCAGTTGTTGAGGAACAGCGAGCTGTCGCCGCCCGGGCTGCGCGTCACGTCCTGGCGGATGCGATCCGGCGGACGCGTGGTGTCGTGCACCTGCTCCATGTCATGGCACAGGTGATTGAGCAGCGTGAAGCGGAACATCGCGCGGTTGGTGCCGTCGATGAAGAACGCTTCGGAGGCTGCGCGCGAAGTGATGATGCCGGCGGTCGCATTCGGCGGCAGGCCGTTCAGCGAGGACTGCGTGGTCGCCTGGAGCACGACGCGCAGATCGGCGTTGTTGCTCTCCATCGCCACGTAGTGGTCGTTGTTGGTGGTCGAGTAGGCCGGGTTGATGCCCTGGCCGATGTAGACGAGGTCGGCCGACAGCACCGTGCGGAAGTCGACGTCGTCGCGCACCATGCCGATGACGGTCGCGACGTAATCGTTCAGCGGCGCGAACACCGTCTGATCGCGGTTGGTCCACGGCGTCGCGAAATTCTTCAGCGTGGTCGTATAGAACTGGCTCGAGCGGGGCGAGCTCGCGTCGAGCATGTACAGCGCAGCCGCGACCTTGCCGTCGGCGAAGACGCGCTGGTCGAGATCGTCGAGCAACGCCGGAGTGGGCGGCGTGCCGACCAGGCGGTCGTACATGCGCTTCGCCTGCGCCCGCGTCACAGGATCGGCGGATGCCGTCTGTTGCACGGACGCAAAAGTAGCGATCGCGAGCGCCAGTGCCGTCGCTTTGACGAGCACGCTGCGCCGCGCGTTGCCGCGAGCATTCTGCCCGGTCGATCGATTTGTGGTGTTCATGTTGCTCATGTCGCGACCTGAGTGTCGGAAAACCTGCGTTCCCGTTGCCATCGTTGTCATCGCAAAGTCGGTTGCAGCCCGACAGTGCGCGGCGACTATAGGTCGGCGATTTCATTGCGGTAACTGTCTCAACCAGCGTACGTCGCACGGCAGAGACAGTACCGGCCGTTTCGCGCGCGCGTGTAGGCTCGCCGCCACGATCCGACAGAGGAAATAAACCGGCGACGGCACTCGCAGTGTGAGCAGCGTCACGCAGTGCAGGGATGAACGAACCCGACTATGGAAAATCAGGGTTAGTCGCAGCGGTTCGTGTGACCGGTTTAACGGCCCGCGCAATATGTCGAGTCGATCATCAGGACCCTCGTGGAGCACGCAATGAGTGATCAGCCGCCTGATAGATTTGGAATGGGCACGATCGAAGTCGGAGCCGCACGAGCGGTTCGCGGCGTGGTCGCGCTCGCCATCGCGACGGCATGCAGCGTGCTCGCTGCGTGCAGCAGCGGCAGCGGCGGCACCGACGTCACCATCGGCAGCGGCCAGAACCAGGATCCGGTGACGCTCGACTTCCCGGTGTTCTACGTGCAGCGCCCGGTTCCCGATCCGGACGACAACATGGTGATGGACGACGCGCGCGCGCTGCGCAAGTTCGAGATCGGCGCCGACCTGTTCATGCGCGACCGCGCCTCGGTCTCTGCGCCGCCGGTGAACATCACTGCCAGCCAGACCGGAGCCGGCCTCGGCGATGTCCGCGACCTGGACGTGAACTTCGACGGCAGCAAGGTCGTGTTCGCGATGCGCGCCAAGTTCATCGAGGGCGCGGACGAGGAAGATCAGCCGTCCTGGAACATCTGGGAATTCGACTCCAAGACCAACAACCTCCGCCGCATCATCGCTTCGGACACGGTCGAGGACGAAGGCCACGACATCATGCCGCACTACCTGCCGGACGGCAGGATCGTGTTCAGCTCGACGCGCCAGCGCCAGTCGCGCGCCATCCTGCTGGACGAGAACAAGCCGCAGTACGCCGCTCAGGACGAAGACGACAACGAGCCGGCGTTCGTGCTGCACGTGATGGACGCCGACGGCACCAACATCCACCAGATCTCGTTCAACCAGAGCCACGATCTCGACCCGGCGGTGCTGCCGAACGGCCGCATCGTGTTCACGCGCTGGGAACACAACATCGACGACAACGAGTTCGACCTCTACAGCGTCAACCCGGACGGCACCGACCTGCAGCTGCTGTACGGCGCGTACAGCCACGCAACCGGCACGGTCGACCAGACCACGGGTCAGCCGAGCATCATTCAGTTCCTGAGCCCGCGTCCGATGCAGGACGGCCGCACGCTGGCGCTGGTGCGCCCGTTCACCGGCACTGCCGAGGGCGGCGATCTGATGCTGATCGACACGCAGAACTTCGTCGACAACACCGTGCCGATCGCCTCGAGCGCCGGCATGCCCGGCCCGGCGCAGGTTCGCGCCCTGCCGACCGACGTGCGCACGATCGCGGGTCCGTCGCCCGGCGGTCGTTATCGCTCGGCGCAGCCGCTGTTCGACGGCAGCGATCGCTTGCTGGTCAGCTGGTCGCAGTGCCGGCTGGTCGAAGACACGCGCATCGTGCCGTGCACGAGCGATCGCCTGGCGAAGCCGGATCCGATCGAAGCGCCGCCGCTGTATGGCGTCTACGTCTACAACGTGCACGACAACACGCAGGTGCCGGTCGTGCCGCCGAAGGAAGGCGTCATCTACACCGAGGTCGTTGCCGGCTCGCCGCGCATCGTGCCGCCGGTCATTCTCGACAAGGCGGCGGGCGTCGATTTCCCGGCCGACCTGCTCTCCGAGGCCGTGGGCATCCTGAACATCAAGAGCGTCTACGACATCGACGGCGTCGACCAAGCGCCGGGCGGCATCGCAGCCGTGCGCAACCCGGGCAACGCGGCTTATGCCACGCGGCCGGCGCGCTTCCTGCGCATCGAGAAGGCTGTTTCGCAGCCGGACGACGACACGCGCGATATAGACACCGGCACCGCGTTCGGCCCGAACCAGGCGCTCGGCATGCGCGACATCCTCGGCTACGCGCCGATCGAGCCGGACGGCTCGGTGAAAGTGAAAGTGCCGGCGAACGTCGCGCTCGCGATCTCGGTGCTCGACGCGCGCGGCCGCCGTCTCAACGGCGTGCTCGGCAGCCGTCATACGAACTGGCTGCAAGTCGTGCCGGGCGAGACGCTCACCTGCAACGGCTGTCACAACCCCGGTTTGAATCCACAGCGCGCCCACGGACGCGCCGGCCTCACCGCTTCAGTCAACTCGGGCGCACCGACCACCGGCAGCCCGTTCCCGGGCACGAACGCCGCGCTGTTCGCCGATGCCGGCGAGACGATGGCCGAAGTGCGCAATCGCGTGATGTGCGGCGGCTCGTGCAAGCCGAGCGTCGACCTGGCGTTCCAGGATTACTGGCCGGCCGCGCCGGCGACGACGCCTTCGGTCGACGCCTGCTACTCGGCCGGTCCGTCGTCGGTGCTCGCCGATGCCGCCGATCCGAGCCAACATGTCGTTTGCATGAACGGGCTGAAGGGCACGCTGCTGCCGGTCAACCCGACCTGCACGTCGAACTGGACCAGCCTGTGCCGCATCACCATCCACTACGAGATGCACATCCATCCGCTGTGGGGCATCGACCGCTTCGTCGATGCGAACAATGACGGCATGCCGGATCTGGATCCGGCCACGATGCAGCCGATCAATCACAAGTGCACCACCTGTCACCAACCGCTCAACGCCGCCGCCATGGTGGCCGTGCCGGCCGGCGACCTCGACCTGACCGACGGCCCGTCCGACGACGAGCCCGACCAGTTCCGTGCCTATCGCGAGCTGTTGTTCGCCGACGTCGGCCAGGTCGTGAACGCCATGGGCCAGCTCGAAGACGACTGCCTGCAGTTCCAGACCGACCCGGTCACGAACGTGACGACCTGCGTGCAGTTCCGGCAGGTGCCGGCGTCGATGAGCGCAGCCGGCGCCGCTGCCTCGGGCCGCTTCTTCGGCAAGATGGAAGGCGCACCGGGCGCCGGACAGACGGATCACCGCGACTTTATGTCACCAAGTGAGTTACGCTTGCTCTCCGAATGGCTCGACATCGGCGCGCAGTACTACAACGACCCGTTCGTTGCTCCCATGAACTGATGAGGCGGCCGTCCACACTATTCTTCGGGCTGCTCCTCGCATTCCTGATCCTAATCGTTGGCCCGGGCCCTGCCCGGGCTGACTCGTCTCATAAGATCCTCATCGCCGATCCGTTCATCGAG
>DATENH010000177.1:0-7790 GCA_035275145.1 Steroidobacteraceae bacterium | reverse complement strand
CATTCGCACGCAGTGCAAATCTTAAGTACAAGTGCGACTTCTAGCCGTGGGCGGGCGGACGAAAGATGAGGCCCTATGCGACCACGGCCCACAGGTGAGTCCACCGCCCCCAATCCTCCCTGCGGCTCGGGCTTTCCTTGTACAGTGGCCGTGGCCGCTTTTTTCTTCAACGTCGTCATTCCGTGCAAATCCATCGTCCCATCGTCGCAGTGATCGAAGCCGATGAAGCGGCCCGCCGCTTGCTGTGCTCGCTGCTGAGCTCCCTCGACGCCGAAGTCCAGGATTACGACAGCGCCGAAAGCTATCTCGCCGCAACTCGCGACACGCTCGGCTGCGTGATCACGGACGTGTGGCTGCCCGGCATGTCGGGACTCGAGTTGCTGCGACGCTTGCGCTCGGAAGAAACTTCGCCGCCGGTGATCGTGCTCGGCGAAGAAACGGACGTGCGTGCTGCGGTGGACGCGATGCGCGAAGGCGCCGCGGACTTCATCGAGAAGCAGCACATGGACGTGGCGATTCCGCGCCGGGTAGCGTACCTGTTAGATAGGACGCATTAGTCCGAAGTCCATTCGCTTCTGGGATCGAACGGCAGCTCACGTTGCATCTGCTCGTAGAGCTCTTTGGCGCGCGGCGTGTCCGCGGGCGGCTGCACGATCTTGAGCACGACGTACTGATCGCCGACGATCGGGCCGGGCAGGCCGCGACCTTTGAGGCGCATCCTCTGTCCCGCGCGCGCGTTGGGCGGAATGCGCAGGTCCACCGGACCCGCGAGTGTCGGCGTCTGCACGGTTGCGCCGAGCGCTGCTTCCCACGGCGCGATCGGCAACGTCAGCGTGAGGTCGCGGCCGTCGATTGTGAACAATCGGTGCGGCCGAAAGCCAACTTCCAAATACAGATCACCCGCCGGCCCGCCGCCAACGCCTGGACTGCCCTGGCCCGCGAGCCGAATGCGCTGACCTTCGATCACGCCTGCGGGGATCGTCACCTTGAGCGTGCGCGGCTGCACGGTCACATGACCGTCTTCGCCGAGCTGCGGAGTCTTGAGCTCGATGGTGTGCGCGCCACCGCGGAACGCGTCTTCCAGATCGATCTGGATCTTCGCGACGTGATCTTCGCCCGCGGCGGCGAAGCCGCCACGGCCGCGGCCGCTGCCTTGCCCGAATCCACGCTGTCCGAACGGACTGCGTTGCCCGAACAGCGAAGCGAAGAAATCGCTGAAGTCGCTCTCGCCGCCGCCGGCACCGCCGCCAAATGACGAGGTCGAGAATTCGAAATCGCGGCCCCAGTCGGGCGGCGGACGGAATTCCTGGCCGGCGCGCCAGTTCGAGCCGAGCTGATCGTATGCGGCCCGGCGCTGCGGATCCTTGAGGACCTCGTAGGCTTCCTGCACTTCCTTGAACTTGTCCTCGGCGTTCGCTTCCTTGCTCACGTCCGGGTGAAATTTACGCGCCAGCCGGCGATACGAGCGCTTGATCTCGTCCTGGCTCGCATCGCGAGCCACGCCCATGATTTGGTAGTAGTCCTTGTAGGTTGCCACGTGCACTCTCGCGCCTGCGGGAGCCGCAAGCATGGAGCGCTACATGGCGACAGTCGAGGGGGCTTTCAAGCGCCGCGGCGGCGCGCGCGATGCAGAGGTGCCAAGGCCAGCAGCAGCAAGAGGCCGAACGATCCGCCGCCGCCACCGCCGCCGCCGCTCGCACCGGCCGACGCCGGCGGCGGGCTTGCATTCGCTGCGACACCGCTGACGGCGATGACCAGGTCCGCAGTGTCGTTGGCATTGTTGGTATCGAAGTAATCGCCGGAAACAGCCGCGTGCAGCGCCGCGCTGCCTTCGTCCGAAGCCGTGAGCGAGACCGATCCGCTCGCTGTCACGCCGGCGCTGAGCGGCGTGAGCGTGCATTCGATGCTCGTCGCGCCGCTGGTACAGGAGCCGTTCGTCAGCGACGCAGTGCCGACCGCAGCGCCGGTCGGGAGATCGATCTTCACCGTGACCGTGCCGGCGTTGTCCGTCGCGACGTTCGCGATGTCGAAGTCGACTGTGAACCGCTGGTGGGCCATCGCACTCGTCGGTCCGCGCAGCCGGACCGAAACGTCCGCCGGCGATTCGACCAGGATCGAACCCGAGCCGTCATTGTCGCCGCTGTCGAGCTCGCGGTCCGAGCTGACGTGTGCGCCAACGGCATACGAACCGGCGGAGTCCGCGCGCAGTTCCAGATCAACCGTGCGCGTGGTGCCGCCGGCGAGGTCGCCGAGATCGCATTCGATCGTACCGCCGCCGCTGTTGCACGATCCGCCGAGGGTGCTCGCGTCGACGATCGAGAGCGTGGCGGGCAGAGTCAGCTCCGCCTGCACGTTGCGTGCGGCCAGGCCGCCGGCGTTGGTAATCGGCAGTTGCCAGTTGAACGAAGTACCGAATTGGCGACGCGTGATGCCCAGGTCGCTGGGGATACGTACGTTCGCAGGAGGCAGGCTCGTGATGCAGCTCGCGTGTTGAGTGTGCTGACGCATCCGCGTCAGGCTGCATTGCGAGAAGTTGTCAGTGCCGCTGACGACCGCCGCCATGAGGAAGCCGGAGGTGGGCGTGTTCGGGCAGCTCCCCGCCGCGTCGCCGTCGTGGTCGGCGCCGAAGTTGTGGCCCATCTCGTGCGCCGCGACCAGCGAGTCCAGCCAGGTGTTGCGCGTTTCGGTCAGCCCGACGGCGTTCTGAACGTCGCACACCGAGTCGAGGTACGCGATGCCGATCGTGCTGCCTTCGAGATCGCGATCGGTGAACAGGTGGGTCAGGCCCTTCGAGTTCAGCTCGGGAGTGCGCTTGCGCAGCAGCGCCAGCTCGCGAAGCAGGGTGTTCGGCGCGGTGGCTGCGGAAAGCTGATCGCTGTCGGCATCGGGCACTGTCAGCGACGCGACGTGGATCTCGATCGAAAGCTGGGAGCTGAAGATACCGTCGACGTTGTTCAGTCGGGTCAGGATGGCGTCCCGTGCTGCCCGCTCGCTGCCGTAGCGCGCGAGGAATTGCGCATCGCTCAGCGCCGAGACCTCCAGCCGGCGCGTCGCGCCGATCGCCTGCATCGCGACCGTCGAATTCTTCAGCTCGCTGGTGAGAGCCGCGAACGCATCGCTCGCCTTGGTCGGCGAGCTTTCCGAAGCGCACGCCGCCGCACCCTGATCGATCGTCACGTCGGCGAGGCGGAAGACGATGGTCTGCGGCGCGTCCGCAGGCAGCGGCTGCGCCAGTGAATCGCGGACTTCGTCGGTCGGCTCGATCGCGTAGAGCTGCGTGCCGTCCCACAGCATTCCGTGCAGCGCGTCGCCGTTCTTCGCGAGCCGCACCCACGATCCGGCGATGCCGTCGATCGAGCCGCGATACAGCTCGAGCTGCGACTGCGCGGGCTTGCTGGCCATGAGCCGGTCGTTCGCGCCGAGAGAGATGTCGAAACGGCGGCCGAAGGCATCGAAGCGCAGTTGCTGCGTGGAGCTGCCGGCCTTGCGCTGCGCGGTGTCGCTGGCGGAGGGCAGGGTGCGCAGCGGCTCGAAATAATTGATACGGCCCGCGCGCTCGGCGTCGTTCGCAGCCGCTACGGACGGCGCGAGCGCCGCAACCGCGACGACCCACAGCGCGGCGCGTACTGCGCCGGCGAGCTTGCGAACCACCATGCTTCCTCCCCAGGAAACGTGCTGCCTTTTTGTCATAGGCAGGGCCGCTCTACAAGGAAGCGTCGCATCCTTTGCGCGCTTTCGCGAAGTAGTTCCGCGAGTGTCGGAAAACTTTGCAACTTTATGTGGGACTGGCCTATATTTAAACGCGCGTTTAATATCTGACTTGAGGAACGAAGTGAGCACTGGTCCACAGCTTGCGCGACGAAAGCGGCCGCGGGTTCGCAGTCCCGGGCGTCCGTCTTTCAAGGACGACAGCGACGTGCGCAACGCGCTGCTGGACGCGGCCAGCAAGCTGTTCCTGAAACACGGCTTCGACAAGGCAACGGCGCGGCAGATTGCTGTCGCGGCGGGCACCACGCCCGCGATGATTCATTACTACTTCGGCAACAAGCTCGGCCTGTTTCGCGCGATGCTGGAGCGTGCAATCGGCCCGGTGCGCGAGTTGATCGCAGGATCGTTGCAGGCCGGTGCCGTCGATCCTGCGGTGCTGATCCGCATGCACATGCAGACCGCCGCCGCGAATCCGTGGATTGCGACGCTGATCGTCAATGAAGTGCTGGCGGAGAAGGGGCGCTTTCGCGGCACGTTCATTCGCGACGTCGCGGGCCGGCAGGCACCGCTCGTCATCGAGCTGCTGCAGCGGGCTCGCGCGAGCGGCAGCGTGCGCGCGGATCTCGACGTGCGGCTCGCGGCTTTATCCCTCTTATCGCTCTGCATGTTTCCCTTCCTGGCGCGCCAGGTGGCGGGCCCTGTGCTCGGCCTGAAGTTCGACGAGGACGAGATCGAGCGACTCATCGCACACACCGCGCGGTTGTTCACTGTCGGCACCGTGCCGGCAGGGCGTGCGGCGCGTCCGGAGCACTGAGCATGAACCTGCGAGCCGCTCTCATCTTCTCTTGCAGCGTCGTGGTCCTCACGGCGTGCAGCAGTGGCGCTTATGACGGGCAGATACTCGGCACGCTCGAACGCGATCGCCTCGAGCTGGTCGCCGAATCCAACGAGCCGATCGTCGAGATCCTGGTGCGCGAAGGCGATGCAGTGCCTGCTGGCGCGGTCCTGTTGCGACAGGAGCTGGGTTCCATGCAGGCGCGTCTCGATCAGGCCGTCGCCGCGCGCAACGTCGCGGAGCGACGGCTCGCAGAGCTGGTCAAGGGTCCGCGGGCGCAGGAAATCGCCGAGGCGCGCGCCGCGCTCGAATCCGCTCGCAGCGTGCTCGAAACGGAAACGAAGGAGTACGAGCGTGGATTGGACCTCGTGGCCCACAAGCTCGTCAGTCAGTCGGTGTTGGAACAGCAGCGCGCAACGCGCGATACCGCCGTCGGAAATGAAAAGCAGGCCACTGCGCGTCTGCATCTGCTGCTCGAAGGCACGCGGAGCGAAGAGCTTCAGCAGGCCGACGCGACGCTCAAGCAAGCGGAGGCAGCACTGGCCGAGTTGCAGACGAGCGCTGCGCGCTACGTGATCAAGGCGCCGCGGGCGGGGCGCGTGGAAGCCATCCCGTACAAGCTCGGCGAGCGGCCGGCTCCGGGCACACCGTTGATCGTGATGCTCGCGGACGGCAAGCCGTACGCACGGGTGTACGTCCCCGAGCCGCTGCGGACGCAGTTCCTGCCGGGAACGCGTACTCGCGTGCGCGTCGACGGTCACGCCGGCGACCTGACCGGCGTCGTTCGCTTCGTCTCCGCCGAGGCCGCCTTCACTCCGTACTACGCGTTGACCCAGAACGACCGCTCGCGGCTTTCCTATCTGACGCTGATCGACCTGGACGAGCGCGCCGCCGCGGATGTGCCGACCGGCATGCCGGTGCAGGTGGAGCTTACGAACGCCAACCCCGCCGACAAACAATGAGCACGCACGCTCCCAGCGGCCCGGCGATCAGCGCGCGCAATCTCACGCGGCGCTTCGGCAAGCTCGTTGCCGTCGACCACGTGAGTCTCGACATTCCGCGCGCGACGATCTACGGCTTTCTCGGGCCGAACGGCTCGGGCAAGTCGACCACTATCCGTATGCTGTGCGGCCTGCTGCGTCCGAGCGAAGGCGAGTGCACCGTGCTCGGCCATCCGGTGCCGCGCGAAGCCGAGCGGCTGCGCATGAAGATCGGCTATATGACCCAGCGCTTCTCGCTGTGGGAAGACCTCACGGTGCAGGAGAACCTGGACTTCATCGGGCGCATCTTCGGCCTCGACGGCAAGCTGCGCGCCACGCGCATCGAGGAACGCCTGCGCCAATACAATCTCGAAGACCGGCGCCAGCAACGCGCGGGAACGATGAGCGGCGGGCAGAAGCAGCGGCTCGCACTCGCGGCGGCCACGTTGCACGAGCCCGAGCTGTTGCTGCTCGACGAGCCGACCAGCGCCGTCGACCCGCAGAGCCGCCGCGATTTCTGGGAGAGCCTGTTCGAGCTCGTCGACCGCGGCACGACCATCCTGGTCTCGACCCACTACATGGACGAGGCGGAGCGCTGCCACGGCCTGGCGATCCTCGACCGCGGCCGACTCGCGGCAGAAGGCTCGCCGCGCCAGCTCATGGATTCCATCGATGCGGTGGTGATCGAGATCGAAGCCGAGGACGTGCGCTCGGCGCGGCGCGCGCTCGACGGCCAGGACTTCGTGAAGAGCGTGGCGCAGCTCGGCAATCGCCTGCATGCGCTGCTCGATCCCCAGCGTACCGATCCGGAAGCGAGCGTCCGCGCACTGCTGGAGAAGCAGAGCGTGCAGGGTAAAGTCGAGCGCGTGCGGGCGAGCCTCGAAGATGTGTTCGTCGCTGCCACGGGCTTCAATGCCGACGAAGCGAGCTCATCGAAGCAGGCGGTCGCATAGTCATGTCGCGCATCTTCGCCATCGCCACCAAGGAAATCCGCCAGCTGCGGCGCGACCGGTTGACGTTCGGCATGATCGTCGGCATCCCCGTGATGCAAATGCTGCTGTTCGGTTATGCGATCAACTTCGACGTGCGCGGCCTGAGCGCCGGCGTGGTCGACGAGGCGCGAACGTCGCTGTCGCGCGCGCTCGTAGCGGATATGCAGGCGAGCGGAGTGTTGAAGGTAACCGAGCACGACGCTGCCATCGGCGACCTGCGGCGCAGCCTCCGCTCCGGTGACGTCTCGATAGGCGTGTACATTCCCGCCGACTTCGAGCGACGGCGGCTCGACGGCGACCGCCCGCTGGCGCAACTGCTCGTCGATGGCAGCGAGCCGACCATCGAGAACATCGCGCGGGCATTCGTGGCCATGCCGCTGCCGAAGCGCGACGGCGTGTACGGCAGCTCGCGACAGGTGTTCGAGGTCCGCACCGAGTACAACCCCGAGAAGCGCACTGCCGTGCAGGTCGTGCCGGCGCTCATCGGCGTGATCCTGACGATGACCATGACGATGTTCACTGCGGTGGCGATCGTGCGCGAGCGCGAGCGCGGCAATCTCGAGCTGCTGATCACGACGCCGGCCAGCTCGCTGGAGCTGATGCTCGGCAAGCTGGTGCCGTACGTGTTCATCGGCCTGATCCAGACCACGCTGGTGTTGCTGCTCGGCGTGCTGCTGTTCCACGTACCGATCAACGGCAACCTGTTCGCCTTCTACTTCGCAGCATTGCTGTTCATCGCCGCCACGCTGACGCTCGGGCTGATCGCCTCGACGATCGCGGAGACGCAGATGCAGGCGTTCCAGATGTCGGTCTTCGTGCTGCTGCCCTCGATCCTGCTGTCGGGCTTCATCTTTCCGTTCGACGGCATGCCTGCGGTCGCCCGCTGGATCGCCCAGCTCCTGCCGCTGACGCATTTCGTCGAGCTCGTGCGCGGCATCGTATTGCGCGGCGCCGGGCTCGCGGAGCTGCAGGTTCCGATCTATAAGCTGCTCGCCTTCACGGCAGCCGCGCTCACTGTGGTCACCCTGCGTTTCCACAAGAGCCTGGACTGACGCACCAAACGCGCGCGCTGGCGCCGTGCGCTCGCGCTAAACTGGTGCAGCGTCAGCGATCAAGTCGCCGGTCGCCGGTCACTTCCGGCCCGGCACAGAACGTGCATTTGCGGTTCGAGGCATTCGAGACAGGAGCCACGGGGAATGAAACTCATCAGCGCAATCATCAAACCCTTCAAACTCGACGACGTGCGTGCCGCCCTGTCGGAAATCGGCGTTTCCG
>DATENH010000176.1:0-14637 GCA_035275145.1 Steroidobacteraceae bacterium | reverse complement strand
TCTCGCCAAGACGCCAAGACGCCAAGACGCCAAGGAAGAATTCGGGAATTTTTATATTCCGGATTCCGGACCTTGGCGTCTTTGCGTCTTGGCGAGAGTCTATCCGATTCCGAAGCCACAAGCTTGCATAGCGAGACTATGGCCGCATACAATCGCCAGGCCGCTCTCAAGGACCCGCCATGCGAATCGAGAAGCTCCCGCGTATCGTGACCACGCTGCGGGACCGCGAGCATCCCTACCTGTCGGGAGCCTGGACTCCGCTGCACGAGGAGGTCACGGCGCACGACCTGCCGGTGCTGGAAGGCAAAGTGCCCGCCGATCTCGACGGCGTCTACCTGCGCAACACCGAGAATCAGATTCACGAGCCGCTCGGCCGGTATCACCCGTTCGATGGCGACGCGATGATCCACCAGCTCGACTTCCGGCGTGGCCAGGTGAGCTATCGCAATCGTTTCGTGCGCACCCGCTGTCTCGCAGCCGAGCAGGAGGCTGGCGGCTCGCTGTGGGGTGGGCTGATGGATCCGCCAGGCACCTCATTGCGGCCCGGCTTCGGCGCTCACGGCGGATTGAAGGACTCGTCGAGCACCGACATCACGGTGCACGCCGGCGTCGCGGTGTCGACTTTCTATCAGTGCGGCGAAGCTTACCGCCTCGATCCCGATACGCTCGACACGCTCGGTGTCGCGAGCTGGGGGCCGCTCGAGGGCGTGTCGGCGCATCCGAAAGTGGATCCCAATACCGGCGAGCTGATGTTCTTCAACTATTCCAAGACCGCGCCGTACATGCACTACGGCGTCGTCGATCGTAACGGACGGCTCGCGAGCTACGTGCCGATTCCATTGCCGGGTCCCCGCTTGCCGCACGACATGGCGATCACTGCGCGGCATTCGATCCTGAACGATCTGCCTGCATTCTGGGACCGCGACCTGCTCGCGCAGAACTTGCACGCCGTGCGCATGCACGATCTGCCGTCACGCTTCGGCGTGATTCCGCGGCATGGGCGCACCGAACAACTGCGCTGGTTCGAAGCCGCGCCGACTTACGTCCTGCACTTCCTCAACGCGTACGAGCGGGACAACGAGATCGTGATGGACGGGTACTTCCAGGAGAATCCGACCCCGCGCCCGAGCAAGGAAGGAGCTTCTGCCTACGCGCACATGATGGCGTATCTCGACGAGCACAGCTTCCGCTCGCGGCTGCATCGCTGGCGCTTCGATCTGCGCAGCGGCCGCACGCGCGAAGAGCCGCTCGACGATCGCATCCTCGAGTTCGGCATGATCAACCAGCAGTACACCGGCGTGCCGAACCGCTACGTCTACAGCACCAAAGCGAAGCCGGGCTGGTTCCTGTTCATCGGCTTCGTCAAGCACGACCTGCACACCGGCCAGTCGTGGGAGCTCGATCTCGGCGCGAATCGCTACGCGAGCGAAGCGCCGTTCGCGCCGCGTATCGGCGCGCGCGACGAGGACGACGGCTATCTCGTCAGCTTCGTCACCGACGAAAACACCGGAACGTCGGAGTGCATCCTGATCGATGCCAAGCGCTTCTCCGACGGACCGGTGTGTCGCATTGGACTACCGCACAAGCTCTGCAGCGGCACGCACGCCCACTGGGCCGCGCGGCCGTTCAGATAGGTCTCGTCGACTTACTTGTTCGGCCCGTTGTGCGCGTCGCAGCGCACGTTCTTGTGCCAATTCACGAACGTGCCGGTCGGGCTCTCCTTCCACGCCCAGACGTGCAGCGTGTAGAACGGCCGCAGGCCGAAGCGGTTCGGCGCGCCGAAATAGTGGAAGATCTGACCGTCCAGCTCCGGCGCCTGGATGTGCGTCTTGTCCCAGGTTTCGGCGTCGACGATGTAGTCGGCACCGGTGATCTTCGGACCCGACGGCGAGGGCTCGTACAGCAGGATTTCAGGATTGTAGGCGTCGATCTGGTCGTCGAAGATGCCGTTCTTCGGGTCGATCACGTAGCGGTCGAGGTGCACGTAGTGCAGACCCATCGCGCCGGAATCGTCATCGCTGACGCAGCCGAACAGCAGCTGGTAGCCGTCCTTGATCGCTTCTGAAACGGGCCGGTCGACGTACTTGTAGGTCACCTGCTTGACGATCTTGACCAGATCGTTGCGGTTGCGCTGACTGTTGAGCTGCTGGGTCGAGGCGGCTTGCGCCTGAGCGTCGTCATCGTGAGCTTGCGGCGCCGGGGCCGCCGCAAGAGCCAGCGTGCCGAGCGCCGCGCACGCCAGATAAAGAGTTGATCGATCTTTCATGAGCCAGGTCTCCTACTCGGGGGGGTTCAGGCCGAGGCTCACAAGCTAGAAGACCCGCGTCGACGGGTCCTGGGCGAGTTCCGGGATTGTCCCGGGATTTGGTCAGGCGCAAGCCTGACCCGCGCGGTGGATCGTTCTTCAGTACATTGACAACGGGCGATGTTTCGCCGCGATCTGCGACGGGCTCAGTCCGAGCACGCGCCGCATGCAACGCGCCATGTGGCTCGGATGCGTGAAGCCTGCCTCCAGCGCGATGTCCGTGCGGCTCTGCTTGCCTTCCATCAAACGCAAGCGCGCACGCTCGACGCGGCGTTCGAGCACGAAGCGGTGCACGGGGACGCCGACTGCTTGCTTGAACAGCGGCTTGAAATGCGAAACGCTGAATCCGGCCACATTCGCCAATTCGACCAGCGTCAGGTCTTCGTCGAGATGCGCCTCGACGTACTCGATCACGCGGCGCAGCCGCCACGCGGGCAATGCGCGGCTGCGCTCGGAGGCGGCCGCCTTCGCCGGCGATTGCAGGGCGAGCAGGCGGATCGCGAGCGCGGAGCCGAGGCTGTCTGCGAACAGCCGGCCACCGGGATAACCGTCCCGGTCTTCGGCTTGCATCATCCAACCGATGCGCTCGATCTGCGCATCGCGAATGTGAATCGCTTGGGCGAGATCGGGTCGTCCGGCGCCCATCGTCTCCGCAGTCTCCCGCCACAACGAAGGCGACAGGCACAGCAACAGCGAGATCGCAGGCCGCGACACGATCCAGCGAGTGGTCGACTGCGCGGGCACGACGCAGAACTGGCCATGGAGGCGAACTGTCTGGCGCTCATACCTGCCGGCGCGATACGACACGGGCACTGGATCGCCGAGATGCAGGCACAGGACGTGACGATCGCTGAGCGGTGAGTCGAACAGGCCGACCGGAACGGGCGAGGTGCGTGTCTCCAGGAGCATCGTCCTATCCTCGCCGTCCGCGGCGCTCCGGGCAAGCGGCGAAAATCATCTATCTGTGCTCGACTGTCGTCCGCGTGCGCTCGCGACCATGACTGGCCTGCCGGCACGCTTGCGCAATGAAACGCAGACAGTTCCTGCAGCTTACGGGTGCCGCGCTTGCGGCCGGACTCACGAGTGCAGCCGCCGATACGTCGCCGCCGCTGGATGCGGCTGCATTCCATGCCATGCGGCGCTTCGCCGACCTGCGGTTCGGCAGGATCGCTTATGTCGAACGCGGCTCGGGACCGGCCGCGCTGTTCCTGCACGGTGCGCCGCTCAACGGCTTCCAGTGGCGGGGTGCGATCGAGCGGCTGTCAGCACAGCGTCGCTGCATCGCGCTCGATTTCATGGGACTCGGCTATTCAGAGATTCCCGAGCAGCAATCGCTCGCGGCGGACGCGCAGGCGTCGATGGTTGCTGCATTTCTCGACGCGCTTGCGATTCGCAAGGTCGACATCGTCGCCAGCGACAGCGGCGGAGCGGTCGCCCAGCTCCTCGTCGCTCGCCATCCCAAACGTATTCGAACGCTGTTGCTGACGAACTGCGACGTCGAGCCCGACAGCCCACCGCCCAAGGTGAAGCCGGTGATCGAAATGGCTCGCGCCGGCACGCTCGCCGAAGCGACGGCCAAGTGGCTCACCGATAAACCGCTCGCACGCTCGACCTTCGGTGCGGCGGTCTTCCGCGATCCGGGTCGCTTCGCCGACGAGACGATCGAGTACTACGTCACGCCGCTCGTGAATACGCCGTTGCGTCGGGAGCAATACCATGCGTTTCACGTCGCGTTGGAGCCGAATCCGCTCGCGGGCATCGAGGCATCTCTCGAGCGCAGCAGGATTCCTGTGCGAGTCGTGTGGGGCGCAGCCGATGACATCTTCGCGCAACAGGACGCAGAGTATCTCGATCGCACGTTTCCAAACTCGCGCGGCATTCGGCGCGTGCCGGAAGCCAAGCTGTTTTTCCAGGAAGAATTTCCGGACGTGATTGCCGAAGAAGCGCAGCGATTGTGGCGCGAGGGGTGACTATTGCTGAGGCACGCGCGTGAGCTGCGTGTAGGCCAGGCGCCAGCGGCCTTCCAGCTTCGTCCAGACGTGCGCGATGCGGAGCAGGCGAGTCTGATGCTCGCCTTGCAACGTCCAGCTCAGGTGGACTACGCCTGCGACCAGTGCGGTATCGCCCCAGACCCTGCGCACAGGCTGTTCGAGCACGTAGGGGTCGAGCTTGAACCCCGGCACCTCGAAGTCTTTCAGGTACGACTGTTTGTCCTGCAGCGTCGAGTCGGAGTTGACGAGGAAGTAGTCGTCGCGGACGAGCTGCGCGAGTGCTGCGACATCGTTGTGAACCGTCGCCTGGTCATAGGTGCGCACGGCGTCATCGAGATCGGATTCAGCGGCGTTCGCCGTCCAACCGGCCAATGCCGGTACCGCAGCGGCAACACTGAGCAAGGTTCTGCGCGTCAGACTCATGCGCTCATGCTAGCGGCTGCGTGACACGCGGCTAGATCCACTTAGCAATCGGCCATGCAGCCACTCAGCTCACGCGCTCGGGCAGGCGATCCATGCGACGTAGCTGCGGAAACCACCAAGCCCAGCTTGCCGCGACGAGCATCGTTGCGAGCCCGCCGAGCACGACGGCGCGAACCGTGCCGAACCAGGCAGCGGTGATGCCGGATTCGAATTCGCCGAGCTCGTTGGACGCGCCGATGAATACCGCATTCACCGCGCTGACGCGGCCGCGGATTTCGTCGGGCGTTTCGAGCTGCACCAGCAGATGGCGCAGGTACACGCTGACCATGTCGCCGGCGCCGAGCAGCACGAGCGCGATCACCGAGACGACGATGTTCGTCGACAGGCCGAACACGACCGTCGCGGCACCGAACACGGCAACTCCGGCGAACAGCCACGGTCCGACGCGTCGCTCAAGGGGAAAGACGCTCAGGGCGAGTGCGCACACCGCGGCTCCGAAGCCCGGCGCGGTGCGCAGAACGCCGAGTCCAACCGAGGTCGTTTGCAGGATGTCGCGCGCATAGATAGGTAGCAGTGCCGTGGCTCCGCCGAACAACACCGCGAACAGATCGAGCGAGATCGCGCCAAGCACCGTGGGCTTCGAACGCACGAACGTGAGGCCCGAGAGAAGGGAACGCAAGGTCACTGAAGGTGGAGCGCTCGCGTTCCTCGCGCCGATGCGCACCCTCATCATCAGGAAAGTCGAAATCGCGAGCAGTGTTGCGACGGTGCCGAAGACGACACCGGCACCCGCGAGGTAGAGCAGGCCGCCGAGCGTCGGGCCGGCGATCGTGCAGACCTGGAACACGCTCGAGTTGACCGCGGTCGCCTTGGCGAACAGCTCCGGCCGCACCAGGTTCGGCACCAGTGCCTGTGCCGAAGGCATCGCGAACGCGCGCGTCACGCCGAACAGAGTCATCACCGCGAACACCGGACCGACTGCGCGTACGTCGAGGATCGAGAACGCGAGCAGGCAGACGGCGGCCATCATGTTGAGGAAGTAGCAGCTCGTGAGGATCTTGCCGCGATCGTAGTGATCCGCAGCGTGGCCGGCCGGCAGGATCAGCAGAATGAAAGGCAGGAACTGCGACAGCCCGATCAGGCCGAGGTCGAGCGGATTCGAGGTCGCGGCGTAGACCTGCCAGCCGACGGCAACTGTCTGCATCTGCACGGCGAGCGTGCCGAAGCAGCGCGCCAGCAGATATCGAAGGAACGCGGGCTCGTTCGCGAGACTGAGTGGCGGAGGAGACGGCGAGCTGGTGGTCACTTGCTCCTATTGTAACCATCGAGCAGCGGCGCGCTGCGCAGCGCCGTTCGCGATCTTCGTGTAGGCGGGCAGCATGTCATTCGCTCGCTGTACAATCGATCCGGTCCCGTGCCCGTCTTCCTGGTAGACGACCCAGGCGCCGGGAAACGGACCGATGAACGGCCCGGCGTAGCCGCCGAGCAGCTCGGTGCCCAGCGCATCGAGGAGCTGCGCGCAACCCTGGAGCTGCTGCGGACTGAAGTCTTTCTCGCAGCAGAGGAGTGAGCCGCTACTCGGCTGTCAGTCGATCAAGGAGCTCGGCGACATGCGCTTTGAGCGAGCTTCGAGCCGCGTCGTAGCTCGTGCTCGCCGGCGGCACGTCGTCCCAACGTTCGACGTGCGTCTCTTCAGCCGCGGCATTCGCCGGCAGCTCGGTACCGATCGTCACGACCCGAGCCGCATCGACCACATCGGCCGCTGCAACCTTCGACGGATGAAAGTCACTCACGTCGACGCCGTCGGCGTGCAGGCCCGCGACGATCGGCTTCGGCACCGTGGTGGAGTCCGGCGCCGATCCGCGGGACACGGCATGGAAGGGCAGGCCGCGTTGCGCCGCCAGTTGATTGAAATACGAAGCGGCCATGAGGCTCTTCACGTTGCCGTGCTCGCAAACGAACACGACCTGCTTGGTTGCAGCGTGTTCGGCTGCGGAAGCCACGCTGCAGAGGGCGGCGAGCGTCGCGAGGACCAGCGCAAAGATTCTCACGCCGGCCGCGCTCCGAAGCGCTTGTCGACTTCTTCCCAGTTGACGTTCCGCATGAATGCATCCACGTACTTCGCCGCGGCCGAGCCATAGTCCATATGATAAGAGTGCTCGTACATGTCGAGCACGAGCAGCGGAACGGCAGCAATCGCGCCGTGCATGTGATCCCACGCCCACTGATTGCGCAGCTCATGCGTGTAAGTGTTGTAGGTGAGCACACACCAGCCCGAGCCTCCGGCCAGCGACATCGCCGTGCGCCGGAACTCCGCGTCCCACGCCTCGTAGCTGCCGTACGATTTCTTCAGCGCGCCGAGCACATCGCCACCCGGTTTGCCGTCGCCACCGAGGTTGCCGAAGTATTGCTCGTGCAGCACGACGGAACCGAGCCGATGCAGCTCCTCGCGCTTCAGTCCGCCGTAGACCACGGGCGGCAGGTCGGGATCGTTCATCGCGGCTTGCAGCCGGCCGGCGACCATGTTCAGCGTCTTCACCGAGCCGATGTAATTGTTCTCCCAGTGGGAGCGGATCAGCTTCTCCGACAAGCCGTTGAGCTTCGCCGGATCGAACGACAGCGGCTTCGGTTCGCGGCCGCCAGCCATCGAGCTGCGAACCTCGGGCCGCGTGCTCGATGCATTCTGCGCTCCGGCTGCACCCGACATCATCGCTCCCGCCGCTGCAGTGCCCAGTAGTGTCAAAGTTTCACGCTTCGATGTGTCGATCATGAGCTGCTCCCGTGCGGTTCGCGCTGCGCTGGAACGGCAGCCCCAGCACCGCGCCGATCGATTGATGTTCGCGCGCATCATAGCCTTCGATGCCATAGCGCACGAGTGGACCGCGGCTGCTGGGAGTGAACGTACGGAACAGACGATCGAAGAACGAAAACAGGTTGGCGTAGTTCGAATCGGTCTCGGCGCGCTCGCGCGAGTGATGCACTTTGTGCATGTCGGGCGTGACCCAGAGCCACACCAGCGCGCGATCGAGCATGCGCGGCACGCGAATGTTCGCGTGTTCGAACGCTGAGTTGAGGGCGCCGAGCAGCCGATAGATGGCAACTGCTGCGGGCGGTGCGCCCAGCGTCCAGGCAGTGATCGCGATGAAGCCAAAGCGCCAGACGCCTTCGATCGGGTGTTGACGAAACCCGGTCGTCGCATCCACCGCTGCATCGGTGTGATGTACCAGATGCACGCGCCACAGGAGCGGAATCTGGTGCAGGAGCCGGTGCGCCAGGTACGTGGCGCCGTCGAGCGCGATCAACGCGACCACGAACGACGCTATCGTGCCGAGACCCAGCACCTGCAATAGCCCGCTGTTGCTTCGAGCGACGTATGCGGCACCTAGCACCAGCGTGAGGTTGAGCAGCATTCCGAGGCCGAGCGTGATCGCCAGCAACCAGAGATTGGTTGCGAGCCGGCCATTCGAGCGACGCGACTGCTGTCGCAGCGGGATGAGCGCTTCGATGAGGCTCGCGATAGTCAGTGCGCCCAGGACGGGCAGGAGTCGGAAAAAGACGGCTTGGATTTCCATGCCGCGACTCTGCGGCTTACCCCAAGGTCAGGGTCAAGACCGCGGTCGGCTATACTCGCGCGCCATGACAAGAACGAACGCGGACCTCGGCAGACTGCTGCTGCGAGTCACCCTGGGGATCTGCATCCTGTTCCATGGCGTCGCCAAGATCCAAGGCGGCATCGACGGCATCGCAAAGGACTTGATCGCACTGGGGTTGCCCGGCTTCGTCGCCTACGGCGTCTATGTAGGTGAAGTTGTCGCACCCGTGATGCTGATCCTCGGCTGGTTCTCGCGCATCGGCGCCAGCCTGATTGCGATCAACATGATCTTCGCGATCGTCATCGGGCATCGTGCCGATGTGTTCAAGATCAGCGAGTACGGCGGGTGGGCGATCGAGCTGCAAGGCATCTATCTCGTCACTGCGCTCGCTCTTGCGCTCATGGGGCCGGGCCGGTTCAGCGCCAACGAACGCTAGCGGTTCCTTGACTTATTGGTGTGCAGGCCTGAAATTCGGCACTGCATGCGGCGCTTTCTCGCAATGTTGGTGGTGTTGGTTGGCCTCATCGGGGCCGTCGCGCCGGCGTTTGCATGCGCATCGGCGGCAGGGGGCGATTGCTGCCCGGCCAACGCTCCGTCCGGCTGCGCGCCCCAGTACCAGCCGGCATTTGCTGTCGAGCCCGGTCGCGAACTGCAGGTTGCGCAACGCGACCTCGGGTCGGTCGATCCGGTGGTCTCGACCAATTCTCTCAGCTCACTGCTCGATCCCGGACGCGCCAGTCGTCTTGAAGTGCCGTTACTTCCTGCGGCGTGCCCGGATGCGTCCTTGACCTATCTGCACACCGGGCGACTGCGCCTCTAAGTCGCGCCCCTTGCATCGCCGGCATTCGCCGGCGCTCCGCAAAAAAAATCCAGGACTCAGAATCGAGGAGCATTCCGATGCCCCGGCATCGATTGTTGCTATTGCTGCTTGGCGCGCTGTCGCTGCATGCGCGCGCCGATGAACCGCTATCGCTCGAAGCAGCCGTCGAACGCGCGCTCGAAATTGCACCGCAGGTCGAGGCCGGCACCGCCAATGTCGACGGGATGCAGGCATCGGCAGTCAGCGCCGGGCGCTTGCCCGATCCACAGGTCATTGTCGGCATCGACAACCTGCCGGTGACCGGCGCGGATGCTTACTCCACGACGAGCGACTTCATGACGATGCGCAAAGCCGGCTTGATGCAGGAATTTCCGGCGGCATCCAAGCGCAGGCTGGAACGCAAGCTCGCCGGTGCGCGAGTCGGCATTGCCGAGGCCGAGTTGTTGCAGTCGCGGCTCGAGATCGCGCGAGACGTTGCGCAGGCATGGATCCGGCGCGCAACGGCTGACAAGTCGCTGAACGATCTTCGTGCTTTGCAGCCGGAGCTCGAGTTGCAAGCCGCCGCCGCCCGCGCGGCTGTTTCGGCCGGGCGCAGCTCGACCGCAGACGCGCTCGCGGCCGAAGTGACGGTGGCGGAGCTGCAAACGCGCCTACTGCGAATGCAGAGCGAAGCTCGTCAGGCGTCATTCGAGCTCGCGCGTTGGATTGGCAGCGACGCTGAGCGGCCGACGGCACCCAGCCCGTCGCTCGACGTCTTGCCGACCGCCCCGGCCGCGTTGCTGGAAAGCGTGCATGAGCACGGATCGCTGTTGACGTTCCAGTCGCAGATCGAAGCTGCGCGGCTCGATGTCGATCTGGCCAAGGCGCAACGTCGCGTCGACTGGAGCGCGGAGCTGGCCTTCGCGAAGCGCGGGCCGGACTTCTCCGACATGGTATCGCTCGAGTTCCGAATCGGCCTGCCGCTGTTCGCGAGCAATCGACAGAATCCGCAGATCAGCGCGAAGCAGGCCGAGCTGCGACGGATGGAAGCCGATCGCGAAGCGGAGCTGCGGATGCACACCGCGGAGATCAACCAGATGATCGCCCAGTGGCAGCAACTGGGCGAGCAGCTCGCTCAGTACGAGCATGAGCTGCTGCCGCTGGCGCGCGAGCGCTCGCGTGCCGCACTTGCCTCCTATCGATCCGGACGCGGCGACTTGCGGCTCGCGCTGGATGCCTATCGCCAGGAGATCGAGTTCGTCGTCGAGCACGCCGGGCTGATCAACGAGCGCGGCCGCGCCTGGGCGTACCTGCGCTATCTCGGCCGTGAGCACTTGCACGACGCCGCGAGGACTTCGCCATGAATCCGCTGCACGTGAGACTTGCTGTCGGAGCTGTCGCGATCCTGATCGTCGGTGCTGCGGCTGGTTACTGGATAGCGGAGCGGCGGAGCGAACCGCCGGCCGCAGCAGCAGGGCACGGCGAACGCAAGGTGCTCTACTGGCACGACCCGATGGTGCCGAACACGAAGTTCGACAAGCCGGGCAAATCGCCGTTCATGAACATGCCGCTCGTGCCGGTCTACGCAGGCGAAGAGAGCGTGGCAGCCGTTGCCGTCGATCCCGTCGTGAGCCAGAACCTCGGCATTCGGCTCGGCGTCGTCGAAAAGACTGCGTGGCAAGCAAAGTTGCCGGCAGTCGGCAGCATCGCGTTCGACGAGCGGTTGATCGAAGTCGTCCCGGCGCGTGTCGATGGATACGTGACGCGCTTGCATGTGAAGGCTCCGCTGGAGCGAGTTCATCGCGGTCAGGCGCTCGCAGACATCGTGGCGCCGGCGTGGCTCGAAGCGCAGGAGGAATACCTCGCGCTGCTGGACGCGCAGTCCGACCGCGGTACGGCAATTCGCGATGCCGCGCGACGGCGGCTCACCGTACTCGGTGTGCCTGAAGGAACGATCAGTACGCTGGAAAAGGAACGTAAGACGAATGCGAGTGCCACGCTGACAGCACCGATCGATGGAGTGGTTACGGAGCTGACCGTGCGCGAAGGCACTGCATTCGCTGCAGGAGCCGTCCTGTTCCGCATCAACGGACTGAAGACAGTCTGGGTGAACGCGCAGATACCCGAGGCGCAGGTCTCGATGATCTCGACGGGATCGGCAGTTACTGCGCAGGCCACAGCGTGGCCGGGCGTGCAGTTCAAGGGCCGAGTCGCGGCGTTGCTGCCTGAGGTCGATCCGCAGACTCGTACGCTGCCGGTGCGCGTCGTAGTCGAGAACGCGCAGACACGCCTGGCGCCTGGCATGTTCGTGTCGCTCGAGTTCGAAGGCCAGGGCGAGCGAGAGCAGCTCGTCGTGCCGAGCGAAGCTGTAATCATGACTGGCGAACGCAGCGTCGTGATCGTGGCACGCGAGGGCGGGGGTTTCGACGTCGCGGAAGTTACCGTCGGCGCGGATGCGCAGGGCAAGACGGCAATCCTGTCCGGACTGGAAGCAGGTCAGGCAATCGTGCTCTCCGGTCAGTTCCTCATCGACTCGGAGGCGAGCCTGCAGTCGGCGGTGTCGCGCTTGTCGACTCCGGAGCGGCAGCAATGATTGCGGCGCTGATCCGCTGGTCGCTCGCGAACCGCTTTCTGGTCGTGCTCGCGAGCCTGCTCGTGACTGCGTGGGGTATATGGGCAGTGCTGCGCGCGCCTCTGGATGCGCTGCCAGATCTGTCGGACGTGCAGGTGATCATCCGCACGCCGTATCCGGGACAGGCGCCGCGCATCGTCGAAGACCAGATCACGTATCCGCTGACGACGACGATGATGTCGGTGCCGGGTGCGAAGACCGTGCGCGGCTATTCGTTCTTCGGCGATTCTTTCGTCTACGTTCTGTTCGAGGACGGAACGGATCTCTACTGGGCGCGCTCGCGCGTGCTGGAGTATCTGAACCAGGCGCAGAGCCGGCTGCCGCGCAACGTGCAGCCATCGCTGGGACCGGATGCGACTGGCGTCGGCTGGATCTTCGAATATGCCGTCGTCGATCGCACCGGCCGGCACGATCTCTCGCAACTGCGCGCCTTGCAGGACTGGTTCCTGAAATACGAGCTGAAAAGCGTGCCGAACGTTGCCGAAGTCGCGACGCTCGGCGGCGCCGTGCGTCAGTACCAGGTTGTGCTGCGGCCGGATCGCCTGCGCGCTTATGGCATCACACATCGCGAGATCGTCGATGCGATTCGCGGAGCCAATCAGGAAGCAGGCGGCTCAGTCCTGGAGTTGGCGGAGGCCGAGTACGTGGTGCGTGCCACCGGTTATCTCCGCGGCCTCGATGACTTTCGCAAGATTCCGGTGCGTACTGGTGCGGCCGGCGTTGCCGTGCGCCTGGCGGATGTCGCGTATCTGCAGCTCGGTCCGGAGCTGCGTCGCGGGATCGCCGAGCTCGACGGGGAAGGCGAAGTGACCGGCGGCATCATAGTCATGCGCTCCGGCAAGAACGCGCTGGAGACGATCCAGGCCGTGAAGCGCAAGCTCCTGCAATTACAGCCTGGCCTGCCAGCCGGTGTGGAGATCGTGCCGACCTACGATCGCTCCGAGCTGATCGAGCGCTCGGTGAGCAATCTCACCGGCAAGCTGATCGAGGAGTTCGTCGTCGTCGCGCTGGTGTGCTTCGCGTTTCTGTTCCATCTGCGCTCGGCGCTGGTCGCGATCGTCTCGTTGCCGCTCGGCATCCTGGCGGCCTTCATCGTCATGCATTACCAGGGCATCAACGCCAACATCATGTCGCTCGGCGGGATCGCGATTGCGATCGGTGCGATGGTCGACGCTGCAATCGTGATGATCGAGAACGCTCACAAGCAGCTGGAACACTGGCAGCGGCAGCATCCTGATAGGGAGCCGAACTCTGCCGAGCGCTGGGAAATCATCGGCGCTGCCAGCGTGCAGGTAGGTCCGGCGCTGTTCTTCAGCCTGCTGATCATCACGCTGTCATTCATTCCGATCTTCACGCTCGAAGCCCAGGAAGGGCGGCTGTTCGCGCCGCTCGCATATACCAAGACCTATGCGATGGCCGCGGCGGCCGGCCTTGCGGTCACGCTCGTGCCCGTGCTCATGGGCTATTTCATCCGCGGTCGCATTCCCGAGGAGGATCGCAACCCGCTCAATCGATGGCTCGTGCGCGGCTATCGGCCCGCGCTCGAACGCGTGCTGCAACGTCCGTGGACGGCGATCGCCATCGGCGTGGTCGTGCTGGTGCTGACGGCATTTCCCATCCTGCGGCTCGGCGCCGAGTTCATGCCGCCGCTCGATGAGGGCGACATCCTGCACATGCCGTCCGCGTTGCCGGGATTGTCCGCGGGCAAGGCGTCGCAACTGCTGCAGCAGATGGATCGGCAATTGAAGACTCTGCCCGAGGTGTCGCGCGTGTTCGGCAAGATGGGCCGCGCGGACTCTGCCACCGATCCGGCACCGCTCGAGATGGTCGAGACCACGGTTCGATTCAAACCGCGCGAGCAATGGCGCAAGGGATTGACCACGGAAAAGCTGATCGACGAGCTGGATCGGCGCTTGCAGATCCCCGGCCTCGCGAACGTCTGGGTCCCGCCCATCCGCAATCGCATCGACATGCTCGCGACCGGCATCAAGACGCCGGTCGGTATCAAGATCGCCGGCACGGATCCGGCCGTGATCGATCGCGTGGCGCAGGCCGTCGAGCAGGCGGTGCGCAACGTGCCCGGCGTCACTTCGGCACTGGCGGAGCGCCTCACCGGTGGACGCTACATCGAGGTGAACATCGACCGGGAGGCGGCCGGCCGCTATGGCATGAACATCGAAGAAGTGCAGAGCGTGATCGCGGCGGCAATCGGCGGCGAGACGATCGGCGAGACGGTCGAAGGGTTGCAGCGCTTTCCGATCAGCGTGCGCTATCCGCGTGAGCTGCGCGATTCGCTGTCCGACTTGCGGCAGTTGCCCATCGTGACCAACAGCGGTGCGCAGATCACCCTGGGCACCGTTGCTGAGCTGAAGATCACGAGCGGCCCGCCCATGCTGCGCAGTGAGAACGCGCGCTTGTCCGGCTGGGTGTACGTGGATCTGCGCGGACGCGACCTGCAGTCCGCGGTCGCGGATATGAAGCAAAGGGTGGCCCGCACCGTCAGGCTGCCGGTGGGCTATTCGCTGTCCTGGTCCGGACAGTTCGAGTATCTCGAGCGCGCGCAGGCGCGGCTCAAAGTCGTCGTGCCGTTCACGCTGGTGGTGATCTTCGTGCTGCTGTTCTTCACCTTTCGTCGCATCGACGAGGCGCTGGTCATCATGGCGACGCTGCCGTTCGCGCTGATCGGCGGCTTCTGGTACGTCTACCTCCTCGGCCACGACTTTTCGATTGCTACGGCGGTCGGGTTCATCGCGCTCGCCGGCGTCGCCGCGGAGTTCGGCGTGGTCATGCTCATCTATCTCAAGCATGCATGGGAGCACCGTCTCGTGTCGGGGCAGCCGGCGACGCCGGAGATGCTCGACGACGCGATTCGCGAGGGCGCAGTGCTGCGCGTC
>DATENH010000175.1:0-8758 GCA_035275145.1 Steroidobacteraceae bacterium | reverse complement strand
CGCGCTCTTGTGGGCGCGCAGCTCCTCGCCGATCAGGCGCACGGCCTCGCCGCGTTTCGGTGCAGGGACCATGCGCCACTGCTCGAACGCTTTGCGCGCAGAGACGATCACGTGCTCGTAATCGGCAGCAGTCGCGCTGCGGACCCGGGCGATCAGCTCGCCGGTGGTTGGATTGATCGATTCGATCAGCGGGCCGGTGGTGTCTTTCGACCAGCCGCCGTCCTGCGACCACGCGCCGGAATTGGTTTCGGAAATACCCAGGGAAGCAAGAATGTCACGCATATGAACCTCAACGGCGGTGCAGGGAGCGCTGGTGGCCGGCCTGACCGCTGACGACGACGTGCGCCGAAATTTCCTTGCCGCTGGCGGCAGCGTAGTGCTTGCCGAAGCGGTTTTGCAGCACGTCCTGGAGACGGAAATCTTCCTGACGCACGAACCCGGCGTGCCGGCCGCCGCTGTTCAGCACCAGATCCACCACAGCGGTGATGCCCGCAGCAGTCGTGACCTGAATGGCCGACCACAGGCGTCCGGCGATCATCTGCGGATACACCTTGTTGACGTAGTTTTCCTCGCGCAGGTCGCCGTCCTGCTTGCCGGTGACGGCGACGTAGATCACGACCACATCCTGCAGCGTCTGCGGCACGGCGTTTTCGAGGATGCGCTTGAGCGTGCCGCGATCGTGATTGAGCTTGAGATCGTTCATCAACAGGCGCATCTGCTCGCAATGGCCGGGATAACGCATGGTCTTGTAGTCCATGACCTGCGTGCGCGCGCCGTACGTCTCTGCGAGCGAACCGAGGCCGCCCGAGGTGTTGAACGCTTCGTACAAGGTGCCGTCGATCTCGATCTCTTCCAGGCCTTCGAGCGGCGCCGCCTCGATGCGGCGGCCGTCGACGATCGCTTCGCACGGATTGCCGTACTCGTTGATCAGGCCTTCGGTCGACCACGTCAACGAGTACTTCAGGACGTTGTTCGGGTGCTGGGGCAGGGCGCCGACGCGCAGCTTCACCGTCCGCAGCTCATCGAAATGGCCGATCAGCTCGTTCGCTGCAATGGAGATGAATCCCGGCGCCAGGCCGCACTGAGGCACGAACGCCTGTTTGGCGCCGGCGGCGATCTTGCGCACCGCGCGCGTGACTTCGACGTCTTCCGTCAAATCGAAGTAGCTCGTGCCGGCGCGGCGCGCCGCTTCGGCGACGCCGATGTTGCAGTAGTAGGGCAGACCCGAGATCACCGCATCGACGGGGTGGCTCTTGAGATGAGCATCGAGCGCCGCCGTGTCGGTTGCGTCCAGCTTGTGGGCGTGCAGATTCGGAAAGCGATGCGCGTTGACGACGGCATTGGCGGCCTCGCCGCTGACGTCGGCGAGATGCACCTCGTACGAGCCGGACTCGGCGAGCAGGCCGGAGATGAGCGCTCCGATCTTGCCGGCGCCGAGAATGAGAACCTTGGGCATGCGACCTCCGGGAAAAAAGGCCGGCATTCTAGCAATTCCCGCAGAGTGGTACGCTGCTTCCATGACTCGCAACCCCGATCTGATCCAGTGGCACCCCGCGAGCTGGCAAAGCAAGCCGGCACAGCAGCAGGCGACCTACAGCGATACAGCGGCCCTCCAGCGCACGGCCGCATCGCTGGCACGCCTGCCGCCGCTGGTCGTTTCCTGGGAAATCGAGGCGCTGCGTGAGCACATCGCTGCCGCCCAGCGCGGCGAGCGCTTCATCCTCCAGGGCGGCGATTGCGCGGAGACTTTCGAGGATTGCGAGTCCGACAAGATCGCGAAGAAGCTGAAGATCCTGTTGCAGATGAGCCTGGTGCTCGTTTACGGCCTGCGCAAGCCGGTCGTGCGCATCGGCCGGATGGCCGGGCAGTACGCCAAGCCGCGCTCGGCGGACACCGAGACGCGCGACGGGCAGACACTGCCGAGCTATCGCGGCGACAACATCAATCGGCCGGGCTTCACGCCGCAGGAGCGCGATCCGGATCCGGAGCTGCTGTTGCGAGGTTACGAGCGCGCCGCGCTGACGCTGAACTTCGTGCGCGCGCTGATCGACGGCGGCTTCGCCGACCTGCATCACCCGGAGTACTGGGATCTGGATTTCGTGCGGCACTCGCCGCTCAAGGACGCGTACGAGCGCATCGTGCAGTCCATTTCCGACTCGCTCGACTTCTTCGAGGCGACCAGCCGCGCGCCGATCCACGAAGCGAACCGCGTGGCTTTCTATACCAGCCACGAGGGCCTGCACTTGCCATACGAGCAGGCGCAGACGCGCTTCATCGAGCGCCAGCAGCGCTGGTACAACCTGTCGACGCACATGCCGTGGATCGGTATGCGCACCGCAGCGCTCGACGGCGCGCACGTGGAGTTCTTCCGCGGAATTTCCAACCCGATCGGCATCAAGGTCGGCCCGTCGATGAGCGCCGAGTGGGTGCAGGGCCTGATCGCGACACTCAACCCGCGCAACGAGCCGGGCCGGGTGGTGCTGATCCATCGCATGGGCAGCAAGGACATCGACAAGCGGCTCGCACCGCTGATTCAAGCGGTGCGCGCAACCGGCAGCCCGGTGCTGTGGATCTGCGATCCGATGCACGGCAATACCGAGACGGCGAGCTCGGGGCTGAAGACGCGCCGGTTCGAGAACATCGTCGCCGAGGTCGAAGCAGCATTTCGAATCCATCGCGAGCTCGGATCGTGGCTCGGCGGCGTGCACTTCGAGCTGACAGGCGAGGACGTGACTGAGTGCACCGGCGGTGCCCGCGGTCTCACAGACGCGGATCTGGCGCGCGCCTACAAGTCGCAAGTCGATCCGCGCCTGAACTACGAACAGGCGCTGGAGCTGGCGATGCGCATCGCCGGGCTCCACGAAGGAACCAAGAGAAGAACTTCCAAACAGTGAGTCTATGCCTCGCAATAAAACCTCCGGAGCCAAACCCAATCCCCGCCGCTACTCGAGTGAAGTCGTCGACGGCCTGAAGCAAGCGCCGAGCCGCGCGATGCTGCGCGCCGTCGGCTACAAGGACGCGGACTTCAAGAAGCCGGCCATCGGCGTCGCCTCGACGTGGAGCAACCTGACTCCGTGCAACATGCACATCGATCGGCTGGCGCGCGCAGCGGCGGCTGCGGTCGACAAGGCGGGCGGCAAGAGCACGACGTTCGGCACGATCACCGTCTCCGACGGCATTTCCAACGGCGCACCCGGCATGAGGTACTCGCTGGTGTCGCGCGAAGTCATCGCGGACTCGATCGAGACAGTCTCGGGCGCGCAGGGCTTCGACGGCATCGTCGCGATCGGCGGCTGCGACAAGAACATGCCGGGCTGCCTCATGGCGCTTGCGCGTCTCAACCGGCCGTCAGTATTCGTCTATGGCGGCACGATCCGCCCCGGCGCGAAACGCCGCGACATCATCTCGGTGTTCGAAGCGCGCGGCGCGTTCGTCAATGGCGCGATCTCGGCGCGCGAGATGAATGAGATCGAGCGCACGGCGATCCCGGGCCCCGGTAGCTGCGCCGGCATGTACACGGCGAACACGATGGCCTCGGCGATCGAAGCGCTCGGCATGAGCCTGCCGAACAGCTCCGCGCAAGAGGCGGTCTCGCGCCACAAGGTCAAGGACTGCGAAGACGCGGGCAGGGCGGTCGTACGGCTGGTGAAGGCGGGCATCACGCCGTCGCAGATCCTGACGCGCGAGGCGTTCGAGAACGCGATTGCCGTCGTCATCGCCCTGAGCGGTTCGACGAATGCAGTCCTGCACTTGCTCGCGATGGCGCATGCCGCGAACGTTCCGCTGGAGCTCGATGACTTCACGCGCATCGGCACGCGCGTGCCGGTGCTCGCCGATCTCCGGCCGAGCGGCAAGTACACGATGTCCGAGCTCATCCGCATCGGCGGCATTCAGCCGCTGATGAAGATGCTGCTCGATCGGAAACTCCTGCACGGCGACTGCCTGACGGTCACCGGCAAGACGCTCGCGCAGAATCTCAAAGGCGTGAAGCCGTATCCGAAGAGCCAGGACATCGTTCGCGCGTTCTCGAATCCCATCAAGCCCGACAGTCACCTGGTCGTGCTGTACGGCAATCTCGCGCCGGAAGGCGCGGTCGCGAAGATCACCGGCAAGGAAGGGCTGTCGTTCACGGGCCGCGCGCGCGTGTTCGACGGCGAAGAAGCTTCCGTACAGGCGATTCTCGACGGCAAGGTCGCCGCGGGCGACGTCGTGGTGATTCGCTACGAAGGGCCGAAGGGCGGGCCGGGCATGCGCGAGATGCTGAGCCCGACGAGTGCAATCGCCGGCCGCGGACTTGCCGACCAGGTCGCGTTGATCACCGACGGGCGCTTCTCCGGCGGCAGCCGCGGCTTCGTCGTCGGACATATCGCACCGGAAGCAGCCGTCGGTGGTCCGATCGGACTGGTGCGCGACGGCGATGCGATCACGATCGATGCGCAAACGCGCGAAATGCGGCTCGATGTCGCCTCGGACGTGCTCGCTCAGCGTCGCAGCGAGTGGCGCGCACCGGAGCCGTACGCGCGCAAAGGCGTGCTGGCAAAGTATGCACGCGTCGTGAGCAGCGCCTCGCGGGGCGCCGTGACCGACTGCGAGGTGTAGGATCTGTCCATGCCCCGACACATCGAAATCGTCGAAGTCGGCCCGCGCGATGGCTTGCAAAGCGAGCCCGACGTGCTCGCGACCCCGGTCAAGCTCGAGCTGATCCGCCGGCTCGTCGACGCTGGGGTTCGCCGTGTCGAAGTGGCGAGCTTCGTCAATCCCAAGCGCGTGCCGCAGATGGCCGATGCGGAAGCGGTGATGGCGGGTTTGCCGAAGCGCTCGGACGTGCAATACGTCGGCCTCGTGCTCAATCGTCGCGGCTTCGATCGGGCGCTCGCCGCCGGCTGCACCGAGATCGGCATGGTGACTGCGGCGACCGACAGCTTCGCCAAGAGCAATCAGGGCGCGTCGACCGAAGAGACGATCGCCGCGTGGGAAGAGATTGCGCCGCTGGCTCGCGAGGCCGGCATCCGCGCTCAGATCACGATCTCGGTGTCGTTCGGCTGTCCGTTCGAGGGCGAAGTGCCGGCCTCACGGGTCATCGAAATCGCGCGCCGGCTCGCGGCGTCGAAACCCATCGAGATCGCGATCGCTGACACGATCGGCGTCGCAGTGCCGGGGCAAGTCACCGCACTCGTCGAGCAGTTGCTGCCTGCGCTGAACGGAATTCCGCTGCGCTGCCACTTCCACAACACTCGCAACACCGCGGTCGCCAACGCGTACGCAGCAGTAATGGCCGGGGTGCATACATTGGATTCGAGCGTCGGCGGCATCGGCGGCTGCCCGTTCGCGCCGAACGCGACGGGCAACGTGGCGAGCGAGGATCTGTTGTACATGTTGTCGCGTAGCGGATTCGACACAGGCATCGACCTCGGCCGGCTGATCGAAACCGCCCGCTGGCTGCAGGAGCAACGCGGCAAGCCGGTGCCGAGCATGGTTTCGAAGGCGGGCGGATTTCCAAAGAGATCAGCCGCTTAGTGGCGGATTGTCGGGCTGAAGCCCGACCTGCAGCGTGCTACCGGGCGCTGGTGAGTGGGCTGCGGGTGGGGGGTTTATCCCGACTGCGCGGGCCGTCGTAAAGCTGTCATCGATGCTCCCACCGCGTATACACTGCCGGGCATTGGGCCGCCACGGCCCTCACAAAATATACGAAGGGAAAACCATGGCCAAAGCAGTGGACAAGGCTTACCAGACCGTCCGCGAGCGAATCGTGCGCGGAGTGTATCCAGCCGCGTGCCGCATCACCGAGCAGGAAGTTGCCGCGGTAGCAGGCGTCAGCCGCACACCGGTCCGGGAAGCGCTCCGCAAGCTCCACGCGGAGGGGCTGCTCGAGTTCGTTCCGCATCAGGGCGCAATCGTCGCCGAGTGGACGGCGGAAGAGCGCGATGACGTATTCGAGCTGCGGGCGATGCTGGAGTCCTACGGTGCAGCGCGGGCCGCACGCCGCATGACCGCTGAAGGCATCATCGAGCTGCGCCAGCTTGCCGAGGATCAGTATCACGAGACGCTCAGCAAGACCGAGGGTTACCTGGAGCGTGTCGGCGATCTCAACAGCCAGTTTCACCGACGCATCCACGAGTTCGCCGGCAGCGCGCGCCTTGTAGGGGCCTTGTCGTCGCTGATCGAATCGCCGGTGATGATGAAGACCTTCGTCACCTACCAGGACGAGGACCTGATCCGCAGCGCCTCGCATCACCTGGAAATCGTGCGTGCGCTGGAAGCGCGCGACGGCGAGTGGAGCGCCGCCCTGATGCGCTCGCATATCCTCGGCGCCCGCGGAGCCCTGCGACTCCTGTAGATCGCCGCGACCTACGTTAGAATTTCGACGCGCCCCGGCTCCGGGGCGTGCTTCATTTGTGCTTTTTACAGAGGACTTCGCCATGCCCATCAAAGTCGGAGACAAGATGCCGTCCGGATCGCTCACGCTCGCCACGGCGGATGGGCCGCAGAAGGTCAGTGCCGACGACTACTTCAAGGGGAAGAAGGTCGTGCTGTTCTCGGTGCCGGGCGCGTTTACACCCACTTGCGATGCCAAGCACCTGCCGGGCTTCGTCGAGAAGGCTGCGGACATCAAGAAGAAGGGCGTGGCGACCATCGCCTGCCTGTCGGTGAACGACGCGTTCGTGATGAAGGCCTGGGGCAAGGCGCAGAACACGGATGGAAAAGTCGACATGCTGGCCGACGGCAACGGCGAGTACACCAAGGCGCTCGGCCTCGAGCTGGACGCCACCGGCTTCGGGATGGGAATGCGCGGTCAGCGCTTCTCGCTGGTCATCGACAACGGGATCGTGAAGCAGGTCAACGTCGAGCAGAAGGGCGAGTTCAAGGTGTCGAGCGCCGAGCACGCCCTGACTCAGCTCTAGGCTATAGGCTGCAGGCCATGGGCTGTAGCCAGAATCGAGAAGTTCTCATTCTGGCTACAGCCTGGAGCCTACAGCCTTCAGCCTATCCCAGTGCCTTTTCAAGTTCAGGCAGTACCGTGAACAGGTCGCCGACCAACCCGATGTCGGCGACCTCGAAGATCGGCGCCTCGCCATCCTTGTTGATCGCGACGATCGTGCGCGCATCCTTGATGCCCGTCAGGTGCTGGATCGCGCCCGAAATCCCGATCGCGACGTACAGCTCCGGCGCAATGATCTTGCCGGTCTGACCGACCTGCAGATCGTTAGCGGCGTAACCCGCATCGACCGCGGCGCGCGACGCGCCCACTGCGGCGCCGAGCTTGTCCGCCAGGCTGTAGATGATCTTGAAATTGTCCGCACTGCCGAGCGCGCGCCCGCCTGAAACGACGCGCGAGGCGGTCTGCAGATCCGGACGACCCGTCGCTGCAGCCGAGCGCGTGATGAAGCGTGTGTGGGTCGGCAGCTCCGCGCTCACCTTCGCGGACTCGACGCTACCGCTGCCACCGGACCCAGCAGGCTGGAACGACGCCGTGCGAACAGTTGCCACGAGCTTCTTGTCCTGCGGCGCTTCCACCGTGATCACCGCATTGCCCGCGTAAACAGGGCGGCGGAACTTGTGCGCGGACTCCACGGCCATGATGTCGCTCAGCTGACCGACACCGAGCAGCGCCGCGACGCGCGGCATCAAGTCCTTGCCGAAAGTCGTCGACGGGCCGAAGACGTGCGTGTAGTCGGCAGCAGCGGCGGCGACTTGCGGCGCGAGGACGGCGGCGAGCGGCTCCTTGTTCGCGGCATTCTCGATCTTCAACACGCGCTTGACGCCTTGGATCGCGGCCGCCTGTGTCGCGACTGCGCCAGCGTCATCGGCGAGCACCGCGACGTCGATCTGCGCGCCCTGAATCTGGCTCGCGCAGGTCACGCACTTGGCGGTGGCGGGATTGAGCTTGCCGTTCGCATGCTCGGCAACGATGAGAATCTTGGCCATTACAGCAAACCTTTCTGCTTGAGCGCCGCGACGAGCCCGGCGACGTCTTTCACCATGATGCCCTTCTGTCGCGCGGCGGGGGGTTCGTACTTGGTCGTCTTGAACTGCGTACCGGCGTCGACGCCGAGACCAGCGATGGCGATGGTATCGAGCGGCTTCTTCTTCGCTTTCATGATGTCGGGCAGCTTCACGTAGCGCGGCTCATTGAGGCGCAAGTCGCTGGTGATCACCGCCGGCAGATCGACCTCGATCGTCTCCAGGCCCGCGTCGACTTCGCGCGTGACCCTCGCCTTCGCGCCATCGAGCTCGACCTTGGAGGCGAATGTCGCCTGCGGCCGATTCCACAGTGCGGCGAGCATCTGGCCGGTCTGGTTGTTGTCGTCGTCGATGCCTTGCTTGCCGAGGATCACGAGCTGCGGCGATTCCTTCTCGACCAGCTTGAGGAACACGCGCGCCGCGGCCAGCGGCTCGAGCTGGCCCTCTGCCTGGACCAGGATCGCGCGGTCGGCGCCCATGGCGAGACCCGTGCGAAGCTGCTGCTGGGTATCGGCCGGGCCGATGCTGACGACGATGACCTCGCTGGCGCCGCCTTTCTCCTTGATGCGCAGCGCCTCTTCGAGCGCGATCTCGTCGAAGGGATTGATGCTCATCTTGACGCCGTCGGTCACGACACCCGTGCCGTCCGGCTGGACGCGGACGCGGACGTTGTAGTCCACGACGCGCTTCAGGCCCACCAGAATCTTGCTCACACCCGGCTCCGTAAGGGACGTATGGAAATGGAGTGCCGCCGGACGGCGGCGCGCCACGGTAAGGGAAAGGGCGCGTTGGAGTC
>DATENH010000174.1:0-21087 GCA_035275145.1 Steroidobacteraceae bacterium | reverse complement strand
GTGCTGCTGGCGACGCCGAAGCAGTCGATGCTGGAAACCGACCTGATCAGGCAGCTCGAGCTGTACGCGTCGCTGTTACGACAGGCGCCGTACTCGCCGCTGATCTGGATCACCGATGCGGACGGCAATTCGATGGTCCGTCATGGCGAGCGCATGGGGGTGCTGCAACGAAACAAGCATCCGCTCGGCGACGTACTGCAGATGACCGAAGAGAACTCCGTTCTCATGACCTACTTCCGCAACAACGTGCTGCACCTGATGGTACTGCCGTCGCTGGTGGCCTGCTGCTTCCTCAACAACCGCACGATGCGCACCGAGGACATCCAGCGCTTGATGTGGCGCATCTATCCGTACATGCACGACGAGCTGTTCCTGCGCTGGCGCGAGGATGAAGTCACGACCACCGTGCTCGAAGCGCTCGACGACATGGCGAATCACGGCCTGCTGGAATCCGTGGACGGCGGCACGCAATGGCGCCGGCCGCCGACGGGCTCGACCGAAGCCGTGCAGCTGTCGGTGCTGGCGCACGTGACGGTGCCGATCATCGAGCGCTACTACCTGGTGATCGCCGTGCTGCTGAAGTCCGGCAGCGGCCGCATCAGCCAGGACGTACTCGAATCGCAATGCCAGCTCATGGCGCAGCGCATGTCGCTGCTCTACGAATTGAACTCACCGGAGTTCTTCGACAAGGCGCTGTTCAAGAACTTCATCGACCTGTTGCGCAACCGTAACGTCCTCGGCGTCAGCGCCGAGGGCCGGCTCACCTATACGGACATGCTGCCTGCTGTCGCCGACGATGCGCAGCTGGTGCTGCACGAGCAGATCCGTAACAGCGTGCTGCAAGTCACGCACCGTTGAGGCAATTCATGACGATCATTCGCCTGCTCGCAGCGGCGGCGTTGCTCGCGGCTGGCCCGGCCGCGCACGCCGAATACATTCTCTCCGTGCCGGACGGAGCCGCGGTTGCCGGAGCGCCGCTGCATGCGGATCTCACGATTCTGAACGAGAGCGACGCGCCGCTGCACGCGGAGCTGCCGGCCTCGCTGCACGCACGCCTCGAGACAGCACGCTCGGTCGCTGTACTCGATTTCAAGCCCGAGCGCAGCGGCGAATTCGAGATCGCTCCGCGGCAGTTCCTGAAAGTCGCATTGCGTGGCGGCGTTCCGCAGGGCGTGACCGAAACAGCAACGCTGACGCTGACGGGCCTGCGCACCAACCGCGTCGCCGTGCAGATCACGCCGCCCGATCCGGCATCGAATGCGACCTGGAACTCGACGCCGGCCGCGGTAGCTGCCGCCGGCGGCACCGCGCTGATCGACAAGCCGCCGCCGCTCGCGGTGTCCGTCTATGAGCCCGTGTACTTCATCGTCGGCGGCGATGGCGGCTTGAATGCGAAGTTCCAGATCAGCCTGCGCTTCCGGCTGTTCGACAATCACGGGCGGCTGGCGCGGAGTCTGCCCTGGATCGACGACCTGTACCTGTCGTTCTCGCAGACTTCGTTGTGGGACCTCGGCGATCTGTCGAAGCCGTTCACGGACTCCAGCTATCGGCCGCGACTGTTCTACGCGAACTACGATCTCGCGCGCTTCCTCGATGGCAACCTGCGATTCGGCGTCGAGAGCGGCTTCGGCCACGAATCGAACGGCAAGGACGGCGACGCTTCGCGCAGCTACAACATGCTGTATGCGCGGCCGACGCTCACGTTCGGCGATCCGGACGGACTGCGCGCGTATTTTGCGCCGCTGATTCACAACTACATCGCCGCGAGCGACAACCCGGACATCGACGACTACCGCGGTTACGTCGACTGGCTCGCCGGCTTCGGCAGCAAGGGTGGATTGGATTTCTGGGGCGTGCTGCGCAAAGGCACTCGCAGCGACTTCGGCAGCATCGAGCTGAATGCGTCGTATCCGTTGTCGAAGCTGAGCGGCGGGGATCTGACGGGGTGGTTGATGCTGCAGTACTTCAACGGCTACGGGGAGAGTCTGCTGGATTACAACCGCAAGCTCGACTCGCAACTGCGCCTGGGAATTTCGATCGCGCTCTAATCGAAATCTTTCACTGCGCCGCGCCCGCGCTTGACCTGACTGCGCTGCTGTTTGTGCTCCAGCCTTCTCTGCTTCGACGCGCGGGTCGGCTTCGTCGGGCGTCGCACCTTCGGCTCGATGCGCGCCTGCTCGACCAGTTCCGACAGCCGTTCCAGCGCATCGCGCCTGTTGTGTTCCTGTGTGCGAAAGCGCTGCGCGCTGATGATGATCACGTCGTCGTCCGTGATGCGTCGACCGGCGAGCGTGCGCAGTCGCTGGCGCACGCGCTCGGGCAGCTCGGGCCAGAGCTTGAGGTCGCAGCGGAGCTGCACGGCGCTCGCGACTTTGTTGACGTTCTGGCCGCCGGGCCCGCCCGCGCGGATGAAGCGCAGCTCGATGGCTGCGTCGGGAATGCTGGTCACGGTCACACGTCGCGCGCGATCGGGCTGCGATCGCTCATGTGCACGCTGATCTCGCGCTGCGCGACCGGGATCTTGATCTTGTGCTCCTGGAACAGCCGCCAGATCGCGCGGTTGACGTCGGAGCGCACGTTGTTCACGCCTTCCTGCGGATCGGAGATCCAGAAGCGCAGCTCCAGGTCGAAGCCGTAGTCGTTGAAGCCCATCATGCGCGACACCGGTGCCGGCTCTCGCAGGATGCGCTTGTGATCCTCGGCGGCTTTCAACAGCACTGCGAGCGCTTCTTCCGGATCGCAGTCGTAGCTGACGCGCACCGGCAGCTTCAGGCGCACGCGCGGATCGGTGTAACTCCAGTTGATGACGGGATTCGTGATCAGGTGCTGATTCGGCACCAGCGTTTCGACGCCATCGCGGTCGCGCACCACGACGTAACGGCCGCGCAGCTCCTGCACCCAACCGAACCCCTCGGTGGTGGTACCGGTCGTGCCCGTAAAGCTGATGACGTCGCCGGGCTTGATCGATCGATCCATCAGCAGCACGAAACCGCTGACGAAGTTCGCCGCGATCGCCTGCAGGCCGAAGCCGAGACCGATACCGATCGCGCCGGTGAGCACGTTGAGCGTCGTCAGGTCGAGGCCCGACGCGTTGAGACCCAGCAGGATCGACAGGCCGATCAGGAACGCCTGCGCGAATTTCGCGATGCCGATGCGCATCGACAGCGCGAGACCCTGCATCGCCATCAGCCGCCGCTCGAACCAGCGCGCGATCCAGATCGCGACCAGCATGAACGCGCCGACGGTGAACAGGATCTTCAGCACCGACCACAGCGTGATCTTGCCCTTGCCGGCGTTGATGCCGACGCTGTCGAGCGCCTGCACCAGCGGATCGAACCAGCCGAGCAGGTGCAACGCGAACACGCCCCAGACCACGAAGGTGATCGTGTCGCCCCAGCCCTTGGTGCGGTTGCCGAGCGAAATGCGGACGATGTAGACGCCGAGGCGGATCAGCAGCATCAGCCCCGCGAGCGTGATCGCGAGATCGACGAGGTGGCTCTCCGCTTTGATCGCGTGCAGCACGCCGCCGAACATCGCGATCAGCACCAACGCAGCGATATGCGGGCTGACGATCAGGACCGCTTCGGTGACGCGTGCCTGGAAACCGCGCTGGACCAGCGCCGCTTTGGCCCGCTCGGTGCTGCGCACCTGTCGGCCGAACCACAGCGCGAGCAGTACTGCGACCAGGATGGCGGCGATCTGCAGGAGCGACGATGGGGTGAGCAGCGCCTCGAGCTGGCGGCCCACATTTCGCAGCAGTTCCTGCATCGTCGGTTCGGTGGTTCGTTTATGCGTTGAGGTCGGGGATCAGCTCGCTTTCGAGGCGCGCGATCTGATCCTTCAACATCAACTTGCGTTTCTTGAGGCGTCGCAGTTGCACTTCGTTGACGTACAGGTCCATCTGCAGCCGGTTGATGACGTCGTCCAGGTCGCGATGCTCGATGCGCAGTTCCCGCAGCCGCTCCAGCCGTCGGAACGTCTCGGTCTCGACCTTGTTTTCCGATTCGGTCATCGCCGCGTACTTTACGCAACAGACCCACGCATGGCGAGCTAATCCGGGTCTTCCGGCCCTCGTCGCTCGCGCCAGTCGCGAAGCTGCAGCACGTTGCTGCCCCCGTCACGGCCATTGCTGTGCGGCGCGACGGAGTCGGGCCGGACGCTCGCGGCGTCCGCCGGCGTCTCGCCCGGCGCGTAGCCGACCGAATCGACCCGCCGGCCGGTGAGCAGCACGAAACCCTGGCGTCGCTCGATGCTCGTCGCGGTGTAGTCGAACACGTAAGTGCGGCGAAGCTGCAGCCAGCCGTCGACACGAACGAGCGCGAGCCGTGCGAAGGCCACGGTGCCGTCGAGAAACTGCAGGCTGAGGCGGGTGCAGGCTTCCTTCGCCGCAGCGTTCGCGCTCTCGCGCGCGGCCAGGCTGTCCTGCCAGAACCACAGGACTGCGACCGCCAGCAGGATCAGGATCAGCAGACCCCAGCTCAACTGCATGCAAAAACTCCTCGCCGAATTGCCCTTATGATACGGCGCAATGAACCGACCGGACTGGGACCAGATCGACACCGTGCTGCTGGACATGGATGGCACGCTGCTCGACCTGCGCTTCGACAACTATTTCTGGCTGGAAGTGCTGCCTGAGCATTACGCGCGGCGTCACGAGCTGTCGCTCGAGGCCGCGCGCGCGAAGCTCACGCCCCTGTTCGTCGCCAAGCAGGGAACGCTCGACTGGTACTGCATCGACTTCTGGACCCGCGAGCTGGCCCTCGACATCGCCACGCTGAAACGTGCGGAGCGCGGGCACGTCAGGTTCCTTCCGGGCGCCGAGCGGTTTCTGCAGACGCTGCACGCACGCGGCTTCGATCCCGTGCTGGTGACGAACTCGCATCGCGGCGTACTGGAGATCAAGACCGAGCAGACCGGGGTGGCAGGCTATTTCGAGCGCATCGTCAGCTCGCACGACTTGGGCGTGCCGAAGGAGCAGCCGCAATTCTGGGCGAAGCTGCAGGCGCAGCTCGATTTCGATCCGACACGGTGCCTGTTCGTCGACGACAGCGTTGCCGTGCTGAACGCGGCACGGGCGCACGGCATCGGACAGATCTTCGCAATCACGCGTCCGGACTCGACTCAGCACGTGCGTACGATCGCCGATTTCCCGACCGTAGAGCGGATCGAAGAGCTGCTCGGCTAGCTTTCGGGATTGACCGGAGCGCTCTCGCCGGAGCGTTTGCCGCGACGTCGGCGCCGCCGCCGCTTGTTGGGATCCCCGGCCGGTGCGCCGCCTTCCGGGTTCTGCTGGGTAGTGCCGCTCGCCGCTGCCGGGCGCTCCGGTCGCGGCGGCCGGGTCGACCGCACATTTCCGTCGCCACGTGGGCCGTCGCGACGCGGACCGCCATCGCGACGCGGACCGCCGCGGCGTCCGCCGCCGCGATGTCCGCCGCCCTCGTGCGGCCGGCCGCGCCCGCCATGACGATGGCGTACCGGCGCCGGCGCGACGATCTCGGGCAGCATGTCCTGCGGCACCGGCGCGACGGGAATCTTGCGGCCGATGTAGGCCTCGATGTCCGGCAGCGAGATCACGTATTCCTCGCAGCCGAAGCTGATGGCATCGCCTTCCGCGCCGGCGCGCGCGGTGCGGCCGATGCGGTGAACGTAATCCTCGGGATCCTGCGGCAGGTCGTAGTTGAAGACGTGGCTGACGTCCGGGATGTGCAGGCCGCGCGAGGCGACATCGGTGCCGATCAGCACCGCGAGCGTGCCTTCGTGGAAGTCGCGCAGCATCCGCAGCCGCTTGCGCTGGGGCACGTCGCCGGAGATCGCTTCGGCGTTGATCTGGTTGCCGCGCAGCAGCTGCTCGATCTGTTCCGCCGCGCGCCGGGTATTGACGAACACCATGCTCCGGCGCGGATCCATGTGCTTGAGCAGTCCGACCAGCAGGCGCGGCTTCTCGTCGTTCGAGGGGTAGTAGATCACCTGACGCACGCGGTCGACGGTCATCTTGTCCGGCTCGATGCGTACCAGCGTCGGGTCGTTCATGTGCTCGTAGGCGAGCTCCAGCACCCGGTGCGACAACGTCGCCGAGAACAGCATGTTGAGGCGCTGCTCGGGCGCCGGCAGCCGGCGCAGGATCCAGCGGATGTCGCTGATGAAGCCGAGATCGAACATGCGATCGGCTTCGTCGAGCACCAGGACCTGCACCGCCCGCAGATCGAAGACCCGCTGCTTCGCGAAGTCGATGATGCGCCCGGGCGTGCCGATGAGGACGTCCACGCCCTGCTCGAGCTGATGGCGCTGCTTGTCGTAATCGACGCCGCCGAACGCGAGGCCGAGCGTCAAGCCGGTGTGCGAGCCGAGCACCTCGGCGTCGCGATGGATCTGCACGGCCAGCTCGCGCGTTGGTGCGATGATCAGAGCGCGCGGCGCATTGAGATTGCGCGAGGGCACCGCCTCGGCGCGGATCAGCCGCGCGTACATCGCGACCAGGAACGCTGCGGTTTTCCCTGTCCCTGTCTGTGCCTGTCCGGCGACGTCGAGACCCGCCAGCGCTTGCGGCAGCGTCTGCGCCTGAATCGGCGTGCAGCGTTCGAACGAGGCGTCGGCCAGACCCTTCTGCAGCGTTTCCGGCAGGTGGAGACTGGAGAAGGAAAGCTCTGTTAAATGCGAATCAGCCATTCGTGATGAGAAGTGCGACGAGAGGAAACTTCGCCGAAGATTCGGGCGACACGTTCAATGGGGGCGATGGGGCCCGCTTGCAAATTGCCATGCCTGCGGTTCTAATAAGCCCCAACGCAGCGGAAGTCTCCGCTCCCGCCCCGACCGGATCACCGGCTCCAAGCTCCTCGTAGAAAGTCCCCCGCCGGCGTGCCATGTGGGGTGCCATGTCGAATAGATGTTTGATGTGTCTGAGCTCGATAGAGAGTTTTGACGGAGGCTGACCAGCCTTTTAGACCACGCGCATTGTGCCCGAGCAGGACTGACGAGTCACTTCGGTTTTGCTTCGGCTTTATCCTTCGAGGTTTTTTCCTGCGTCCACGCGCGCCGCGTTGCGCTGCCGTGCGAGCGCACCTCACTTCCACAGGAGAATTTTTGGGTGACGAGCGACAAGAGTGAAAAGATCGTGCACATCAGCGACACCAGCTTCGAGCAGGACGTCCTCAAGGCACCGCGCCCGGTGCTGATCGACTTCTGGGCCGAGTGGTGCGGCCCCTGCAAGGCGATCGCCCCCATGCTGAACGACCTCGCCGAGGAGTACCGCGACAAGCTGACGATCGTGAAGCTCAACGTCGACGAGAACCCCAAGACATCGCAGCGCTTCAACGTGCGCAGCATTCCGACCCTCATCCTCTTCAAAAACGGCCAGGTCGAAGGCCAGAAGGTCGGAGCCCCCCGTAAATCAGACCTGGTCGCATTTCTGGACAGCAAGCTGTGAGAGGCTATTTAGGTAATCAAGCCCGCAACCGCCCGGGCAAAGGTGGCGGTGGTGGTCGGCCCAATCGTGGCAACGACGGCAACCGCGACCGCGGCGGCAACCATCGGCAGATGCACGACGACCTGCCGGTCGACGACTTCGAAGCCGACGACGTAGGCATCATTTCCCCATCGGAGCTCGCAGCATCGCGTCAGTCGATGAACCTGACGCAGCTCAAGCTCAAACCGGTGTCCGAGCTGGTCGAGATTGCGACGAAGATGGGGCTGGAGAACCTGGCCCGCTCGCGCAAGCAGGACATCATCTTCTCGATCCTCAAGGCGCATGCGCGCAGCGGCGAGGACATCTACGGCGACGGCGTGTTGGAGATCCTGCAGGACGGCTTCGGCTTCCTGCGCTCCTCCGACAGCTCCTATCTCGCGGGGCCGGACGACATTTACGTCAGCCCGAGCCAGATCCGCCGTTTCAACCTGCGCACCGGCGACTCGATCTCCGGCCTGATCCGTCCGCCCAAAGACGGCGAGCGCTACTTCGCGCTGCTGAAGGTCGGCGAGATCAACTTCGATTCGCCGGAGGGCGCGCGTCACAAGGTTCTGTTCGAGAACCTGACCCCGCTGCATCCGACCAAGCGTCTGAAGCTGGAGCGCGGCAACGGCTCGAGCGAGGACCTGACCGCGCGCATCATCGACCTGGTCGCGCCGATCGGCAAAGGCCAGCGCGGCCTGATCATCTCGCCGCCGAAAGCCGGCAAGACGATGCTGCTGCAGAACATCGCCACGTCGATCACCTCGAACCATCCCGACGTGTACCTGATCGTGCTCCTCATCGACGAGCGTCCCGAGGAAGTGACCGAGATGGCGCGCACCGTGCGCGGCGAGGTCGTGTCTTCGACGTTCGACGAGCCGGCCACGCGTCACGTGCAGGTCGCCGAGATGGTGATCGAGAAGGCGAAGCGGCTGGTCGAGCACAAGCGCGACGTCGTGATCCTGCTCGACTCGATCACGCGCCTGGCGCGTGCGTATAACACCGTGGTACCGAGCTCCGGCAAGGTGCTCACCGGCGGTGTCGACGCGAACGCCCTGCAGCGCCCGAAGCGCTTCTTCGGCGCCGCGCGCAACATCGAGGAAGGCGGCTCGCTGACGATCCTCGCCACCGCGCTGATCGACACCGGTTCGCGCATGGACGACGTGATCTACGAAGAGTTCAAGGGCACCGGCAACTCGGAAATCCACCTGGATCGCCGCGTGTCGGAGAAGCGCGTATTCCCGGCGGTGAACATCAACCGTTCCGGCACGCGCCGCGAAGAGCTGATCACCTCGGGCGACGAGCTGCAGAAGATCTGGATCCTGCGCAAGCTCCTGCACCCGATGGACGAGCTCGCGTCGATCGAGTTCCTCATCGACAAGATGAAGGACACGAAGACCAACGCGGACTTCTTCGACGCGATGAAGCGGTAACGCGTACAGGGGTCGTGTGACCCCTGTCACATATCCTCCGTTTCCGCCTGACGTCCGTGTCAGGCTTCGCCTCAGTGTTGCGATGCGTGTCTCGGACCGCGGATCGCGCGGCGATTAACGTAATGCGCCTGTACTACAGCCCCTCGAAGGGTGCCCCGGCGCATGTCCGAAGTCCGCCCCGACTCGCCGACCTTGCGATTGCGCAGGCTCGACGCCGCGACGCACGAGCTCACCGAGCTGGTGCGCGAGGGACGCATTTCGACCTTGTTCCAGCCGATCGTCGATCCGCGCTCGCGCGGCATCTGCGGCTTCGAAGCGCTGACGCGCGGTCCCTCCGATAGCTGGCTGCACTCGCCGCAGAACCTGTTCGAGGCAGCGCGCAAGAACGGCTGCAAGCTGCAGCTCGACTTCCTCTGCATCCAGAACGCATTCAAGCGCTTTGCAGCCTCGCGCGTCGCGGGGCTGCTGTTCGTCAACGTCTCGCCGGACACCGTCTACGAAGAGCCACACTTCGCCACGCGCTTCCTCGACTACGCCGCGCAGGCGGGCATGCCAACAGATCGCCTCGTGATGGAGCTCACCGAAGAAAGCCTGCTCGACGACTACGCGCGCCTGCGCTCCACGCTGCAGCGCCTGCGCGAGGCGGGTTGCGCGATCGCCATCGACGATCTCGGCGCCGGCTCGTCGGGCCTGCGCACCTGGTCGGAGCTCAAGCCCGACTACGTGAAGATCGATCGTTACTTCGTCAGCGGCATCGACTCCGACCAGACCAAGCTCGAGTTCGTGCGCTCGATGCTCGACATGGGCCGCGCCATGGGCTGCCGCGTCATCGCGGAAGGCGTCGAGACCGAGCGCGAGTGCCGCGAGCTGGTCGACCTCGGCATCGATCGCCTGCAGGGCAACCTGTTCGGGCGGCCGGATGTCGCACCGATGGCAGCGCTGCAGCAGCTCGAATCGCTCGACCGCTCGATCGTTACGCATACGGCGCTGTGCGCGGAGCACATTGCCGCGTACGTGCGGCCGGTCGCGCCGGACATGCGCGTGCATGAGCTGGCCGATCTGTTTCGCGATCATCCCGATCATCTGACGCTGCCGGTCGTGCAGGACGGGCGCCCTCTTGGCGTCGTGCGGCGGGAGCAGCTGTTCGACCTGCTCGCCAAGCCGTTGCACCCGGAGATCTACAACAAGAAGCCGGTGACCGCGATCATGGAGTCGCCGACCTTGCTGGTGGACGGCCAGCTCCGGCTCGAGCAGGTCAGCCGGCTCGTGACGCAGAAGGGCCGCCCGCGCCTGACCGAAGAGTTCGTGATCACCAAGGACGGCCGCTATCACGGCCTCGGCCAGACCATCGACGTTCTTCGCCTGATCACCGAGCAGCAGCTGCAATCGGCCAAGCATTCCAACCCGCTAACGCTGCTGCCGGGCAACGCGGCGCTGCGTAGCTGTATCGACCGGTTGATCGAGAACCGCAAGCGCTTCGTGGTCGCGTATTTCGATCTGGACTCGTTCAAGCCGTACAACGATGTGTACGGCTACGCGCAGGGCGACCAGGTGATCCTGCACCTCGCCGGCCTGCTCAAGAACATGTTCTCGGCGCGCCTCGACTTCGTCGCGCACGTCGGCGGCGACGACTTCATCGTGGTGATGCGCTCGGCCGACTGGCGCGAGCGGGTGAACCGCATCATCCAGCGCTTTACTGCGACGGTCGCGAACTTCTACTCGCCGGAGCATGCGGCGGCCGGCAAGATCACGGCGTCCGATCGCGACGAAAAGAAGCAGAGCTATCCGCTGCTGACGGTGTCGGTTGCTGCGCTGGATTCGCAGACGAGCGGGGCGGGCAGTGCGGATGCCGTCGCGCACCTGCTGGCGCACGTCAAGAAGCTCGCGAAGCAGCAGACCGGCAACAGCTTCATCCTGCGCAGCGACGAGCGCGTCGTCGATTTGCTCGCTGCGAAGAAGTCCGAAACCGAGCTCATCTCCGAGCCGATGACCGGGTCTTGATGTCAGGCTAAAGCCTGACCCACAACCTCTACTGATCCTGGGGGTCAGGCTTCACCCTGACTCCCCGTCAACCTACGGTCCGGTGGTCCGTTATCACTGGCATGACCCTCGACGCCGTTACCGCGGCCAATCGCCTTGGCCTGGGTGCCCGCCCGGGCGAGCTCGACCGCGTGCGCGACGATCCGCGCGGCTGGCTGAAGCAGCAGATCACCGGCTCGCGGCCGCTGCCGCCGGAGATCGCCCGCCTGCCGTCCTCGGCCGAGATCTTCACGAGCTACTCCGAGCTGCGCCGCGAGCGCAACGACGCGAAGTCGGACGGCGAGGCGGCGAAGCGCCTGCTCGGCGGCCTGCGTGCGAAGCTCGTTCCCTACTACCTCGACCAGGTTGCCGCGCGCTATCGCGTTGCCGTGCAGACCGAAGAATCGTTTCGCGAGCGCCTGGTGCATTTCTGGACCAACCACTTCGCAGTCTCCGCCGACAAGCCGCAGGTCCTGGCGCTCGCCGGCGCGCTCGAGAACGAGGCGATCCGCCCGCACGTTGCAGGACGCTTCATGGACATGTTGACGGCGGTCGAAGCGCATCCCGCGATGATCCTGTATCTCGATAACCAGGCTTCCATCGGCCCGGACTCGCAGCTCGCGCAGCGTCGCGGCCGGCGCGCACCGAGCAACGATCGCAAGCTCGGGATCAACGAGAACCTGGCGCGCGAGATTCTCGAGCTTCACACGCTCGGCGTCGACGGCGGCTATACCCAGCAGGACGTCACCACGTTCGCCCGCGCGCTCACCGGCTGGTCGATCGGCACCGATCGATTTCGCAACGGCGGCGAGCCCGGCAAGTTCGCCTTTCACGACATCGCACACGAGGCGGGCACGAAGACGATTCTCGGCACGCGCTACAGTCAGTCGGGTGTCGCGCAGCCGCGCGCTGTGCTCGCCGATCTCGCCAGACATCCCGCCACTGCGCGGCACATCGCATCCAAGCTCGCTCGACACTTCATCGCCGACGAGCCTGCGCCCGACGCGGTCGAGCGGATCGCCAAAGCGTTTCTCGACAGCAGCGGCGATCTGCCGACGGTGCATCGAGCTGTGCTCGACACTCCGGCCGCGTGGGCAGTGCCCGCGACGAAGTTCAAGACGCCGCACGAACTGGTCGTCTCGACGTTCCGCGCGCTTGATTATGTTCCGGCCGAGGCGCGTCAGGTCGCCGCGCCATTCGAGCTGCTGGGGCAGCGACCGTACACCCCGGGGTCGCCGGCGGGATGGCCGGACACGGCGACGCAATGGGACGGCCCGGATGCATTGCTGAAGCGCATCGAGTGGGCGGGGTCCGTCGCTGCGCGCGTCGCCAGTCGCGAGCAACCGTTGAGTCTCGGCGAGCGATCGCTCGGTGCTGCTCTCAATGAGCGCACCCGCGTCGCGATCACGCGCGCCGCGAGCGCAGAGCAGGGCATCACGCTGCTGCTCGCCAGTCCGGAGTTCCAGCGCCGATGAAATCGACCACCCGTCGCGCATTCATGAGTGGAGCGCTGGTCGCAGGCGCAGCCGCAATGCTGCCGCGTTGCGTCTTCGCCGACGTCGCCACCGACGCGCGCTTCGTGCTCGTCATCCTGCGGGGTGCACTCGATGGTCTCGCGGCCGTACCCGCGTACGGCGATGGCGCATACGCATCGAAACGCGGTGCGCTGGCGATCACGGCGCCGCAACTGAAGTTGAACGGCCTGTTCGCGCTGAATCCGTCGCTGACCCTGCTGCACGAGCGCTATCAATCCAAAGAACTGATCGTTTTTCACGCGGTCGCATCCCCGTATCGCGAGCGCTCGCACTTCGACGGCCAGGACCTGCTCGAAAACGGCACGAGCGCGCCCAAGTCCGCGCACGATGGCTGGTTGAATCGCGCGCTGCCGTTGCTGCCCGAGGCGAAGCAGCGCGCGACGGATCGGATTGCGCTCGCGCTCGCGCAGAACGTGCCGCTCGTGTTGCGCGGGGACGCGCATGTCGGTTCCTGGGCGCCATCGCGGCTGCCGGATACCGATGCCGACACTCTGCAGCGCATCGCCGATCTGTACTCGACCGACGAGTATTTCGCGAGCCGCCTGCAATCGGCTCTCGCCGCCGACAGCATCGTCGGCGAAGGCGAAGCAATGGGCGCGGGCCGGCGCGATCCGCTCACTGCGCTCAACACCGTTGCTGCGGCAGCCGGCAAGTTTCTCGCGGCCGCGGACGGTCCGCGGATCGCAGTGCTGGAAGCGACAGGCTGGGACACGCACGCGAACCAAGGTGCAGAGCGCGGTCAACTCGCGAACCGCTTGGGTGGGCTGGATCAGGCGCTGAACAGTCTGCGCGCGGGCCTCGGCGGCGCGTGGTCACGCTGCGCGATCCTGGTCGTCACGGAGTTTGGCCGGACAGTTGCGGTGAACGGCACGGGTGGTACGGATCACGGTACCGCGACGTGCGCGTTCCTCGTCGGTGGTGCGGTTGCGGGCGGGCGCGTCGTTGCGGACTGGCCGGGGCTTGGGAACAGCGCGCTCTATGAAGGCCGCGATCTGCGGCCGACGCTGGATGTGCGGGCGATCATGAAGAGTGTGCTCGCCGAGCATCTGGGGGCGGGGGAGAGTGGGATTGAGGAGAAGGTCTTTCCGAGCAGCCGCTCCGCGCGACCGCTGGATCACCTCTTCAAGGTCTGACTAGCCGTTATTCAGCCGTCATTTCAATCGGAGTAGCAGCACTGCGAGTCGCTGGGACTGGACTGGGAATGTCCGCAGATCCGCGACTTCGTCCGGGGTGTGGTTGCCGTGGCCGAGCAGGCCGATGCCGTCGATCGCCATCTCCACGTAAGGCGCAGCGTATGAGATGTCTGCTGCACCGGCGCGGCGTGGATCGACCGCCGTCACGGGACCGAACCCGAGATCGCGACTGACTGCGTCGTACATCGACAGCAGCTTGCGATTGCCTTCAGTCGGCGGCATCGGCACGCCGCTGTCGCTGAAAGCAATCGTTGCCGATGCGCCCGGCAGGCTCGCTGCGACGATCTTGCGCATCCGTTCCTTGGTCCGCTCGAGCTGCTCCGTCGAAATCGTGCGCAAGTCGCCGGTCGCGACGGCGACGGGCGCGACGATGTTGTCTTTGCCGAATGTTTCGGCGTGCAACACCTTCGGGTCGAAGTTGAGCTGCGTGCTGCCGGCGATCAGCCCCGGGTTGAACGTCAGCAGCTCTTCGCCGTGCAGCTCCTCGTAGAACGTGTGGAGAATGCGCGCGAGCTCGTAGATCGCGCCGGCGCCCACTTCGTCGGTGAAGATCTGCGAGGAATGCGCGCTGCGCGCTTTGACGTCGATCTGCCATCCCGTGTAGCCGCGGCGCGCAGTCAGCGCAGTCTTCGAGTCGTCCGCGCCGTTCTCCAGGCCGATCGCGACGTCGGCGGCCTTCGCTGCTTCCACCAGCGACGCACGCGCGAGCGAGATCGGCCGGCCTGAATCTTCTTCGTCGCCCATCATCACCATCGTGATGTGCATGCCGTCGAGCGCTTTCGTCTCCTTCAGCGCAGTGAGCGCCGCCAGCGTGACGACGAGCCCGCCCTTCGTGTCGGACGTCCCCGGACCGCTCACGGTCTGCGCATCGACGCGGGTGAAGCGCTGGAACGGATGGTTCGGCTCGAACACCGTATCGAGGTGACCGATCAGCAGCACGTGGCGTCCCTTGCCTGGATGCTCCGCTATCAAGTGTCCGGCGCGCCCGAAGCCGGCGCCGTCTTCCCAGCGCACCTTGAACCCGAGCGCTTCGAAGCGCGGTTTCAGCACGTCCGCGACACTGCGCACGCCGGCGAAATTCATCGTGCCGCTGTTGATATTGACGATCTGTTCCAGCAGCGCGATCGAGCTGTCCTGCTGCGCCTGGACGCGCTTCACGAGCGTGCGCTCGGCGGCGGACGGCGCTGCCATTGCGGCTCCCGCGCCGCATGCCAGGACGAGGAGCATGAAACCAGTCGCAAATCGCAGCACAAATCGCATGGCGGAATTTCACCTTTGGTGACGTTTCGCCGCATGATACGCGACCGATGAAATCCGACACTTCGCAAGCTGCGCCCGCCGTCACGGCGGAGGGCGAAACCTTCGCGTCCGCGCCCAAGCGTCTCAAGTACGTCAGCGTCCCGCCGCCCGCGCCGGGCACGAGCGTCGAGATCGCTCCGGGCGTGCGCTGGGCGCGCATCCCGCTGCCCATGGATCTCAATCACATCAACGTGTGGCTGGTCGCGACCGAGGGCGGCTGCGTGATCGTCGACACGGGCATGGCCGTGCAGATGGGCAAGGAGGCGTGGGAGTCGATCGAGCGCGAGACGTTCGCGACGCAGCCGGTGCGCGCCGTGTTCATCACGCACATCCATCCGGATCACAGCGGCCTCGCCGCGTGGTTGCAGGAACGCTATCGAGTGCCCGTGCTCATGTCGTCACGCACTTACGACATGGTGCGTGTGATGAGCACTGGCGAAGGCCGGCCGCAGGCAGGGCAGATCGAGGAGTTCTTCCACTCGCACGGCCTGCAAGACGCTGCGCAGGTGCAGCCGATGTTCAAGCCGGAGCGGTTCGGCCGCATGACGAGTGGCTTGCCGCAGGTGGAGCATTTCGTGGCCGACGGCGACACGCTGAACTGGGGTGGCAACGAATGGCTGGCGCTGCAGACGGACGGCCACGCGCAGGGCCACTTGTGTCTGTCAAATGCGCCGGCGCGAGTGCTGATCAGTGGCGACCAGGTGCTGCCCTCGATTTCTTCCAACATCAGTTACGGCTTTCACATCCCGGACCCGAATCCGCTCGGCTCGTATCTCGATTCGCTACAGCGACTGCGCAAGCTCGCGACCGAAACGTTGGTGCTGCCGTCGCACGGCGTGCCGTTCTACGGTCTGCAGCAGCGCATCGACGATCTGACCTCGCATCACGAAGAGCAACTCGCGAAGGTGCAGGAGCGCTGTCGCGAGCCGAAGACCGCTGCCGAGCTGCTGCCGGTGATGTTCCGTCGCGAGCTCAAGGGCATGCATCTGTTCCTGGCGTTCGGCGAAGCGCTGGCGCATCTCGAGTACCTGGTGCACGCGCGGCGACTGCAGCGCGTGACCTCGGCCGGGATCACTCGCTACGCCTCTCAGTAGTCGATCCACTCCACCGCGAACGCGGGCTTCTCGCCCGTGATCCGCTTGAGCGTCGTCTCGATCGTCGTGGCGTCGTTGTCGAAGCTGCCGTGGCACGCGCGGACGCGGCGGCCGAGCGAGCCGGTCGAGACCTGCTTGCTGCTCACCACGTCGAGGCCGTTGCCGCTGTCGCTCCAGAACTTCTGCCAGCGCTTCACGCTGTCGAGCTCGTCCTCGTGCCACTTCGGATTCGCCTTGGGGTCGAACGCCTGTTCGAGCCCGAGGATCGGCATCTTGTGGCACGTCTCCAGCGCGCGGCTCACGAGGTACAGCAGCGATTTGCGATAGGGACCGACGGTGTCGCAGATCTCGACTGCATCGGCCAACAGGTGGATATGGAAGCGCTTGCGCGGCAGCGCCTGCTTCTCGATCGCGGGCAGGTAATGAGCCAACGCGAAGCGCACCGTGCACGCCGGCGCGTACAGGTGACAGCTCGCCACAGCGAGCTTGCGCGCCGCAAGCAGGTCGAGCAGATGCCCGAGGATGATCGAACCGGCCGAATGCCCGACCAGGTGGATTTCCGCCTGCGGCGCCTGCTTTCTCAGCTCCGCGATCGCTTCGACGAGCATCGTGCAGCCGCGGCTCGGTTCCGCGGCGCTCGCCGCGTTCTGCTTCATCTGACTCCAGATCGGCTTTGCAGCCGGACGTGCGAGCACCTCGACGGTGCGATCGAGCACTTCCGCCGCGGTTTCCTTGACGCGCTCGAACAGGTCGCCGATGTCGCCCTCCGGTCGCGGCACCTTCTTCAGCTCATCCTCGAGAATGCCGGCGAGCGTCTCGGTCGGGCCGGTGCGCCAGGTGAGGAACACGGGATAGACGCCGTTGGCCTTGAAGTAGGGTGCGAGCGTTTGAATGCGCTGCACCGACGCGTCTTCCGAATTCAGGCCGCCGTGGGCGTAGATCACGATGCGCCGTGGCTTGGCACCGTTGCCCCAGAAGCGCAGCGGCGCGTCGCAGACGACATCGCGCACGCAGGTCGCGCCGTTCTCGTGCGTGAGGATGCGGTTGATCACTTCGCCGTCGTTGCCCATCACGACCGTGTGCCGATACGCTTCCTCGGGACTCCAGCGAGTAACCTCCTTGCTGACTTTCGGCGGCGGTTGCGTCGCGGTGCTCGACGTGAACGTGATTGCCCCCGCGCGTGCGATCACCGTTTTCTCTCTCGATGCCACCGGTACGCCGGAAGGCTTCGCCGCTTCCGAGGGCACGCCGAGTGCAGCGATCCACGCATCGGTGCCGTGCTTCACCCATTCCTCGTAGGGCACCACGCCGAAGCCGCAATTGCCCCAGACCAGTCCCCAGGAATTCTGGACGACGAAGCCGATCTTGTTGAAACCGACGAGCGCGAACGCGTGGCCGCCGAGCGAGTCGGCCTTCTTCATCGGCTTCACCACCGGCAGCGAGTCATGTCCGGTGATGGATTTCTTGGACGACTGGATGCCCCAGCCGTCGTGCACGTCGCAGGAGACGTAGATCGCGCCGATCTCGCCAATCGCCGCCTGCATGTCGACGACCGATGAGCGATTGACTCGGTAGTAGACGCCGAGCCGCCGGGTCAGCGCGTCCTCGGCCCAGCCGTCGTGCGGCTTCAGAAAGCGCTCGCGCCCCGCGGCATCGCGATACGGCCACAAAGCATCCGAGCAGACACCGTGCTTGTGCCACGCCTTCAGCGCGCCGCGACAGCTCGAGCCGTCGTAGTCCTCGCCCGGCCATTCGTCGTAGAACCGCGCGAGGTGATACAGCATGCGGGTGCTGACGGGATGCTGTTTGGCTCGCCCGTTGCCGTGGTCCAGCGCAACACGCCAGTGCAGATAGTTGATGACGCAGGCCAGACCGAATCCCGTGCAGGCGCCTTCTTCGCCCTGGTTGAGCACCAGTCCCGATTTGCAGTAGCGCGGCAGCAGACGACGGATGGTCGCGTCGTCGGGCCACTGCTGCGGCAGCGAGACCACGTTCGGGGTGAACTCGCGATCGCGCAGGTCGAGACGGTCCGGCCGGGCGTCGAGCGTGCGGCCGAGGCTCTTGGCGAATTTGGCGGGCATGGTGGTTCTCCGGGGCTCGCGCACGATCTACCGAATCACGCCGTCGTTTTCAATTGGCAGAGCGGGCGAAGTTATTGAAACCCGCGCCGTCGGCCTATCATTGGCGCACGGTCAGAAGGAGAAGACGATGAGTGCGTCGCGTGCGTGAGTTCGTCGAGTTCGCGGTCCACCTCGCCGACCTCGCGGGCGAGCAGATCCTGCCGCGCTTTCGCGCCGCCATCGGCCTGGAGAACAAGAGCAAGGACGGCGGCTACGATCCCGTCACGGTCGCGGATCGCGAGGCCGAAGCGGCGATCCGGCGCGAGATCCGCCGCGTCTATCCCGATCACGGCATCCTCGGCGAAGAGCATGGGCTGCATGCCGGCACGAGTCCGTACACCTGGGTGATCGACCCGATCGACGGCACGCGTGCGTTCGTGCTCGGTCAACTCCACTGGGGGACGTTGATTGCGCTCAACGATGGGACCGCGCCGATCGTTGGCATCATGCGCCAGCCGTACACCGGCGAGACGTTCGTCGGATCCGCTGCGGGATCCGAGTTACGCAGAGGGAATGCGACGACTCAGCTCGAGACGCGCGCGTCGACTCGATTGGCCGACGTGACTGTCTGCGCCACCGATCCGACGATGTTCGCCGGCGCCGCTCATCAGCAGGCGTTCGCTCGTCTCGCACCTCGCGCCCGCGCAGTGCGCTTCGGGGGAGATTGCTATACGCCATGCCTCGTGGCCGCCGGCTGTGCCGACCTCGTCGTCGAGGCCGGTCTCAAACCGTGGGACGTGCAAGCGCTGATCCCGATCGTGCAGGGCGCGGGCGGCGTGATCACCGATTGGTCCGGCGGACCCGCCGACCGCGCCAACGAAGTGATCATCGCCGGCAATCGCGAGCTGCACGCCGAAGTCGTGGCGGCGCTCGCCTGGTCCTGACTACTTCGGCGAGTCGCCCGAGAACGTGACCGCGTTGGCGCCTTCGACGGTGCCGATCTTCGCGCGGTCGCTCACCAGCAGCTCCACCTCGTGCTCGAAGCGCAGCTTGCCTTCGACGACGGCGTTGGGGCCGATGACGATGCGTGGCGGGCGACCCTTGTGGCTGAACCAGTTCATGTTCGGCTTCTCGACCAGGATGCCCCCCTCGATGCGCGAGTCGGCGCCGACCAGAATGTCACCGTTGACCGTCTTCAGTCCGCCGCCGACGTGCGCGGCATCGATCGTCATCTTGCCGTTCACGTTCGAGAGCTTGCCCTTGATGTCGGCGCCCTTCACGAGCTGCGCGGAGCCGTTCACAGCCGAAACGTCGCCGCTGACCTGCGCGCCCTCGGCGAGCTTCAGCGTGCCGTTCACCGTTTCCACGCTGGACGCTTTGGCGTCGGCACCCAGCGAGACGCCGCCGTTGACGCTGTCGACCTTCCGGACCGTCGCGTTGCGCTCGATCGTGATCGAGCCGTTGACCGTATCGACGTCCTCTGCCGTAGCGCCTTCCTCGATGGTGACCGAGCCATTGACCGTGGAGGCATCCCCGGCCGTCTGCCCCGCCTCGACGCGCACTGAGCCGTTCACCTTGGAGGTGTCGCTAGCCGTGGCCGCGAGCGGCAGGCAGGCCAGCAGTGCCAGACACAAACTTTTCATCGCAAGTCCTCCGGTCGCGGGATAAGTGCTCGTGGTCGATTGGATGCGGCCTGCCTGCCAAGGGTTGCAGTGCTCGTGTAAGGTTTGGCCATGGATTCGCTTCTACATGTGGCCGGCATTGCCCCGGTCATCCAGGCGGCGGTCGCGCCGGTCTTCCTGCTCGCGGGCGTCGCCACCACGCTCAATGTTCTCGCCAGCCGCATCGCCCGGATCATCGACCGCGCACGCGTGATGGAGGACAGGTTGCAGACCGCAGCTGATGAAGTTGCCGACGATCTGCACGCACGCCTGCGCCTGCTCTCGCGCCGAGCCACACTCGTCAATCGCGCGATTGCGCTGTGCGTACTGTGCGGCCTGCTGGTCTCGCTGGTGGTTGCTGCATTGTTCGTGAGCGCGTTGCTCAACATCGATCTCGCGCTGCCGATTGCGCTGGCTTTCGTCATCGCGCTGCTGAGTTTCGCAGCGGCGTTGCTGCATTTTCTACGCGAAGTGTTCATTGCTACCGCTTCGCTTTCTTTCGGCGGTACACGTGTTGCCGCGAGCGACGTCGCCAAACGATGACAACCCCGAACGAAAAGTGTCAGCTCCGGGCATTCCGCGGCGTTCCAGCCGATTCCGTGATGCACTCCACACAATTGCTGCCAGGACCCGGCATCATGCCGGCTGCATGGTGCAAACACCCCCGGAAATCCTGGTGGAGCCGGATGCCTTCCGCGTCACTCGCGAACCTCTGTTGCTCGTCTCCGAGCTGCGAGCGGCGCTGGCTGTCTGCCTCTTCGATGACACGCAAGCCGTGGGCGGCCTGCTGCATCTTCGTTACGTCGCGACCAGCGGCACCGAGCCGATCGACCTGACGGACAACACACTGAGCTCCGATCTGCTGTTGATGGACCGCTTCTGCAAGGAGCTGCGCTCCGCGGGCGCACGCAAGCAGAGCTGGCGCGTCAGCATCTTCGGCCACACGCCGCAGCAGCCGGCAATGGAAGGTCCCGCTGCGACGGTGATCGACCTGGCCAAGGCCTATTTTTCCGACGCGCGCCTGCCGGTGGAGTGCAAGGAGTTCCGGCGGCCGCTGGGCGTGGTGGTGCGGATGGATGCGCGAGAAGGGCGTATCTGGGTGAACGGCACGCCGGGAGCGACAGCGCCGGTTTGACCGCCCTGCAGTCGGGCTAAAGCCCGACCTACAAGTCATCGAGCCGGCGTGTGAAGAAGACCTGTAGGTCGGGCTTCAGCCCGACTCCGCATGCTAGCCTTGGCGCCGACAACAAAAAGCCGAGGCATCGTTTCGTGCAGACAGCCCCCGAGCAGAACGCCGTCGCGCCGTCCGCCCCGCTGTACCACTCGCTCTATTTCCAGGTCCTGGTCGC
>DATENH010000173.1:0-6302 GCA_035275145.1 Steroidobacteraceae bacterium | reverse complement strand
ACAAGTTCGTGTTGTACATCCTGGCAACCCCGCTATCGTGATCGAACGAACGATCCTTAGACCGGTGGCTTTGCGTCCCCGCCTTTCGACGGGTTTGCCCTGAGCAGTGCGTGCTTTCCAGCGGGAATATGCAGAATCATCCGACGAAAGATCAAGCAGACAGCCCTCACATACCGATGCTTTCAGTTTATGTCTGACCGTTTCAAGCACGTCGCAGAAGACCTCGGCGGGCTGTTCACGGACCTGGAACGGCGCGTGCAGGCCACGGTCGATTTGACCGCGCAGGTGCGTACTGCTCTGCAGGGCGCCGAGAAAGACCACGTAGTTTCAGTCAGTTGCCGCGACGAAACCCTGGTGATACTCGCGGATTCCGCGGCCTGGTGCCCTCGTATCCGGTATGCCCAGCAACAGGTGCTCGACGCGCTCCGCGCGCGCGGTGAGACGCGGTTCACAAAATTGAAGGTCAAGGTCGGAAGGAAACAATGAGCGTAGTGGGCAGACTCAGCGTCGTATCCCGCCTGCGGCGACTTCGTCTTGCCGCCTTCGCCGGGATGCCAGCGTTCGTGAACTCACGCTGGCACCATCGCAGCCGCAGGGATATACGAGATCGGGGCATCCTTCACGTCGTCGAACGTCACTTCTTCCCACGCCGTCGGCGTATTGATGAGGGTGCGTAGGAGCTTGTTGTTCAGCGCGTGGCCGGATTTGTGGCCGCTGAACTCGCCGATGAGGCTGCGACCCAGCAGATACAGATCGCCGATCGCATCCAGGATCTTGTGCTTGACGAACTCGTCCTCGTACCGCAGCCCGTCCTCGTTCAGCACGCGGTAGTCGTCGAGCACGATCGCGTTGTCCATCGTGCCGCCGAGCGCGAGGTTCTTCGAGCGCAAAAATTCCAGGTCGCGCATGAAGCCGAAGGTGCGCGCGCGGCTGATCTCTTTCAGGAACGAGGTGGTCGAGAAATCCATGGAAGCGCTCTGCGCGCGCTTCTTGAAGATCGGGTGATTGAACTCGATCTCGAAATTCACCTTGAAACCGTTGTACGGATCGAAGCGCGCCCACTTGTCGTCGTCCTCCACCTGGATCGGCTGGAGCACGCGCACGAAGCGCTTCGCGGCCGGCTGCTCTTCGATGCCGGCCGACTGCAACAGGAACACGAACGGGCCGGCGCTGCCGTCCATGATCGGCACTTCTTCCGCCGACAGATCGACGTACGCGTTGTCGAGGCCCAGCCCGGCGAAAGCCGAGAGCAGGTGCTCGATGGTGGAGACGCGCACGCTGTCGCGAATCAGCGTCGTGCCGAGCATGGTGTCGCCGACGTTCTCGGCGTACGCGCGAATATCCACGGGCTCATCGAGATCGGTGCGGCGGAACACCACGCCCGTATCCACGGGCGCCGGGCGCAGCACCATCAGCACTTTCTTGCCGGAATGCAGGCCCACGCCGGTGGCGCGGATCGTGTTTTTGAGCGTTCGTTGTCGCAGCATTCGCGTCGGACCTCGTCGAGAAACCGTCCTCCTCCAAAGCCCGCAGACCGCGGTTGAGCGGCGCAGACCCTAACATCGCCGCACGACAGCGGCAAGCCTCTGACTTGCCGCCAGTTTTGCGGCGGCGCCCGATACCGGGCGCCGGTCCGCCTACTCCAGCGCGCCGTCGCAGCGACGCGCCGTCGTTAACCGCTCAGTCCGCTTGCCGCCGCAGGAACGCCGGGATGTCCAACATGGACGTGTCCTCGGCCGTCAATCCATCGCCGACGGCCCGTCTCGGCGTAACCGATTGCGGGTCACGTTGGTTGCGGATGTACGTCGGAACGTGCAGGTCGTCGAGCGTCGGTACGCGCTGGTTGCGCCCGCCGGCGATCGCCGTCATGCGGCGGCCGTCCGTATGGGGCATCTGCCCGGCAACCGGTCGGCCGATTCCCGTCGCGACCACGGTGACGCGGATTTCCTCGCGCATCTCCGGATCGATCACGCAGCCCACGACGACGTTGGCGTCTTCCGAGGCGTACTGCTTGACCGTGTCGCCGACCATGCTGAACTCGCTGGTCCGCAAATCCATGCCGGCGGTGACGTTGATCAGCAGGCCATGCGCGCCCTGCAGGTTCACATCCTCCAGCAGCGGGCTGGATACGGCGGCTTCCGCAGCCTCGCGCGCCCGGTTGTCGCCGCGCGCCGAGCCCGAGCCCATCATCGCCATGCCGGTTTCCGCCATGACCGTGCGCACGTCGGCAAAGTCGACGTTGATCATGCCCGGCCGGGTGATCAGCTCGGCAATACCTTGGACCGCGCCTTGCAGCACCTGGTTCGCCGCCTTGAACGCGTCGAGCAGCGTCACGTCGCCGCCAAGAACCGTCAGCAGCTTCTGGTTCGGGATCGTGATCAACGAATCGCAGTGCTTGCTGAGCTCGTTGATGCCGGTGTCGGCCGAGCTGAGGCGCTTGCGGCCTTCCATGTCGAACGGCTTGGTTACAACTGCAACCGTCAGGATGCCGAGCTCCTTCGCCACTTGCGCGACGATCGGCGCCGCGCCCGTGCCGGTGCCGCCGCCCATGCCGGCGGTGATGAACAGCATGTCGGAGCCCTCGATCATCTCGATGATGCGATCGCGGTCTTCCATCGCCGCCTGGCGGCCGACCTCGGGGTCGGCGCCCGCGCCGAGTCCCTTGGTGATGTTGCAGCCGATCTGCAGACCGACCTTCACCTTGGAATGCTTCAGCGCCTGCGCATCGGTGTTGATGCAAATGAAATCTACGCCTTCGATCCCGGCGGAGATCATGTGCGCAACGGCGTTGCCGCCGCCGCCACCGACCCCGATCACCTTGATCACGGCACCTTGGTTTTCTGTATCAGCGAGTACGAACATCGTTAGTCCCCTCGATGTCTGCGAGACATCTGGTCAAGCCCACCCTTCAACTCGCTGCGGCTTCGGTTGCGCTCAGAGGACGCAATCGAGGTCGCAGCCCACAAAAAATCAAAAATTTCCTTTGAACCATGCGTTCATCCGATCCCACACGCCTTTCGCCGCGCCGAGCGTCTCGCCGCGGCGGCCGCGCAGGTAGTTCTCGCGGCCGTACAGCAGCAAGCCGACGCCCGTCGAATGAATCGGATTGCTCACGACGTCGACCAGGCCGGTGATGTGCTGCGGAATGCCGAGCCGCACCGGCATGTGGAAAACTTCTTCGGCGAGCTCCACCGCGCCTTCCATCTTCGAGCTGCCGCCGGTGAGCACGACGCCCGCGGCGATCACTTCCTCGAAGCCGGAGCGGCGCAGCTCCTCGCGGATCAGTCCGAACAATTCCTCGTAGCGCGGCTCGACCACTTCGGCGAGCGTCTGGCGCGCGAGCCGGCGCGGCGGGCGATCGCCGACGCTCGGCACTTCGATGGTCTCGTCCGAGTTCGCGAGCTGCGACAGCGCGCAGGCGAACTTCAACTTGATCTCTTCCGCGTGATGCGTCGGCGTGCGCAGGCTGACCGCGATGTCGTTGGTCACCTGGTCGCCGGCAATGGGGATCACTGCGGTGTGGCGGATCGCGCCGCCGGAGAACACCGCGATGTCGGTCGTGCCGCCACCGACGTCGACCAGACACACGCCGAGCTCTTTCTCATCGTCCGCGAGCACCGCGTAGCTGGAGGCAAGCTGCTCGAGCACGACGTCTTCGACTGCGAGCCCGCAGCGCTGCACGCACTTCACGATGTTCTGCGCGGCGCTCTCGGCGCCCGTGACGATGTGCACCTTCGCTTCCAGGCGCACGCCCGACATCCCGATCGGCTCGCGAATACCCTCCTGGCTGTCGATCAGGAATTCCTGCGGCAGGATGTGCAGGATCTTCTGATCTGCCGGAATCGCTACGGCGCGGGCCGCGTCGATCACGCGGTCGACGTCCTCGGACGTCACTTCTTTATTGCGGATCGCGACGATGCCGTGCGAGTTGAGACTGCGCACATGGCTGCCCGCGATGCCGGCGTACACCGAGTGGATCTCGCAGCCGGCCATCAGCTCGGCTTCTTCGACCGCCCGCTGAATCGACTGCACCGTCGACTCGATGTTGACGACGACGCCGCGTTTCAGGCCGCGCGAGGGATGCGAGCCGAGGCCGATGACCTCGATGCGCCCGTCATAGGTCATCTCGCCGACGATCGCGACGACTTTCGAAGTCCCGATGTCGAGGCCGACGATCAGATTACGTACGTTTTTCTTAAGCATCTGGGTTTGCATCCTGTGCGTCATGTGCGACGCGGGTAGGCGCGTTCCAACCGATCGAGAAACCGTTGCTGTAGCGCAGATCGACGTAGCCCACGTCCGAGCCGCGCGCTGCGACCACCGGGCTGGCGATCGCGATGAAGCGCTCGAGACGTGCCGCGACGTCCTGCCTGCCGAGGCGCACGACCGCGCCGTTGCCGAGCGTGAGCTCCCACGCGCCGCGCGGGTCGAGCTCGACCTTCGACAGGCGCATGCCGACGGCGAGCAGGCGCGGATACGTCTTGAGATAAAGCTGTGCGACCTGCGGCTCGGTGCCGGCAGGGCCGATGAGCTGCGGCAGCTCCGGCGGAATGTGGCGCGCGTGCGGCAGGAACAACTCGCCGCGCGTGTTCATCAGACCGTCCTCGCCCCAGCGAGCGACTGCGACGTGCTCGGTGATGAACACACGCACGCCGTTCGGCCAGCTGCGCTCGACTCGCGCGCGATCGACCCATGGAATGGTCTGCAGCGCGGCGCGCAGAGCGTCGAGATCGATCGAGAGAAACCCGGCGCCGCGGAACGGCGCGACCACTTCCTCGATCTGCACAGGCGCGACGCGTTGGAACTGGCCGCCGACTTCGACGTGGCCGATCGGCCGATCGAAGGCGAGCGCCAGGCCCCACAGCATGATGCCGATACCGATCAGCATGCCGGTGATGCCGAGCACCGACTGCAGGCCGCCGGCGATCACCGGCTTGAGCCAGGCCAGCGAGAATCCGCCGCCGGCGCGTTCCGGCTTGCGGCGATTGCGTTTGCGATTGCTGAGGATCATGGCTTGGCTCCCGATTGCGCGGGGGAACCGCGCGACAGGCTCGTCTCGAGACTTGTTTCAAGGATGCGCCACACCAGCTCGTCGAAGTCGATGCCGATCGCCTTGGCGCTCTTCGGTACGAGCGAGTGACTGGTCATGCCCGGCGTCGTGTTCACTTCGAGCAGATAGTTCGCGCCATCGCGGTCGCGCATCAGATCGACGCGGCCCCAGCCGCTGCACGCAGCGGTGCGGAAAGCTTCGAGCGCGAGCGCGCGCATCTCCGTCTCCGCCGAGCCGTGCAGGCCGGGGCAGATGTATTGCGTGTCGTCGGAGACGTACTTCGCGTGATAGTCGTAGTACTCGCCGGGCGGCACGATGCGGATCGTCGGCAGCGCTTCGTCGTTCAGGATGCCGACGGTGAATTCCTCGCCCTCGATCAACTGCTCCATCAGCAGCTCGCCTTCGTAGCGCGCGGCGAGCGCGACGGCCTGCGGCAGATCGGCTTCTTTGAACACGCGACTCACGCCGACGCTGGAGCCTTCGCAGGCCGGCTTCACGATCACCGGCAAGCCGAGCCAGCGTGCCGCCGCCGTGACATCGTCGGTGCGCGCCAGGCGCGCGTAGCGAGGCGTCGGCATGTTGAGTGACAGCCACACCTGCTTCGTGCGGATCTTGTCGAGCGTCAACGCGGAGCCCAGCACGCCCGAGCCGGTGTACGGCACGTGCAGCGCATCGAGCAGGCCTTGCACGACACCGTTCTCGCCGTCGCCGCCGTGCATGATGTTGAACACGCGGTCGCAGCGCTTCGCGGAGATGTCGGCGAGCAGCGCCGGAATGCCGTCGACCGGATGCGCGTCGACGCCGCGGCGGCGCAGAGCATCGAGGCAGTTCTGTCCCGAGTTGAGCGACACCTCGCGCTCGGACGAAACCCCGCCGAGCAGCAGCGCGACCCGGCCGAAATCCTTGGGATCCGTCACTTGCATGCTCATCGTCCCTCTCCCACGATGCGCACCTCGGGCTTGAGCTGCACGCCGTGTACGCGCTGGACTGTCGCCATCACGTACTGAATCAACTGCTCGATATCCGCTGCGCTCGCCGTGCCGTCGTTGACGATGAAGTTCGCGTGCATCTCCGACACGCGTGCGCCGCCGATGCGATGACCCTTGAGACCGGCGGTGTCGATCAAGCGAGCCGCGTGATCGCCCGGCGGGTTCGTGAACACCGAGCCGCACGACCATTCGCCGATCGGTTGCGTCGCCTTGCGACGCGCGAGCAGCAGGCGGATGTCTTCGTTGCTCACGCCGGGACGCTG
>DATENH010000172.1:0-13040 GCA_035275145.1 Steroidobacteraceae bacterium | reverse complement strand
CCTGCCGCGCCCGGATCTGCTGAAGCGGGCCTTCATGTTGAAGCCGCTCGCAGACCTTGCGCCGGGGCTGCGCCATCCGACGCAACAGCGCACGATCGGCGAGCTCTGGACGCAATTCCGGGCAGCGGATCACCCGCTGGTTGCGGTCACCATCCCACGCTCCGGCCACCGTCGACCGCCAGGATCTGCCCCGTGACATACGGCGCATCCTTGACGAAAAACAAGGCTGCGCGCACCACATCTTCCGGCGAGCCGCTGCGTTTCAGCAGCGTCTTCGCGACGATTTCCTTCTGCAGCTGGGCGTCCATCCCGGCCTCCGGCCACATGATCGGCCCGGGCGCGATGCCGTTGACGCGCACCTCCGGCCCGAGCTCGCGCGCAAGTGAGCGCGTCAGCATTGCAAGGCCAGCTTTGGCGGCGGAATAGACCGGATGACCGGGCAACGGGCGCTGCGCATGGATGTCGATCATGTTCACGATCGCGCCCTTGGTGGCCCGCAACTGCGGCGCTGCTGCCTGCGCCAGGAAGAACGGCGCGCGCAGATTCGTGCCCATCAGGTCGTCCCATTGCGCGGGCGAAACGGTGCCGAGCGGCGTCTGATAGAACGTCGATGCGTTGTTGATGAGGACATCCAGCCTGCCGAAGGCGGTCACCGCCGCCGCGACGATGCCGGGAAGCGCCGCCACATCCAGCAAGTCCGCGCTGACGATCGTGGCCGACTTTGCGCGCCGCCGGTTCAGCTCATCGCGCAGCTGTTCCGCTTCGTCGATAGACTGGTGACAATGAATACAGACGTCCGCGCCGTGTGCGTGAAAGCCGCGAGCCATGGCAGCGCCGATGCGCCGGGCAGCACCCGTCACGAGAACGGTGCGACCGGCGAGGGCTGGGTCCATGTTCGTGGGGTCCATGTGGGACATGTTCGCCGAACTGCGCACCGAAGCAAATAAATGAGCGCCGCGCTACCGCTGCCGCCCCTGACCGCCGACGAAGCCGCTCATAGCCGGCGACTGACTCACCGCATCTGGGAGGAAATCGACACGCGCGGCGGCTGGCTCAGCTTCGAGCGCTTCATGGAAATGGCGCTGTACGAGCCGGGACTCGGCTATTACAGCGCCGGCGCGACCAAGCTCGGCGCGGGCGGCGATTTCGTCACGGCACCCGAGGTTTCGTCGCTCTTCAGCCGTTGCCTGGCAACCCAGTGCGGCGAAGTCCTGCAGCATGTCAGCGGCGGCTCGATCCTCGAGCTCGGCGCCGGCTCGGGCGTGATGGCGGCGGACTTGCTGAATGAGCTCGCCGCGCAAGGCTCCTTGCCGGAACGCTATCTGATCCTCGAAGTGAGCGCCGATCTGCGTGAGCGACAGCTCGCATTGATTCGCGAGCGCGCGCCCGAGCACGAGGCGCGCGTCGACTGGCTCGATCGGCTGCCGGAGGAATTCCGCGGCGTCGTGCTGGCGAACGAAGTTCTGGATGCTCTGCCGGTGCAGCGCTTCCGTATCCGTGGCGATCAGATCAACTCGCTGGGGGTGACGTGGCAGCTCGGCCGGCTCGATTGGTCCGAGACGCACGCGGACGCGGAGTTGGAAGCGGCCGTCCGACGCATCGAGGCCAGCACCGGCGATCGTTTGCCGGACGGCTATACGTCGGAAATCAATCTGCGCTTGGCGCCCTGGATCGGCGGCATCGCAACGGCGCTGCGCGAAGGGGTGGCGCTGTTCATCGATTACGGCTTGCCGCAGCGTCACTACTATCGCAGCGAGCGACGTGAGGGCACGTTGCTGTGCCACTTCCGCCATCGCTTCCACGACGATCCACTGATCAATGTCGGCGTGCAGGACATCGGTGCGTGGGTCGACTTCACCGCCGTCGCGGAAGCGGCATCCGCAGCCGGATTGACGGTCGCTGGATTCGCGACGCAGGCGCACTTTCTGATCGGCAACGGACTGGAGCAGTTGCTGGCGCCCGCCGCGGGCAACGAGATTGCATCCCGCGTGCAGCTTGCGCGTCAGGCGATGCTGCTGACGTTGCCGGGCGAAATGGGCGAGCGGTTCAAGGTGATCGGATTGAGCCGCGGTGTCGAGCGGCCGCTGCGCGGGTTCAGTGTGCGAGATCTAGCCGCGACGCTGTGACGCGAGCGCGGCGAGCCGCGCCTGTCGCAACTTCTCTGCGATCTTCGGTCCGTCCAATCCTTCCCGCTCAGCGGGATCCAAAGTCGCCTTCGCTGCAGCCTCGCGCGCCCGGCGCAGGTACTCCGCTTGCGGGTATTCGCGATTCTCCAGTCCCTTGCGACCGCGCGCGTCCGCTTCGCATGCCAGCACCCACTGCTCGAAGCGCGCGGCACGACGGAACGCGTCGAGGCGTTCCAGAAGATCGAGCAGCGTGCTGTCGCGCAGCTCGGTGACACGATGAGCATCGAGGTGATAGCGCGAGACGAGGACGCCCAATTCTCGATAGGCGTTGGGAATGCGCAGCCGATCGCACAAGGCCTCGACGAGCGCGACGCCGCGTTGCTCGTGCGCGATGTGCCGCGGCCACTCGTTCGGCGGAGTCGTGCCCTTGCCGAGATCGTGCGTCAGCGCTGCGAAGCGCACGACCGGGTCGTCGCTCAGCTTCGCTGCCTGTTCCAGGACCATCAGCGTGTGCACGCCGGTGTCGATCTCCGGATGCCAGCGTTCGGGTTGCGGCACGCCGAACAGCGCATGCAACTCAGGAAAGATCACCGGCAACGCGTTCGCCTCGCGCAGCACTTCGAAGAAGCGCGCGGGCGCGGGCATTTCCAGCGCGCGCTGCGTCTCTTGCCACACTCGTTCGCTGACCAGCGCGTCGAGCTCGCCGCGTGCGGCGATTTCCCGCATCACGTCCAGGGTTTCCGGCGCCACCTTGAATCCGAGCGGCGCGAAGCGCGCGGCGAACCGCGCGACGCGCAGCACGCGCACCGGATCTTCGATGAACGCCGGGGATACATGTCGCAGCATGCGCTCGCGCAGGTCGCGTTGTCCGCCGAACGGGTCGATGAACGCGGCGCTGTCGGGATCCTTCGCGACGGCGTTGACAGTCAGGTCGCGACGCTCCAGGTCCTGTTCGAGCGTGACGCCCGGGTCGAACAGCGTCTCGAAGCCGCGATAGCCCGGGCCGGTCTTGCGCTCGGTGCGGGCGAGCGCGTATTCCTCGCCGGTCTGCGGATGCAGGAACACCGGGAAATCCTTGCCCACCGGCTTGTAGCCCTGGGCCAGCAGTTCCTCGGGACGCGCGCCGACGACCACCCAGTCCCGTTCGCGTACCGGCAGACCGAGCAGCTCATCGCGCACTGCGCCGCCGACGAGATAGATTTGCATGACCATGTCACTGTATCGAATTGCCCGAGGACTGACGATTGGCGCCGCGCTGCTGCCGCTGACAGGCTGCTACCTGCTGCAGGCCGCGGGCGGCCAGATGGAGATCTCCTCGAAGCGCGAGCCTATCGCCGAGGTGCTGGCGGACCCGGCGACACCGCCGAAGTTGCGTACCCGGCTGGAATACGTGGCCGCCGCGCGCGACTTCGCGTCGCGCGAGCTGGGTTTGCCGGACAATGCTTCCTATCGCAGCTACGCGGACCTCGGCCGTCCCTACGTCGTCTGGAACGTGTTCGCGGCGCCGGAGTTCTCGGTCGAGCCGCGTCACTGGTGTTTCCCGATCGTCGGCTGCGTCGTTTACCGCGGGTATTTCAGCGAGGACGCCGCGCAACGTTATGCGCTCAAGCTGCGACGACACGGCGACGATGTCGCGGTCGGCGGCATTGCGGCGTATTCGACCCTTGGCCATTTCAAGGATCCCGTACTCAACACCATGCTCGGCTGGAGCGATGCGCAGCTCGCCGGGACGCTGTTCCACGAGCTGGCGCACCAGGTCGTCTACGTGCCGGGCGATTCCGAGTTCAACGAATCGTTCGCGACGGTCGTCGAGGAAGCCGGTCTCGAGCGCTGGCTGGCGGCGCGTCAGCGGGAACAGGAGCTCGTGGTGTGGCGCGAACAACGCGCGCGGCAGTCAGAGTTCATTTCGCTGCTGCTGAAGACACGGAGCAAGCTGCGCGAGCTGTACGAATCGGCGCTGCCGGACCAGGAAAAACGCGATCGCAAGCAATACGAATTCGGCGAGCTGAAACTCGAGTACGCGCAGCTCAAGCAGCAGCAATGGGCCGGTTATGCCGGCTACGACCGCTGGTTCGATCGCACTCTGAGCAACGCGCACCTCGTCTCAGCAGCAACCTATTACGGTTGCGTGCCGGGATTGCAGCGAGTGCTGAGCGAGGTAGGTGGCGATCTGCCGCGCTTCTACGAAGAAGCGCGGCGGCTAGCGCGCATGGATAAGGATGCGCGCGCCCTGGCCGTGTGCGGGGCGGTCAGCCCACCGGAAACACCAGTCGTGAGCGACCGCGCTGGATCGTGATCGCAAACGAATTCACGTTTTTCAGCGCCGCGCGCAGCTGCTCGATGTTGGCGACCTGCGTGCGCCCGATCATCAGGATGACGTCGTTCGGCTGGAATCCGCTCTGCGCCGCCGGGCTGCCCGGCGCCACCGTCCGGATCAGCACGCCACCGTCGCCGTTCGCGAGCGTCGCGCCTTCGAATGCCGCATGAATCTGCGCGGCAGCGTCGGCGTCGCCGCCGCTGCGCTCGCCGATGACGGCAGTCACCTTGCGCGGCTTGCCGTCGCGTAGCAGGCCGAGATCGACTTTATCGCCGATCCGCAGCAGGCCGATGCTGTTGCGCAGCTCCGAGGCATTGGCGACCGTGCGGCCGTTGATCGACGTGATCACGTCGCCGGCCTTGATGCCGGCCTTGTCCGCAGCGCCGCCTTCGACGACTTCCGAAACCCACGCGCCGCGGTTGGTCTCCAGGCCGAGGCTCTGCGCGATCTCGGGCGTGAACTGGTTCGACAACTGCACGCCGAGCATGCCGCGCTTCACCTCGCCGTACTGCACGAGCTGCGCCATCACCGCCTTGACCATGTTCGACGGGATCGCGAAGCCGATGCCGATGTTGCCGCCGCTGCCGGAGAAAATCATGCTGTTCACGCCGACGAGCTGGCCCTGCAGATTGACGAGCGCGCCGCCGGAATTGCCGGGATTGATCGGCGCGTCGGTCTGAATGAAGTCCTGATAGGAATCGGCGGCGCTGCCGTCGGAACGGCCGAGCGCGCTGATGATGCCTGAGGTGACCGTGTGGCTCAGGGCGAACGGATTGCCGATCGCGAGCACGAAATCGCCGACCTCGGCCTTGCTGGAATCGGCGAGCGGCATCTCGACGAGATTGTTCGCGGTGATCTTCAGCAACGCGACGTCCGAAGGCTTGTCGGCACCGATGACTTTCGCTTTGATCTCCCGATCGTCGAGCAGAGTCACGGTGATCTCGTCCGCGTTCTCGATCACGTGTGCGTTGGTGATGATGTAGCCCTGCTTGGCATCGACGATCACGCCCGAGCCGGCGCTCTGGAACTGGCGCTCGCGCGGCGCGAGATCGGGCGCATCGAAGAAGCGGCGGAAGAACGGATCCTCGAGCAGAGGATTGCGCCGCGACTCGCGCAGCGTGCCGCGGGTCGCGATGTTGACCACAGCGGGCGATGCCTTCTTCACGATCGGCGCGAGCGAAGGCATGGGCGTATCGCCGACCTTCTCGGGCAACTGCGCGCCCGCGCTGACGCTGAAGAGCACGCTGGCCGCTGCCAGAACCAACACCTTGATCGCCTGCTTTCTCATGCACATATCCTGTCGTGGAGTGCTGCGAATTTTAGCCGCAACTGTCGTGCTTCCCGGCTCGGTGGAATCCCGCAAAGGACAACCTGTGAGCAGAGAAGTGAGCATCGTGTGCATAACCTGTGTGATTGCGGGGGACACAAGATCTTGTGTGTAGTCCGTACAAGCACGATTTTCGGGCCCGAAAAAATCGCAGTGGAAAATCGTCATCAAAATCTTGTAAGTCGATGATATTTAATCAATTAGCTGAACTGTTTTTCGTCTTACATTTTCTTGACGGCCCGCGCGCGCCGGGCATAGTCTTGCACCCCTGACACAATATGTTGTGTTTCGCGATGCACGCGATGCATAAGAACGGCTGCGGCCCCTCCGCAGCAATTCATCGCCGAAACGCAGCCGCTGAGTGGTCAGGTGGGCTGTCACGGCAGCGTCCGGGCGTTAAGACCCGGCGCCGTCGGGCAGGTGTCGAATGGGGACCGCCCGATCGAAATCGCAGAGAGTCAATCCGGCATGAAGACTGCTATTCCAGTGCAATTTGAGCCCATGGACGTCAACAGCATTCCGTTTCAGGAGGCCTCGCTCGATATCTGGGACAAGAAGTACCGGCTGAGCGCCAAAGACGGCTCGCCGATCGACCGCTCGATGGACGAGACCTACAAACGCGTCGCGCGTGCGCTCGCGGACGTGGAGCGCGAAGACGTGCGCGACCAATGGTACGAGCAATTCCTGTGGGCCTTGCGCAAAGGCACGATTCCCGCGGGCCGCATCATGTCGAACGCCGGCGCGCAGGAGCACAAGCCTGCGACTTCGACCATCAACTGCACGGTCTCCGGCACGATCCACGATTCGATGGACGACATCCTCGCGAAGGTGCACGAGGCCGGCCTCACGCTGAAAGCAGGCTGCGGCATCGGCTACGAATTCTCGACGATGCGCCCGCGCGGCGCGTACGTCTCCGGCGCCGGCGCCTATACGTCGGGCCCGCTGTCGTTCATGGATATCTACGACAAGATGTGCTTCACCGTGTCGTCAGCCGGCGGTCGCCGCGGCGCGCAGATGGGCACGTTCGACATCGGTCATCCGGACGCGATGGATTTCATTCGCGCCAAGCGCGAGGCGGGGCGGCTGCGGCAGTTCAATCTCTCGCTGCTCGTCACCGATGAGTTCATGCACGCCGTGAAGGCGAACGAAGATTGGACGCTGGCATTCCCGATCACGACGCGGGAAGCGGAAGGCGAGGATCTCGCCGACAAGACCAAGTACATCTGGCGCGAGTGGCCCACTACGCGTAACTACGTCGTCAACGAGACGGGCCTGGTCTGCTGCAAGATCTACAAGACACTGCCGGCACGTCGTGTGTGGGACGTGATCATGTCCTCCACGTACGACTTCGCCGAGCCCGGCTTCGTGCTCATCGATCGCGTTAACGAGATGAACAACAACTGGTGGTGCGAGAACATCCGCGCCACCAATCCCTGCGGCGAGCAGCCGCTGCCGCCGTACGGCTCGTGCCTGCTCGGCTCGGTCAATCTCACGCGCTTCGTCGTCGATCCGTTCACCGACCACGCGCGCTTCGACTGGGAAGAGTTCCGCAAGGTGATCAAGGTATTCACGCGCATGCTCGACAACGTGGTCGAGATCAACGGCCTGCCGCTCGGCGAGCAGCGCGACGAGATCCTGCGCAAGCGCCGTCATGGCATGGGCTTCCTGGGCCTCGGCTCTGCGATCACCATGCAATGCATGAAGTACGGCTCGCGCAAGTCCGTGGCGTTCACGCAGAACGTCTCGCGCGAGATGGCGATTGCCGGCTGGGAAGCGGCGCTCGATCTGGCGAAGGAGAAAGGTCCGGCGCCGATCATGCTCGAGGAGTTCCCGATCACCGCCGAGATGCTGCGCAAGCGGCCGGAGATGGTGCGCGACGGCTGGCGCGTCGGGCAGAACGTCCCGGGCCGCATCCTGCACGCCAAGTACAGCCGCTACATGCAACGCGTCGCCGAGGCAGCGCCGGAGCTGGTCGACGAGCTCGCCGAGATCGGCGGCCGCTTCACGCATCACAGCTCGATCGCGCCGACCGGCACGATCTCTCTGTCGCTGGCGAACAATGCGTCGAATGGCATCGAGCCGTCGTTCGCGCATCACTATTTCCGCAACGTGATCCGCGAGGGCAAGAAGTCGAAGGAAAAGATCGACGTGTTCTCGTTCGAGCTGCTTGCGTATCGCGAGATGGTCAATCCGCGCGCGATGCCGAACTCGACCAACGCGGCGGAGAAGCTGCCTGACTATTTCACGACCGCGGACGACATCACGCCGCGCGAGCACGTGGACATCCAGGCCGCCTCGCAGCTGTGGATCGACTCGTCGATCTCCAAGACCGCGAACGTGCCGACCGATTACAAGTACGAGGACTTCAAGGACATCTACCTGTATGCCTACGAGCAGGGCCTGAAGGGCTGCACGACGTTCCGCTTCAATCCGGAAGCTTTCCAGGGCGTGCTGGTCAAAGAAGAGGACCTGAAGAACACGACCTACGTGTTCACGCTGGAAGACGGCACGGAGATGACGGTGAAGGGCGACGAGGAAATCGAGTACGACGGCGAGATGCACACCGCCGCGAACCTCTTCGATGCGCTCAAAGAAGGCTACTACGGGAAGTTTTGAACATGAGCACCAAGATCGATAAGCGCATCGTCAAGTACCGGGTGGAGAAGCCCGGCGATAAAGCGCAAGAGAAGGCTGCGGCGGCTCCGGAAGCCCCGCGCAAGGAATCCAACGTCGTCTGGATGCACGAGAAGGTCGAGCGGCCGGAGATGCTGCTCGGCTCGACCTACAAGATCAAGACGCCGGTGTCCGATCACGCGATGTACGTGACCATCAACGACATCGTCTTGAACGAAGGCACGCCGTACGAGCAGCGCCGGCCGTTCGAGATCTTCATCAACTCGAAGAACCTCGATCACTTCCAGTGGATCGTGGCGCTGACGCGCATCATCTCGGCCGTGTTCCGCAAGGGCGGCGACGTGACGTTCCTGGTCGACGAGATGAAGGCGGTGTTCGACCCGCGCGGCGGCTATTGGCAGACCGGCGGCAAGTTCATGCCGTCGATCATCGCCGAGCTGGGCTACGTGGTCGAAAAGCATCTGCAGATGATCGGCCTGCTCAAGGCGCCGGAGCTCGACGACGAGCGCAAGAAGCTCATCGAAGAGAAGAAGGCGGAGTTCGAGGCGCGCAACAAGCAGACCGACGCGTTCGCCAAGGGCCACTTCCCGGAAGGCGCGCAGCTTTGCGGAAAGTGCAGCACCGCGGCCGTCGTCCTGATGGACGGCTGCATGACCTGCCTCAACTGCGGAGACAGCAAGTGCGGGTAACGCTGCCGCCAGCACGAGCCACCCGGGCGGGTAAGGCCGCCCGGAAAGCATCGTCGGCTCGACGGTCGTGCTCGGTGGCAGGGCAGGGTGCGGCTCGTGCCGCGCCGCCTGATGCCGGGGATACAGTGAAGGTGCGGGCTCGCTGCCATCGTTCCCGCCCGGTCAGCCGGATTCATTAATAGACGCCTGGCGGCGCCCGCCGCCGTTTCGGGATTTTCCTGTTGCGGGATGCCGGCATAAGGCCTTCTCTGCAAACGCCCAAATGCGAACTGGCGCATGTCGCCCCCGGCCGGTTTTACATAGTCTTGTCGCAACTCCCGGCCCGGTCGATGGTCTTTTGCAGTCAATGAACAAGCTTCGTCGCTGCCTCGCTCTTCTAATAGTCGTTTTCGCCGCTTCCCTTCCGCCGCTGACTGCCATCGCGGACGAAAGCCCGTTCGTGCGTCCCACGGAGCTCGAGCCGGACATCGCGTTCTGGCGCAAGGTCTATACCCAGATCACCACCGAGGGCGGGTTGCTGCACGATCAGGACGACCTGAGCGTCATCTACGAAGTGATGAAGCTGCCCTCGGACCTGTCGCAGAAGCAGCGCCAGAAGCGCATCGAGGACGCCAAGAAGAAGTACTCGCGCATTCTCGATCGTCTCGCCGCCGGCGCGACCGATCTCAGCGAGGAGGAGCAACGAGTTCTCGATCTCTGGCCGAAAGGCACGCATCGTTCGCGCTTCGAGGAAGCCGCCGAAGGCATCCGCTTCCAGCTCGGTCAGTCCGATCGCTTCCGCGAAGGCATCGTGCGCTCCGGCGCGTGGCGTGAGCACATCGCCGCACAGTTCAAGAAGATGGGTCTGCCGACCGAGCTCGCGGCACTCCCGCACGTCGAGTCGTCGTTCAACACTTACGCCTATTCCAAAGTCGGCGCTGCCGGCATGTGGCAGTTCATGCGCGGCACCGGCCGGCGCTTCATGCGGATCGACGCGGCCGTCGACGAGCGGCTCGATCCCTATCGCTCGACCGAAGCCGCAGCGAGCTTCCTGGAACAGAACTACATCGTGCTCGGGAGCTGGCCGCTCGCAGTCACCGCGTACAACCACGGTCCCGGCGGCATGAAGCGAGCGCAGGAGCAGCTCGGCACCAGCGACATCGTCACGGTCGTGCGCAAGTACAACAGCCGCTCGTTCGGCTTCGCCTCGCGCAACTTCTACGTCGCGTTTCTCGCCGCGCTGGAGATCGACAGCGATCCCGACAAGTTCTTCGGCCCGATCCGCCGCAACGCCACCGACAGCAGCCTCGTGCTCGAAGTGCCGGCGTTCGTGCCGGCAAGTCGGTTGGCCACGGTCCTCGAGCTGGATCGCGAAGAGCTGAAGCGGTTGAATCCTTCGCTGCTGCCGTCGGTGTGGCGCGGCGCGCGGCACGTGCCACGCGGGTTCGAGCTGCGAGTGCCGAATACCATCAATCTCGATGAAGTGCTCGGCCAGCTTTCCGGCGGCGAACACTACGATGCGCAAGTCGCGGAGACGCAGCATCGCGTCGGCAAGGGTGAGTCGTTGTCCGCCATCGCGACGCGCTACAACACCAGCATCGCGGCCATCGCGGAACTCAACAATCTCGATCGTCCTTATCGTATTCGGGCGGGCCAGGTGCTGGCGTTGCCGGGCAGCCGCCAAGGGGCGCCGGTTGCAGTGGTCGCGTCGGCTGCCAGGCCGGAGGCCGCCGCACCACCGCCGAAGGCGCCGACACCGCCTACGGGCGTCGTGGGCTCTGAGGAGAACCGCTACGTCGTGAAGCGCGGTGACTCGCTGGAGAAGATCGCTGCGAAGACCGGCCTGAGCCAAGAGTCCTTGATGGAGCTCAACAACATCCGCAACCGCAACTTCCTCTACGAAGGGCAGGTGCTCGCGCTGGCGAGCTCGGCCCGCGCGGCGCCGCCGGTCGAGGCGGAGGTTCCGGTGGAAGTCGTCGCATCGGCGCCGGTCCCGGAACCCGCGGCGGAGACGGAAGCGGCCGAGCCTGTTTCGGAGCGCGAGGCCGAGGAGATCGGTCCGGCGCTCGTACCGGGCACGCAAGCTGCGGACTCTGCCGACCCCGCCGACTACTCGGTCGGCGACGACGACAGGGTGATGGTCCAGGCAGCCGAGACGCTCGGTCACTACGCCGAATGGCTCGACGTGCGCGCGAGCGATCTGCGTCGCTTGAACAAGATGTCGTATGCCACGCCCGTCGTCGTTGGCCACAAGGTGAAGCTGTCGTTCGCCAAGGTCACTCACGATCAGTTCGAAGCGCGCCGCATGGAGTATCACCGCCAGTTGCAGGAAGTGTTCTTCACGCAGTTCCGGATCAAGGACACCACCACGCACGTAGTGCGCGCCGGCGAGTCGATCTGGATCATCGCGCAGCAGAAGTACAACATCCCGTTGTGGCTGCTGCGCCAGTACAACCCCGATCTGGATCTCGGTGACATCCGCCCGGGCACGAAGCTCATGATTCCGATCGTCGAGCCGACGGCCAACGAGCCCGTCCAGCCGGCGGCATGAACGCACGCCTCGTCGTCCTCGCCTTTGCCGCCGTCTGCAGCGGCTGCGGCACCGCGCAGCTCTACGACGGGCCACGACGTGCTTCGAGCGAGGTCGCACGCATCACCGGCGACCTGCGCATTAACGCCGGCTCGCCGCTGACGTTGGTCCTGCGTGAGGTCGACAACACGCCGCTGAGTGTCAGCCAGAACTCGGTCGAGGTGCTGCCGGGCAAGCACCGCTTCCTGGTCGACTGCCGGATTGCCGAAACCGAGAAGACTTCGCGACACTCGATCGAGGAGGAAGTCTCCGCCGGCCGACACTACCGCTTCGCCGCAGAGACGGGTCCGGGGCTGCGAGAGTGCACTCAGGTCACACTTCAGACGGTGGATTTCTGACGCGACGCGGGCTCCAGACGGCAGCAAGCTATACTCGCCGCATGGTTTCAGCCGCCGGCGTCAACGCCGTATTGCTAGCGCTCGCGATAGTTGCCGCACCGCTCACCGCCCGGGCCGAGAGCCCGTTGCCGACTTCCGCGCTGCTGACGCCGAGCATCGAGCCCGCGCTGCCGATGGCGGACCGCGTACTGGTCCAGAAGGCGGAACGCAAGCTTCAGCTACTGCGTAACGGGGAAGTGATCCGCACCTACAAGATTGCGCTCGGCCTGCGTCCCGAAGGACACAAGGAGTACGAGGGCGACTTCCGCACGCCCGAGGGCGTGTACACGCTGAGCAGGCGCAACCCGAACAGCGAGTACTTCCTCTCGATCCAGATCGACTATCCCAACGACCGCGACATCAAGCGCGCGCGCCGGCTCGGCCAGCGGCCCGGCGGTGCGATCATGATCCACGGTCAGCCGAACGTGCCGCGCAAGCCGCGCGACTACTACAGCAACGTCGACTGGACCGAGGGCTGCATCGCCGTGTCGAACTCCGACATGGTCGAGATCTGGCTCATGACGCCGCCGGACACGCCGATCGAGATCAGACCGTGAGTTCGCACTCGAACGACGCACGGGCCTCCGCGTCGGTCACGCAACTCGAAGCGGAAGGACTGGTCGATGCGCGGGTCTCCCCGCTGGGCAGCCTCGAGAATCTCTCGCAGCGCGAAGTCCAGCAGCTACTCAGCTCCGGTCACGGCGGGGTCTACGAGATGTTCCGGCGCTGCGCGCTGGCCGTGCTCGCCTCGGGCCTGGAATCCGACGACGTGCGCGCGATCTTCGAGCGCTACAAGGATTTCGAGATCCGCCTCGGCCGCCAGGCCTGGGGCGTGAAATTGGAACTGAAGAACGCGCCGGCGAGCGCCTTCGTCGATGGCTCGATGATCCGCGGCATCAAGGAGCACCTGTTCGCGGTGCTGCGCGACATCGTCTACATCCACGATGCGATTCTCGGCACCAGCCGCTTCGACCTGACCGATTCGGCGAGCATCACCAACG
>DATENH010000171.1:0-5744 GCA_035275145.1 Steroidobacteraceae bacterium | reverse complement strand
GCTCTCGCGCTCGGCGCGATTGCGCTCCTGCAATGCTTGCCATGCGAGATAGAGACTGGCGAGTGTACCGAGCACGAGGGCGCCGGCGGCCGCGGCGATCCAGGGTCTGCGAGCGCGCGCCTGCTCGACGTGTCGCTCCGCGGCGCGTGCTCGCTCGTCGGCAGCGCGCAATCGCTCTTGCTCGGCGCGTCGCTCTTCGAGCCGGCGGAGCCGGTCTCCCAGCTCGGCCGAGCTTTGCAGACGCCGAGCGAGATCTCCGGCTGCTGCTGCTGCTATGTCCTCTTGCAGCAGCGGATCGGCGACGTCCGACTCCCAACCCGGCGTCAACTGCTTGCGGAAATCGCCGACCAGAAACTGATACAGCATTACGCCCAGCGCATACACGTCGCTGCGCACCGTCGGTGGCGCACCGGTCAGCAGCTCAGGCGCCAGATATAAAGGCGTGCCGCTGCCGGAGTCGCTGAGCACGCTGGCTGTCATCGTCAACCCGAGCTGCGTGATGCCGAGCTCCTGCAGACGCTCCGGCTCCAACAAGCGGCTGCTGCCGAAGTCCGTGACTTTCACCAGCCAGTCGCCGGACGGCACAGCCGCCACCAGCACATTGCTTGGCTTGAGATCCTTGTGCAGCACGCCGACGCTGTGCGCTGCAGTGACCGCGTCGACAACATGCAGGAACATTTCGACGCGCTGCTGCGTCGACAGCCGCGCGAGGCGACCGTCCGTCTCGGCCCACTCGGCCAGGTTTTGCCCCCCGTACTCGTACTCGAGGAAGAACGGCGGCGTCTCGAAGTTCCAGTCGAGCAGGCGCGCGAAAAGCTCCTGCTCGCCGAAGTTCTCGCGCAGCAGCCGGGAGAGAGTCGCTTCACGTTTGAGCCCTGCCAGGCTTCCGCCATCGGGACTGAACTTGTAGACGCGTGGCTCGTGCGTCTTGGCGTGACGCGCGAGCCAGACTTCGCTTGCCACCGAGCGGCCGATCATCGACTCCAGTACGAAGTTGGGCCTGCCGGGAACCGGGGCGCCGGCTGACAGATCGAGGCGGCTGACCCAGCCGCGTCCGACGGCGACGCGCTCGACGGCACCCGCGAAACGGTACCCGACGCGGGGCTGCGTGACGATGCGTTCGGCGTTCTCACCGCCGAGTGCGCCGCGCAGCTTGGTGATGGCGTTGGCGATGACATTCTCGACAGTGGGACGCCCCTCCCAGACCGTATCGAGCAACTCATCCTTGGTGACGACTTCGCCGGCGTGCGCCAGCAGGCAGGCGAGGATCTCCAGCGGCTTGCGCTGGATGTCCACCGGCAGCCCGGACACGCGCAACTCGAAGCGTGCTTCATCGAACTCCGCAGATCCAAATCGGTAGCGATACAGCGCAGCGGCGGGAACCTGGGTCATTCGATTTCTCGCATCCGTCTCTTGCGGACGGTGGACGCGGCCAAGCCTACCGCAACCGCCTGTTTCCTGCTCGATTCTTGCCGCGTTAGAAATTGGTGAGCGCGAGGAGAGGACGCGCACGCCGTGCAAGGCGCATTCAGCACCCCTGTTGCCAAGAAAAACGGTGCGCGCAACGCACCACAACCGAGGGGAGATTGCGCGATGAGTATCCGAGACGTTCTGTTCTTCGACGCCATGCTGACGCCGAAGGTGGTCACGCTGGTGTACTGGCTGCTGCTGGTCACCGCGGTGATCGCGGGGCTCGGGTCCATGTTCTACATGGGCTTCCAGTACATGAGCTTCGGCACGTTCGTGCGGGGCCTGGCTATCACCATCGGCGGCGCCATCGGTGCGCGTATCTGGTGCGAGCTCGTCATCGTGCTGTTCAAGCTGAACGAGAACGTCCAGCGCATCGCCAATTCCAAGTAGCCGCACATCCGGAGCCAGTCATGAGAGCCCACTGCTGCAGTCTCGTCTTGAGAATCGTCACTTTGACGCTGTCGCTCGCGCTCGGCGCGTGCGGATCGAAAGGCCAGGGACCCGGCGCCGGCGTTGCGCCGGCTGGCGCGCCTGCCAAGGCCGCGCAACCTCGAAGCGGCAACGCAACCGCGGAGCAAGTCGCCGAGGAAATGCGCGGCGACGTCGATTGCCCGGCCCGCGTGACAACGAAGGCGCGCGACTCGAAGGCGCCTGTCGACGACGTGCTCGGCGTGCGGCCCGGACTCACGTACGAAGAAGCCGCGAACCTCGTGTTGTGCACCAACGATCTGATGGTCGTGACGGCGGACGGCCGCGGCTTCCAGATCAAGACGTACGGCGAGACCTTGCGGCAGGGCTTCAGCGCGCGTCTCGCGCAGCCGCGTGTCGAGAAAACCTCGAAGCAGGTCATGCAGGAGATGCAGGACTACACGATCGGTCGCAGCGGCAATCGCGTCAACGAAGACATGAAGCCCGGCGAGTCGAAGTGGTACGTCGGCACGATCGGGCTGCCGGGCAAGGAGCGCGTCATCAACGTTGCGCGCGAGGAGTGGTTCGCGGAGGGACGCAACCCAACGATGGAAAGCGTCGAGCAGGCGCTGCTCAAGAAGTACGGCGCGCCGACGCGCAACCCGCCGTCGACTGGCACACAGAAGTACATCACCTGGGCCTACGACACATTCGGTCGCCCGATCACGGAGACTTCGCCGCTGTTCAATCAGTGCACGGGCGTGGCCGATCCGGACGGCGGCGCGAACTTCTCGCCGGACTGCGGCGAAGTGGTGACCGCGACGATTTTCTCGATGCCCGACAACCCGGCGCTGAGCCGCTTCTTCCAGGTAGGTGTCGTCGACCAGGCCGGCGGCTACGAGGCGCTGACAGCGACTGAGCAGGGCTTGCAGCAGATGGACGCCGCTCGCAAGGCACAGCAAGTCAAGGAAGCGGCCAAGAACTCCGACACGCCGAGCCTGTGAGGGGAGCGTCATGAGAACCCATCTCGGACTTGTGTTGTGCGCGGCCGCGTTGATGGCGGGGTGCGGAGGTGGAGCTGTGCCCGATGCGCAGTCGCAGTCATCCGCAGCTGCATCGACGACTGATGGTGCGCAGTCCGCGTCGAGCACGGGGGCGTCGGCTGTTCCCGGCGGGTCGTCTGTCCCCGCCAGGAATGCCTCTGCCTCGGCCGCGAAGGCAGATTCTGGTTCAGATCGGGCAGGCACTTCCTCTTCAGCAGGCGGCGCTCGCGAGCTCGTGAACCCGGATGCGAGCACGATGGTGTTTCTCTACTACGAGCTCGCACATCTACCGTTGCCGATCGACACATGGGTCGAAGAGGACAGCCGAGTGCGGTATGCGCCGCCGCCGGAGAAAGCTGCGCGACGCGCTGCCGTGCGCGCCGAGTTGGAATCGGCCGCAGCGTCCGTGCACGGTGTGGGCGCCATCCGCCTCACGATGCACGCGAACCTGAGTGACTACGATCCGTCCTACGGAGAATTCACCGTACGCGCGTTGTCGCCGAGCTCTGTCGTCAACTTCGACGCATTGGGCCAGAAGGTGGCAGTGAGCTTCACCAACGGCCGCACAGCGCAGATCTGGCGCGTGCCGCCGGCGGAAGCACAGAGCATCCGCGACAAGATCAGCTACGCGAGCAATGTCGAGATGGATGTACTGCTGCGCATCGCGGACGTCCTGCCGGGGCCCGGCGGCGGAAACCTCGCCACTGAAGTCGTCGAGTACGAGCTGCGTGAAACGCAACGTGGCGTCGCGCTCGCCCGCGTGCAACTCGCAAACCGTTAGATCGGGAGTAACAGAACATGAATCCTCACCGTGCTTTTGGAAGAGTCGCTGTTGCGGGTTGCTTGCTGCTCGCAGCAGGTGTGTTGCAGGGTCTGGCGCATGCCGCCGCGCCCAAAGGTTGCCCCGCGTCAGTTGCGACCTGTGTCGAGACGAGCAGTTTCGTCGCGACGATCTCCAACTTTCGTACGAGCACACAAGGTCACAACCGTGTAGTGACTGCGACAGTGCGCTTCGAGAACCGGACCAGCAAGCCGCTCGCGCTCGGCTACGTGCGCGACTCGGGCGTCGCGCTGGACGACCTCGGCAATCGATACGCTGTCGCCGGACCGAACGCCATTCGCGCGATCGGTGAAGTGGCCGGCACGACGTTCGATCCCAAATTCATGCTGCAACCGGGCGAGGGCCGCGACGCGCGCTTCGAGCTCACGTGGGAGCCGGGCAAGGAACCAGTCGGCGCGACATTCGAGCTTGATCTGGCCGTGCGCGAGATTGCGCTGCTGACGGCGGATCAGTATCGGCTCGGCCAGGAGCACGTCGTGCACTTTGCGTCGCTCTCGCAAGCGAGCGCGAAGCCGGCCGCTCCTGCTGTCGCTGATGCAGCCAAGCCTGTCGTGCCGGCTGCTGCAAAGGATCCGTGCGAAGGCTCGCCGCGCTGCTACAACGCGGGCACGTTCATCGCGGAGGTGATGCAGGTTTCGCCGTCAGCGATGACCGCTGGCGCGCGTCACCAGAACGTTGCACTCAACATCCGCTTCCGCAACGTGAGCGAGCAACCGATCATTCTTGCCTACCGCTCGAACTCGAGCGCCGGGCTCGACAACTTCGGCAATGGCTACACGTGGGGTCGCCCCGGGACGCACGACACCAGCGTCAAGGGCATCGGCATGCTCACCGGACGCGCGGTCGACACGCAGTTCGCGCTCACGCCCGGCCAATCTCGCAGCGCTACGTTTAACATCGTCCGTTTCAATGCCGCGCCGCCGATCGGTAACGCGTGGAGCTACGACGTCGTCATCGATGAGGTCGAAGTGCTGCCGGGCCAGGTGGTTCGCTCAGCGCGCCAGAACAGCCTGAGCTTCGCGAGCCTGACAGCCGGTACGTTCCGCGGCAGCAGCGCCGCTGCAGGAACTGCCGATGCCGCTGGTGCGCAAGCATCCGAGACCATCGACGTTGCCAACAAGGTGCTCGACCTGTTCAACCACAAGAAGAAGAACTGAAGCGCAACCCAGCCGGAGAGTCGTCATGAACCAAACAAGAATCGTCTACGCGCTCGTCGCTGCTGCCAGCACTGCGCTCGGCGGATGTGGCGGAGGAGCCAGTGAGGGCGAGTTCGTGCAGGCCTGCATGAACCAGAAGGGCGTGCAGATGGTCAAGATGACCGAAGAGATGTGCCGCTGCGCCGCCAAGTATTCGCGCGAGCACCTCGAACCGAAACTGCAGCAGGCGATGGTGCTCAACATGCAGGGCAGAAAGCAGGAGTCGGAGGCGCTGGTCGAGGGCATGTCGTTCGACGAGCGCGCCGAGTTCGCCATGAAGCAGTTCGAGGTGGTCGGAGCCTGCGTGGTGCAGCCGGGCTAGCGCCACGGATGGCTTCAATCCGGGCCACTCCAGTTGAAGGCGATCAGCTTGCTGGACTTGCCGGTGCGGTCCCACTTGAAACCGAACGCATCCGCGCGGTCGGCTGTTGCGCGTCCCCAGGTGGCGACGCCGCCTGGACCTGTCTCCGCGCCGGGCAGGTTGTGGATCTTCGTGACCTTGCCCTCGCTGGTCGGGCCCATCAAAGCTTCAACTGCGGCCAGAACATTATGAGCGGGAATCTCCGCGCTCCACTTCGACAGGTCCGGGGCGATCTCCACCTTGATGGGCGCAAACGCGAACCCCTTGGTTTCACCTTGCACCATTTCGCCGAAGCGTTTCGGCCAGCCGCCGGCTTGCCCGCTGAACACGCTTTGCAAGGCATCGCGCTGAGCCTGGTCAGCGCGCTCGTCCATGAAGATCGCCTGTTTGAAATCGCTGGCATGGTCCCACACGTTGCCGCGAAA
>DATENH010000170.1:0-48409 GCA_035275145.1 Steroidobacteraceae bacterium | reverse complement strand
GCGTTCCGTACGACGTTCCCGCAGCACGAGTTGCAGCGCGAGGCGACCAAGCAGATCGCGATGGTCTATCGCAAGGCCGGCGAGCTGTCGCGCTCGGCCGATGAATACGAGCGCGTCGCTATCGAATCGGAGAACCCCGAGATGCGCGCCGAGGCGCTGCTGCTCGCGGGCCAGTTGCATCAGGAAGCTTCGAACCCCGATCGCGCGCTGGCTGTGTATCTGCGCTACGTCGAGCAGTTCCCGAAGCCGGTCGAAGCGGCTGTCGAGACGTACTCGAAGATCGGCGAGATCTATCAGGCCAAGAACGACACGACGAGCTATCACCGCACGCTGGAGCAGATCGTCAAGATCGATGCAGCGGCGGGCAGCGAGCGTACGGCGCGCACGCGCTTCCTTGCCGGCCAATCGGCGCTGGTGCTCGCGCAGCAAGTCTACGAGAGCTTCGCTTCGCTGAAGCTGCTGCAACCGTTCGAGAAGAGCCTCGAAGAGAAGCAGCGTCGCATGAAGGCGGCGACGGACACATTCGGTCACCTGGTCGACTACCAGGTCGCGGAGATCACGTCCGCGGCGACCTACTACCTCGGCGAGATCTATCGCGATTTCAGCCGCTCGCTGCGCGAGTCCGAGCGTCCGACCAGCCTGGCCGGCGCCAAGCTGCAGGAGTACGAGGACGCGCTCGACGAAGAGGCGTTCCCGTTCGAGGAGAAGGCGATCAAGGTGCACGAGAAGAATCTCGAGCTGATGAGCGGCGATCACCTCTACAACGGCTGGATCGAGAAGAGTCTCGCGCGCCTCGCCGAGTTGATGCCCGGTCGCTACGCGAAGGCGGAAATCAGCTCCGGCTTCCTGGGATCGATCGACCGCTACGCTTATCGTTCGCCGGCGGCGGCCGCTGCCGCTGCCGCGGCTGCTGCAGCGTCGGCGATGAACACTCCGGTTGCACCGAGTGGAGGCGCCAATGCGCTCCGCTGATCGAAACGTAGTTGCGCTGACGCTGGCGCTTGCGCTCGCTGCGTGTTCGAGCGCGCCGTCACAGCCGAAGAAGCAACCAGTAGCAAAGGCCGCCAAGCCCGTTCCCGCCTTGCGCGTCGACATGCAGCAGGACGAGGGCGGCTTCTCGATCGTCGAGGACGTGCGCGTCGGCAACGACATTCACTCCGACTACGACGCCGCGATGCGTTTCTTCGAACAGAAACAGTACGACCAAGGCATCGCTTCGCTCATCAAAGTCACGCAGGCCGCGCCGAACATCACGGCTGCGCACATCGATCTCGGTATCGCTTATGCGCACACGGGCGACCTCGACAAGGCCGAGGCGAGCTTGATGCGCGCCCTCGAGCTCAACCCGCGCCACCCGATCGCGTACAACGAGCTGGGCATGGTCCAGCGCCGCAAGGGGCAGTTCACCGCCGCGCGCACCAGTTACGAAAAGGCGTTGGCGCTGTCGCCGGCCTTCCATTACGCCCGCCGCAATCTCGCGATTCTCTGCGATCTGTACCTGGCCGACCGCTCGTGCGCGCTGACCAACTACGAAGCGTACCTGCACAGCGCGCCGGACGATCCGGACGTCGTGAAGTGGCTGGCGGATCTGCAGAACCGGACGGCGAAGTAGGAGTGGCCATGGTGCGCACAACGATGCTGTTGATCGCCTTGCTCGCCGCCGGCTCGGTCGCCGCCGACGACAAGCCGAAGCAGGAGCCGGCGAAGAAGGCCGCCAAGGCGGAGAAGGTCACCGCCGCCGACGCGAAGAAAGCCGCAGACGCGAAAACGCTCGCCGGCATTTCGATCCTGGGCAACCAGGAAGCGCCGAAGTCGCTGGTCATCGTGCCGTGGAAAGGCTCGGAGATCGGCGACATGCCGGGCCTGTCGCGCCTGCTGGACGATTCCGTGCAACCCGTCGACAAGGACGTGTTCATGCGCGAGCTGAGTTACTACGAGATCCGACAGAGTCATTAACGAGAGGCTGCAATCGTGGACATTTACTTCACCATCACGAGTTTCTTCATCAAGGGCGGGCTCTTCATGGCCCCCATCGCTTTGGTCGGCGCGCTCGCGCTGGCAATCGCGGTGGAGCGCTACGTGACGATCACCCGCCTGGTCGTCACCAACCGTCGCGTCTGGGATGACGTCGAGCCGGCATTGTCGAACGCCGACTTCGACGCGGCCCGCGCCAAGACCAGCAAGGGCGACACGATCGTGGCGCGCCTGCTCGGCGTCGGACTCGCACGGCTCGGCGCGGTGCGCCGGATCGACGACATCGAGAAGGCGCTGCGCGCCAATCTCATGGAAGTCATTCCGCATCTGGAAAAGCGCACGCACTATCTCGCGACGTTCGCGAACCTGGCGACGCTGCTCGGCCTGCTCGGCACCGTCAACGGCCTGATCCACGCGTTCACCGCCGTTGCGACTGCGAACCCCGCCGAGAAGGCGAACCTGCTCGCGGCCAGCATCTCCGAGGCCATGAACTGTACGGCCTTCGGCCTGATGGTCGCCGTGCCGCTGCTGTTCGTGCACTCGTTCCTGCAGTCGAAGACCTCGCAGCTGATCAGCAGCCTCGAGACCGGCGCGGTCAAGTTCCTGACCATCGTCGCGGACCGCCAGTCGGCGAAGGCGCAGACGCGTCTGGAAGCGGCGCAGGCCGTGAATGGCGGCTCTTCCAGCAGCGATCCGTTGCCGCAACCGTCGCACGCCTAACAAGGGTTCGTCATGACCGCCAACGCACGTTCGTTTGCCTCGGGTGGGTCGCTCCTGCAAGGGAGCTTCACCAACCGCGTCCGCAAGCCGGCCGAAGTGATGCTGGTGCCGATGATCGACATCTTCGTGGTGCTGGTCACGTTCCTGCTCATGACGGCGGTGTTCTCGCGCATCACCATCCTGCAGCTCGATCTGCCGAGCGCGAACGACGGTGGCGCGGCCGCGCCGCCGGCGTTCCGCCTGGAAGTGATCGTGCGTGAGAGCGGTTTCGAGCTGACCAACGGCCAGACGCTGATCGCAGCGCTGCCGAAGGTCGATGGCGAGTACGACTGGGCGCAGCTCTCGCAGCTCGCGCAGCAGTTGAAGAGCGAGAACCCGAGCGTGGATGACGCGTCCGTGCTCATGGAGCGCACGGTCAAATACGACTATCTGATCCAGGTGATGGACGCGATCCGCAGCGTCGACCTTCCGGTCAGCGATGTGCCTGCAGCCGGCAATATCGTTGTCACGAAGCGCACGCAGCTGTTCACGAACATCGCCGTGGGAGAAGCCCCATGAGCCTGTTCAATCGCCCGGCGCGGGCCCACCAGGAGGCGGAGCTGAACCTGATTCCGCTGATCGACGTGATGTCGGTGCTGGTGGCGTTCCTGCTCATCTACACGGCCGACGTAGCGACCGTGCAGAACAGCAAGGATGTGGAGATTCCGCAGTCCACCGCGGAGACGCAGGCCCAGCAGTCGGTCGTGGTGATGATCACCAAGGACCACGTGTTCGTGCAGGGCGAGCTGGTCGCGAACGTCGCCGACGTCAACGCGTCCATGGAGCCGCTGGTCGAGCCGCTGCGACGCGTGCTCGATCGTCCGATGTTGCTGGGCAGCGGCGGCGACACCGGCAAGGCGACGCGCGAGGTCACGGTGATCGCCGACAAATCGCTGCCGTTCGAGCTGGTGCGCAAGGTCATGGCGACGTGCACGGCCACCACGTACGGCAAGATTTCGCTCGCGGTGCTGCAGAAATAGGTGTAGCCATCGATGAACGCAGCAGTCCACATTTTAGAAGACCTGAACTTCGCGGATCCGGTAACGGAGCCCGAGCAGGAACAGCAGCGGCAGCTCGCGAACGAGCTGGCCCGTGCGCGCACCAAGCGTGCGTCGCTCGAGCACGAGCTGCGCGAAGTGGAAGGCGAGCTCGAGGATCTCGCCCCGCAACGCGAGCGGCATCACCTCGTCGTCGAGGCATGCACCGCGCTCGAGAAGCTCGCGGCCGTCGGCGGCGACAAACTGTTCTGGGGCGCCGACACCTCCTCGGAGCGCGCAACTGAGCACGTGCAGGCGGCACGCGGTCGCGTCGCGCAGCTCGGCGAGTGGTTCGGCCACATGGAAGGCCGCCAGGCGGCGTTGCGCGAACAGATCAAGCAGTTCAGCGACACGATCGACGCGATCGAGCGTGCGCTGTTCGAAGTGCAGTACGAGGAAGAGCAGCTCAGCTACGAATGGGAGATCGAGCGCGAGATCGACGAGAAGCCGCGCAAGGCGATCCTGTCGTGGGCCTACAACGGCGAGGACGACAAGCGTTTCCGCAAGTCGGCCTGGCTCGCGTTGCTGGTCACGCTGCTCCTGAGCGCAATCGTCTCGCAGATCACGCTGCCGCCGCTGGTCATCAACGGCGAAGAGGTCCCGCAGCGTGTCGTGCGCCTGCTGATGGAGGAGAAGCCGACGCCGCCGCCGGCGCCGGCGGAAATGCCGAAGCCGAAGGTGCAGAAGAAGCCGGTCGAGCAGGTGAAGGTCGCGAAGGCCGAGCCGAAAGTCGAGGAGCTGGCGCCGAAGGAACCGGAAGCGAAGGACCAGGGCATTCTGGCGTTCCGCGAGAAGCTCGCCTCCGCGAAGGACGATCAGGTCGTCGGCAAGCTCGGCTTGCAGGCGAACATCGACAACTCCGACTACTCCGGTCGCGCGCAGCGCTCGATGTTGACGACCAACGCGCCTGGCTCGAGCGGCGGTATCAATCTTGCTTCGATCAGCCGCGGCATGGGCAACGGCAACGGCAACGGCGGCGGGATGGCCGGCGTTGCAACGACGCGTGCGAGCAGCGCGATCGCGTCGGTCGGCAGGCCGGGCGGCGACCGGCCGGTGGCCGGCGACGTCGGCATACCGGGCCGCACCGACGAAGAAATCCAGATCGTGTTCGATCGCTACAAGTCCGCGCTCTACCGGCTCTACAACAAGGAGCTGCGGCGCGATCCGACGCTGAAAGGACAAGTGATCATCAAGCTCACGATCGAGCCTGACGGCACGGTGTCGATGTGCGAGCTGAAATCCTCGGACATGAACGCACCGGACCTGACTGCGCAAGTCGTCGAGCGCGTAAAGGGGTTCGACTTCGGCGCCAAGGCGGTGCCGGCGATCACGATCCTGTATCCGATCGACTTCCTGCCGGCGGCGTGATGCGTCGTTGGCGTTGACAGCAGCGAGGACTATTTCGCGATTTTGCTAAGGGCAAAACCACCGAAAGGTGGCGACGCAAAGTTTCCGGTCTACGGGGCGCAGGCCCTACGACAGCGGGACCGCCAGAGTCATGAAAGCACAGCAAGCACATTGCAAGAGTTGGATTAGCGCGCTCGCCTCGCTGGCGTGGAGTGCGCTCGTTGCTGTGCCGTTCGCTCTGCTTCCGGCCGCAAGCGCGTCGGCGGCCGTGATCACGTACATGTCCCTGACCGGATCCTGGCATGACCCCACCGACAACGTTGCGGGAGTTCAGCCGGGCGATCCCGTCATCACGAACGGCAACCCGACCTCGATCATCCGTTGGGGTACCGTGTCAGGGACGCCGCAGAGCGGCTACGACTTCAACGCTGCGAATCCGCTGCCACCGGCTTTCGACTTGCCCGGGCCGCTGCCGTTCTTTTCGCTCGGGTCGTTCGTGCACAACAACTTCCCGGTCGACGATCCTTCGCTGACTTCGGTGCAGCTCGATGTCTTCCTGGTGATCGCCGTCGATGGCGTGCCGCGCCCGCCATTGACGTTCACGTATACGTTCAACCACGTCGAAACTCCGAACAACCTGAACCCGTGTCCCTTCGATCCGGTGCCGCCTCCGTCCGGGTGCTCGGATCGTGTGTCGATCGTCGCGTCGCCGACGCCCACGACGTTCAACGTCGACGGAGTGGACTACACGCTGGCGATGAACTTCCTGGACCCGAGCGGCAATCCAGTCTCCGAGTTCATTACGAGCGAAGGTGGCGTCACGAACACCACGGGCCTGGTCGGGCAATTCACGCCGCCCCCCGGCACGCCGGTGCTCATCGTCGACAAGTCGGGCCCGGCGAAGCTGAAGCCGTCGGAGTTCGGCAACTTCACCCTCGACGTGCACAACACGGGAAACATAGACGCGCACAGCGTCACGCTCGTCGATCGTCTGCCTGACACCCCGACGGGCGGCATGTGCACCACGCCGCCGCAAATTCTGAGCGCGCGCGTTTTCGCAGCAGACGGCGTGACCCCGGTCCCTGGCAAAGGTCCGCTGGTCCAGGGCACGGACTATTCGCTCGCCTACAACGGCGCAGCGTGTCAGCTCACGCTCAATACGCTATCCGCCGCTTCGGTGATCGGCGTAGACGAACGTCTGCTGATCCAATACCGCGCGCAAGTCGACGCCGACGCTCAGAACGGCACCGCGCTGACGAACGTGGCCGGCGCCACTCGCTGGCTCAATCCGGGCAACGTCATCTTCTCGCGCGTACTGACCGACGGCACTCCGACCACCGTTGACCACGAAGACGCGTACACGGTTACGGTGGATCTGCCGGTGCTGCGCTTCGAGAAGTCGGTGACGAACATCACGACTGCTCAGAATCCGGCCACGCACGCGACGCCGGGCGACACGCTGCGCTATCGCATCCGCATCGAGAACTTGGCCAACAATCCGCTGCCGAACTTCTCGCTGCGCGACGAGCTCGGCCGTCTCAACGCTGCAGCGGCCTACGCACCGGGCACGCTGAACCTCGTGACGGTTCCTGCGGGCGCCGACGTCAGCAATACGAACGCGTCGGGCGGCTTGAACAACGGCGGTCTCGCCGACATCCGCAATCTGAGCCTCGGCGGGCTTGGCAGCTTCATCGTCATCGAGTACGACGTGAGGCTGCTCGCTGTGCTGCCGAATCAGAGCTACGTGCAGAACCAGGCGCAGCTCTACGTCGACGGCGTCGAGGTCGGTCGCAGCGACGACCCGAACGTCGGCGCGACCGCGCCGGATCCGCTGGTACTCGGCGATGAAGATCCGACGCGCGTGCAGATCACCTCGGCGCCGAAGTTCCGTGTGCTCAAGACCTCGACGTACCTCGGTGCGAGTACGACCGTGCTGCGCGCCGGCGACCGGCTGCGCTACACGATCACGGTCAAGAACATCGGCACCGAGAATGCCACGGGTGTCGTGATTCGCGACCAGATCCCGGTCAACACGACCTACGTCGCGAACAGCACGACGCTGAACGGTACGCAGCAGAACGACAACGCTCAGGGCATCTCGCCGCTGGTCGACACCATCGCGATCTATGCGCCGGAGAATGCGACGGCCGGCGTGATGCGGGCGGATGCGACGAGCACGCCGAACAACGTCGCAACTATTACCTTCGACGTGACGGTTTATCCGGACCTGCCCGACGGCACGATCATCTCGAACCAGGCGTTCGTGAGCGCGCCGGACTTCGCCATCGTCGACTACCCGTCCGACGATCCGCGCACGCCGATCGTCAACGATCCGACGCGTGACGTGGTCGGCAACGTGCCGCTGCTGTTCGCCACCAAGCAGGCCGAGCTGGTGGTCGACAACGGCTCGCCGGGCGTTGTCGATCCGGGCGACACGCTGCGCTACACGATCGTGATCTACAACAACGGCACGATCCCGGCGACCAACGTGGTGCTGGCCGACAACGTTCCGCCGAACACCACGTACGTTGCAGACACGACGACGCTGAACGGCCTGCCGTACGGTCAGCCGGACAACGGCTCGTCGCCGCTCGCCGCCGGCATATATGTGAGCTCGACCGATCGCACGCCGCCGCTGCCGGTGGCGGGCGAGGGCACGCTGTCGCCGAATTCGAGCGCGACCGTGCAGTTCAACCTGCGCGTGAACGCCGGCGTCGCGGCCGGCACGCTCATTCGCAACCAGGCGGCCGTGCACACCACCGAGGTGCGCAACCTGCTGACGGACGGCGATGGCAATCCGTCGACGGGTCCGGAGCCGACCGTCGTGGTCGTCGGCAACGGTCAGCAGCTGTCGATCGTCAAGGAAGTTTCCGTGGTCGGCGGCGGTGCGGCTTCGCAGGGCAAGACGCTCGAGTATCTGGTGCGCGTCACCAACATCTCGCAGATGCCGGCGCTGTACGTCGTGATCACGGACGACCTCAACATGCCGGTGCCGGGCTATCTCGCATACGTGCCCAACTCGGCGACGCTCAACGCGCAGACGACCGCCGTCACGGTTGCGAATCAAGTCATCACCGCCGACTACTCGACGACCTATGGCCCGCTGCAGCCGGCACAGACGGCGATACTGCGCTTCCGCGCCGTGATCAATCCAGACCTGCTCGACGGCACGAAGGTTACGAACACCGGCACGGTGAAGTGGAACAACCCGCCGCAGACGGCGAGTGCGAGCGTCACAGTCGACGTCGGCGCCATCCCCGGCCAAGGCATCCTGAACGGCAAGGCGTGGCACGACTCGAACTTCACTCGACTGCAGGAAGCGAACGAGCGCGTGCTGGAAGGCTGGACTGTGCAGCTCTATCGCAACGGTCAGCTCTTCCGCACCGTGACCACCGATGCGAACGGCGTGTATCGCATGAGCGGTATCCCGCCGAACTACATCACGGGCGAGCAGTACGAGCTGCGCTTCAGCGCGCCGGATGCAACGGCCACCAGCGCGAAGCTGGGCCTGGCGTACTCGCCTGCGTTCACCAACGGGCTGCAGAAGATCAGCGACATCGTCGTGCAGTTCGCGAGCAATCTGCAGGATCTGAACCTGCCGATCTCGCCGAACGGCGTTGCCTACAACTCCGTGACGCGCGCTCCGACGGCCGGTGTCACGTTGCGCATGCTCGGTGCGGGCGGCGCGGCGCTGCCGACGGCGTGCTTCGACGATCCGGTGCAGCAGGCCCAAGTCACGCGCGCGGATGGCTACTACCGCTTCGACCTGAATTTCACGGACCCGGCGTGCCCGAGCGGCGGGGATTATGTGATCGACGTGAGTCCGCCGCCGGTCGGCTACATCGGCACGTACTCACAGATCATCCCGCCGTCCTCGGGCCCGTCGACTGCTCCGTTCTCCGTGCCGTCGTGCCGCGGCGGCATCGACGATGCGGTCTCGTCAACGCCGGACTACTGCGAGGTCCAGACCTCGGAGTTCGCGCCGCCGCTGACCGCACGCGCACGCAGCGCGGGCACGCGTTATCAGGCGAACTTGAAGCTCGATAACAACCTGATCCCGGGCACGAGCCAGATCTACAACAACCACATCCCGGTGGATCCGGATCTGGCCGGCGTGATCCAGATGTCGAAGACGACGCCGCTCCTGAACGTCGTGCGCGGCCAGTTGGTGCCGTACGTGATCACCTATAAGAACGTAACGGACGTGCCGCTGTTCGACGTGAGCATCGTCGATCGCATCCCGGCGGGCTTCCGTTACGTCGAAGGCTCGGCGCGCCTCGATCGTCAGCCGCTCGAGCCGGCTGTCGCGGGCCGCGAGCTGATCTGGAGCAATCTGTCGGTGGATCGCCAGGAGCAGCACGAGCTGCTCGTGATCCTCGCCGTCGGCGCGGGCGTCAGCGAAGGCGAGTTCATCAATCGCGTCCAGTCGGTGCACATGCTGACCGGCAGTGCGCTGTCGAACGAAGCGTCCGCGACGGTGCGCGTCACGCCGGATCCGACATTCGACTGTACGGACGTCACCGGCAAAGTGTTCAACGACGCCAATCGCAACGGGCTGCAGGACCTTGGCGAGAACGGTCTGGCGGGTGTGCGCGTCGTGAGCGCGCGCGGTCTCGCGGCGACGACCGACGCCTACGGTCGATTCCACATCACCTGCGCGGTCGTGCCGCGCGAAGGCCGCGGCAGCAACTTCGTCCTGAAGCTCGACGATCGCACACTGCCGAGCGGCTATCGCGCGTCGACGAATGAAGTGAAGGTCGAGCGCGCCACGCGCGGTAAGGCGTTGAAGTTCAACTTCGGTGCCTCGCTCCACCGCGTGATCGGCCTGGATCTCGCCGACGCCGTGTTCGAGCCGGGCACGACCGAAATGCGCGCGCAGTGGCGCCCGCGGCTCGACATGCTCATGAAGGAGTTGCAGAAGGCGCCCGCGATACTGCGCCTGTCTTACCTCGCCGACGTCGAGAACGAGGCGCTGGTGCAGCGCCGCCTGGAGGCGATCAAGAGCGAGATCGTGAACCGCTGGCAGTCGCAGAACGCTGATGCGAGCTACCAGCTCACGATCGAGCCGGAAGTGTTCTGGCGCCTCGGCGCGCCGCCCCAGCAGGCGCGGGAAGAGAGCAGGTGAGCGCTATGAACAAATATCGCTATCTCTGGCTCCCAGTCTGGCTAATGTGTGCTGCGCTGATTGCCATGGCTGCTCGAGCGCAGGATGTCGTCGAGTCGTCGCGCGGCGAGGCAGTCGAGCGCAATCTGCCGACGGATGAGCCGCTGCGTCCGTGGGCCCACGATCCGAAGCTGCTGCAGAAGGAATCGGGCGATCGCGTCGAGATGCGTCCGGTGCATGCGGAGCGCGTGGCGACGGTGAAGCTGACGGACGTCGTGCCGCCGATTCACTTCGAGTCGGGCGTCGCGGACATTCCGCAGGAATACATCGAGTCGTTGCGCAAGGCGCTCGACGATCTGCGCGATCGGCACAACGTGCGGTTGCATCTGATCGGCCATGCCGACGATCAGCGGTTGTCCGACGCGCTCGCGCGGGTTTACGGCGATAACGAAGGCTTGTCGCGCGAGCGTGCGGGCGAAGTTGCGGAGTTCCTGCAAAACCGCCTGGCTCTGCCGGCCGAAGCGATCTCGTACGAGTGGGCCGGCTCGACGCGGCCGGTCGCGACCAACACGACGCCGGAAGGACGCGCGCTGAATCGCCGCGTCGAGGTGCAAGTGTGGTACGACGAGACCCAGGCGACGCTCGCGGAAGAAGAGGTGACCGTCCGGGACGACATCAAGCGCGTCAAGGTCTGCCGCATGGAGACCGTCTGCAAGATGCGGTTCAAGGAAGGCAGCGAGCATCGCATGCGTATCCGCAATCTGGTGCAGCCGCTGCTGTACAACGATGCGCCGGAGGTTTCGGATGCCTTCGTCGCGCATGTCAAGGAAGCGCTGGAAAATCTGCAGGACAAGCAGCATGTCGTGGTCAAGCTGATCGGCTACACCGACAACGTGCCGCTCACCGAGCGCAACGAGCGCATCTACGGCAATCATCTCGCGCTTTCGAAGGCTCACGCGCATCGCGCAGCGTTGGCATTGCAGGACGCGCTCGATCTGCCGAACGAGGAGATCGTCAGCGACGGTCGAGGCTCGAGCATGCCGGTCGCGACGAACGACACGGCGCAGGGCCGGGCCGCGAATCGCCGCATCGAAGTGGAGTTCTGGCACGACGATCAGCTGACCGAACTGCCGGACGAGCCGCGCTTGTGCCCGGGTGCGCCGGGTACCGAAGTCGTCACGCGCGTCTACGACCCGCCGTGGGGACCGATTGCGCCGCTGCAGCTCGAACAGGGCGGCCGCGCAGTGATTCCGGCCGATTACTCGCAGCAGCTGCGTCGCGCGATGACGGACATCGCCGGCAGGACCAACGTGCGGCTGCGCTTCATCGGTTACACGAAGAACGAGCGCCTGGATCGCCGCACGGCGATCGTGTACGGCGACGACATCGGCCTGGCCGCGGCGCGCGCGCGGCGGGCCATGCAGACGATCGTTCAGGAGATGGGTCTGACGACGGAGCAGGCGGAGCACGAAGGCCGCGGCTACGTGCAGTCGAAGGACGTCGTCAACGAAGGCTTCACGCAGGAAGGCACGTCGCACATCGTGGTGCAGGTCGTCTATGACGAGCCGGCGGTCCTCGATGATTACGAAGGCGTCGACATCGAGAGGCTGACGCGCGAGCTGAGCCCGAAGAATCCGTTCGCGCTGAACCTGATGCGCATCACGGTGGACGGCGAGCCGATCGACGATCCGAACCGCAGCTCGGCGGACATCCAGCGCTGCACCGACGTCGCGCTCAACAAGGCGGACATCGCGTTCCAGTTCGACAATCTGCAGTCGAGCCCGAGATTGAGCGTGTCGGCGTGGCCGACGACGGTGGCGTTGACGGAGTTGAGAAGTGAAATCAGTGACACGAGTGACACAGGTGACACAGGTGACATAGGTGCGGAAGAGCAGGTTGTGCAGCAGCTGCTGCCGGCGGACATTGGGCCGCCTGAGCCGGAGCAGAGCGCGGAACCGGAGGAGCTCAGGGAAGTCATTCCGGTGACGCAGGCGATGAAGCTCGTGACGCCGCCGGCGGAACAACTGCAGACCGGGCTCGGTAACGTGCCGGAGCTGCGTGCGTCGCGCTTGTACGGCACGCCTGTACGTTTCCGGATGTACGCGAACTATTCCGCGTTCATCGATCGCTCGGAGGTGCGCATCTTCCACGCCGGCGAGTCGACGCAGGTCACGCCGATGAAGGTGGTGCCGGTGGACGCCGCGGGCTTTGCGGAGTGGGAGCCGACGGCTGAGCAGACCACTGCGCCGATGCGCGAGTTGCAGTACGTGCTGCGTGCGTACGACAAGCACGGCAACTTCGACGAAACGACTCCGCAGCCGCTGTGGCTGGTGCTCAACGATGGCACGCGTACCGACGTCCCGGCGCAGACGCCGGCGCAGTCGAAAGAGCTGCTTGCCAGCTATGGCACGAGCTCGCTGACCTCGCACAACATTCAGCTCGGCAGCGGCACGATCAAGGTTCGCGGTGGCAGTATTCCCGCGCATCACAGTGTGTACGTCGCAGGCAAGCCGGTGCCCGTCGATCCGGCCGGCAACTTCCTCGCCGAGGAAATCCTGCCCGCCGGCATCCATACCGTCGAAGTCGCGGTGCTCGACGACGAAGGCAACGGCGCGATGTTCCTGCGCGACCTCGAGTTCCAGAAGAACGACTGGTTCTACGTCGGCATGGCCGACGTGACGGCGTCCGAGACGCACACGCGCGGGCCGGCCGAGCTGCTGCAGGGCGAGAACTCGCCGATCGACTACGACTCGGCGCTGGACGGTCGACTCGCGTTCTATGTCAACGGCAAGTTCAAAGAGAACTGGCACCTGAGCGCGAGCGCCGACACGCGCGAAGGCCCGATCGACGAGCTGTTCAGCAATTTCCTCGACAAGTCGCCCGAGTCGCTGTTCCGGCGCATCGACCCGGACTATCACTACCCGACCTTCGGCGACGACTCGGTCGTCGAAGAGATGGGCCCGACGCTCGGCAAGATGTACGTGAAGGTGGCGCACGACGAGAGCTCCGCGATGTGGGGCAACTTCAAGATCAACTACGCGGAGAACGAGCTGGCGCACGTCGACCGCGGCCTGTACGGCGGCAACCTGCACTATCAGACCCAGGGCACGACGAGCTTCGGCGAGCAGCGCTTCACGGTCGATGGCTTCGCCGCCGAGCCGGGCACGCTGGCGAGTCGCGAAGAGTTCCGCGGCACCGGCGGGTCGCTGTACTTCCTGCACAACCAGGACATCCTGATCGGGTCGGAACGCGTGCGCGTCGAGATGCGCGACAAGGATTCGGGCCTCGTCAGCGGCGTCGTGAACCTGCGGCCGGTGCTCGATTACGACATCGACTATCTCCAGGGCCGCGTGGTTCTCGCCGAGCCTCTGAACTCGACGGTCGACGATCGACTGCTCGTGCGCAGTGGCGCGCTCAGCGGTGACGCGGCGTACCTCGTCGTCCGTTACGAATACACACCGGGATTCACCGAGATCAATACGCTCGCGACCGGTGGCCAGGCGCACGCGTGGATCAACGACTACGTCAAAGTGGGCCTCACCACGAACGGCAACGAAGAAGGCGATACCGAGAGCAGTCTCGCCGGCGCCGACGTCACCGTGCGCATGAGCGCGGATTCGTGGCTGAAAGTGCAGGGCGGCCGCAGCGAAGGCCTGGTCTCGAGCGCGATGTACTCCGACGACGGCGGCTTCGGCTTCGTCAATCCGGATACGACGGGCTTCACCTCTGCGGATGCCGACGCCTATCGCGCTGACTTGAGCGTCGCATTCGGCGACGTGTTCCCGGGCGTGCCGGGCCGCCTGACTGTGTATCAGCAGTCGTTGGGCGCCGGGTACTCCGCGCCGGGCATGGGCTCGCTGACCGACCTCGAGAACGTCGGCGGGACGTTCAACGCACACTTCTTCGAGCGCTTCGACGTTCGTGCGAAGGCCGACAAGAAGGAGCAGGACCAGGGTCTGTTCGCGAACACGCAAGAGTTGAACCTGGGCTACCAGATCACTGATCGCTGGAATATCAGCACGGGCGCTCGCAAGGATGAGCGCGAGTACACGGGGCCGCTCGTTCCGCTCAATCGTGAGCAGGGCGAGCGCACCGACGGCGTGCTGCAGGTCGGCTATGACTCGGGGGCAACGTGGCGGACGTACGCGTTCGCGCAGAACACGCTTTCGAAGAGCGAGGAGCGGCCGGACAACGATCGCTACGGCATCGGCGGCTCGTATCGCATGACCGAGCGCTTCCGCATCGATGCTGAAGCATCCGACGGCGATCTCGGCCCGGGCGGACGGCTCGGCACGAACTACCTGTTCTCCGATCGCACGACGCTGTACCTGAACTATGCGTTGGAGAACGAGCGCACCGACAACGGCCTGCGCGGCGGCCATCGCGGCAACCTGATCTCGGGCATGAAGCGGCGCCTGTCGGATTCGAGCAGCATGTTCCTCGAAGAGCGCTACCAGGAAACCGATACGATGTCCGGCATCACGCACGCGACCGGCATGACGCTTGCGCCGAACGAGCGCTGGAACTTCGGCGCAAACACCGACATCGGCACGCTCACCGACGAGCTGACCGGCGCGAAGATCGATCGCGAGGCCGGCGGCGTGCGCATGGGCTACGGCTGGCAGGCTGTGCAGCTCTCGAGCGCGGTCGAGTATCGAACCGACAAAACGGAGCAGATGGATGCGACGATGTCGGAGCGTACGACGTGGCTGTTCCGGAACAGCTTCAAGTTCCAGTTGAATCCGGACTGGCGCGTGGTCGGCAAGTACAACCACGCCAGGAGCGAGAGCTCGCTCGGGCAGTTCTACGATGGCGGCTACACCGAAGCAGTGATCGGCTATGGCTATCGCCCGGTGGCGAACGATCGCCTGAACGCGCTCGCGAAGTACACGTACTTCTATAACGTGCCGACGACGGAACAGGTGACGCCGACGAACTCGAATGCGCTGTTCGTGCAGAAGAGCCACGTGGCGGCGTTGGACCTGACCTACGACCTCACGGACATGGTGTCGATCGGCGGCAAGTACGCCTATCGCCTCGGCCAGTTGAGTCTCGACCGCGAGAACCCGCAGTTCTTCGACAACCGCGCATCGCTGTACATCGTGCGCACGGATCTGAAGTTCGGCGGCTGGGAAGGACTGGTGGAAGGGCGCATGCTCGACATGCAGGATCTGAACGAACAGCGCACCGGCGCGCTCGTCGCGGTGTATCGCTACGTCGGCAAGCACTTCAAGATCGGCGCCGGCTACAACTTCACGGACTTCTCGGAGGACCTGACGGACCTGAGCTTCCGCAGTGAAGGTGTGTTCATCAACATGACCGGGTCGATGTGAACTAAGGCGCCCGGACGCGCCAACAATGGCGTTCCTCTTTCTCTTCTCACTGGCTGCCATCACGTCCTTCGGCCTGCACTGGCTGAAGGGCTTGTGGCCGCTTTCGATCGCCCTGCCGACCATCGGATTCGTCGGCTGCATTCTCGTCGACGCTTACGTGCTGCCGTATCGCGGCGGCGGCGCGTCGATGTGGCCGGTCGCTGTGTTGCTTGGCTCGCCGGTGGTGCTGATCGGCGGACTGTGTGGAGCGGCGGCGGCGGACTTTGCTAAGCCGTCGTAGAGGCGACCTCGTCCGTCCGCCGACGAAGGGCAAGACTCGTATCACCATCTACATCGATGACGCGGTACTGGACGAGTTTCGATCCAGGGCTGAGAAGGCTGGCGGCGGATATCAGACCATGATGAACGACGCGTTGAAGGCTTATCTTGCGGATACGGATGAGCGCCCGCTGACTGAGTCGGTGCTTCGTCGCGTCATCCGCGAGGAGCTACCCGGATCGCCACGGCAGACAAAGCGCACCGGCGGGCGCTCCAAGACTCGCGGCCGCTAAACGCGGATCTAGGCAAGCATCAGAGCTTGCGCCGGAAGAACTCCGCTACCGCGTCCGCGGCGCACGCGATCAGCTCAGGATCGTCGTAGAAGTCGATCTGCCCGACCGAATGCAGCCACAACTCTTCATGCGGTCCGGCAAGGCCGGCAATGAACTTGCGCGCGAGCGGCGGCGACAGGGCATTTTCAGAATGCACAACCAGTGTCGGCACCTTGATGGATCGCGAGACACCGTTTGCGTCGAACGGCGTGGTGTATGCGAACGATTGCACTGCGAATCCGTTCACGTAGTTCGGCACGGCGCCCCGCGGGGTTCCGTAGAACTCATACGCCTCGCGTAACGGCATCCCGACATCGCCAGCGTCCGGCGCGACAGCGGGAATCGTTTCGGCGACTCCGGTTTCGCGCCACTTGCGTTCCGCGGCCCGCCCGCGCTCGATGCGCGCCTGGCTGGCGGCAATGGATTGGGGCGTTGCCTCCGCGTAGTACCCGGCTATGCCGGCGAAGGCCACGAACGAGGGTTCCTCGGCTACTGCGGCAGCCATGTACCCGGCGCCCGCGCACACGCCGACCGCCGCGGGCGTCAGGCCGCGGGTGTGCGGCGACTCCTTCAGCGCAGCGAGCGCCGCGCGAATATCTTCGACCTTGGCGCGCGGATTCTCGAACTGTCGAGGTTGTCCGCCGCTCTCGCCGAAGTAGCGATGATCGAAGGCAAGCGCAGCGAAACCGCGCTCGGCGAGCGCACGTGCGTGCGCGCCACTCGCCTGTTCCTTGACGCTCGTCAGGGGTCCTGTCAGAACCAGCGCCGCAAGCGGCTTGCCCTTGGGCAGGAACAGATGACCGCGGATGAGCTCGCCCGCGGATGGAAACTCGAATTCCTCTCTCATGCGCTCCTCCCTTGGATTGCAGGCAATCGCAGCCGGTGCAGCCACACATCGTATGCTGCGAGAAGTCTGTGGAGCGAATCAAGCATTCGCGTGTCGATCAGCCGATCATGCTCATCGAACAGGTCCGCCGCGCCGCGAAGATAGAACTGCGGAGCCGGCATGACGAGGGCGCCGCACGCGGCCAGCGCGTGACGCAACTGCGACTGTGCGATGCGCGTACCCCAGGCACCCGGGGTAGCTCCGAGGACGACGACAGGCTTGTCCTCGATCACAACGGGATCACCGCGTGACAGCCAGTCCACCATGTTCTTGACCACCCCGGGCAGCGACTGGTTGTACTCGGGTGTCGCGATCAGCAACCCGTCTGCCCTCTCGACGGCGCGGCGCAATCGCTCGACTCCCGTCGGCACGCCAGTGGTCTCGAGGTCCTCGTTGAACAGCGGCACTGACGCCAGGTCGGCGTAGACGCTGATTTGTAGTGAGGGCGGTGCGATCGCTGCCGCGACCTCCGCCAGGCGGCGGTTGAAGGAAGCCGCTCGGAGACTGCCGGCGATGGCGAGCACGTTAGCAGTCATTCGTTACACCGCCTTGCATCGAACGTATGATAGGGACGGAGTTCGGGCGCGCTGGTGCCAAATGCGCAAGGACTGGTTCGGTTCTGAGACCATGCAAAGACTTCCGCTCTCTGCGTTGCGCGCTTTCGCTGCGGTCTATGAAACAGGCGGTGTGCGTTCCGCGGCGCGCACCCTGCAGGTAACGCACTCGTCTATCAGCAGACAGCTGCGCGAGCTCGAGGCTTGGATCGGCGTCGCGCTGCTGGAGAATCGAAATACGAAGGGACAGCTGGCTTTCACGCCGCAGGGCCGGGCGCTTGGGGAAGCTGCGGTTGCGGGCCTCACGGCGCTGACCAACGCAGTGGAAGGTGTGCGCGAGCTGCGACCGGCGAATTCGGTCGTGATCGCGACTACTGCTTCGTTCGCCGCGCGCTGGCTATTGCCGCGCTTGGCGTCGTTCCAGAGGTCTTACGCGTGGCTCGAGGTCTCGGTCACGACGCAGCAGGCGGTTCAGAATCTCTCCTCGCAAGGTGCCGATCTCGCAGTGCGCATGGGGAGCGGGCCATGGTTCGATGGCCGGTGCGAGCCGTTCATGGATGACGCGCTATATCCTGTGGCGACTCGTCGCTATTGGAACAGCCTCGGTGAGCGGCAACCGGCACGCGCACTGGCCAAGGCGCACCTGCTGCACGACCGGGATCCTGCGTCGTCATGGGAGCGATGGTTCGCGATGAATCCTCTGCAAGGGATCGACTTGCGGCCAGGCGCGCGCTTCACATCGTCGGATCTCGTCCTGCGCGCCGCTGCAGAGGGGTTGGGGGTTGCGCTGGCCCGCGACAGGCTCGCCGCGAGCGATGTCGGCACTGGTCTGCTGATGCGTCCTTTCGGGACAACTCAGATCAGCGTGCCGCGCGCCTATTGGCTGGTAACGCCGCCCGATGGCGAGCCTCGTCCGGCCGTGCAGGTTGTGGCGCAGTGGATCAGGTCGCAGGCAGTACTGAGCCGGGCCGGCTGACCATGGCGCACAGAGTTTTGCGAAGCGTTCTCTGCTCTCATCGCCGCCACATCTGCGGGTCGCCCGTGTCGGCGCCCTGGCCAGTCGCGTGCAGTTCATAGAGCGCAGGCGCAGGTCAAGCCGTTGCTTCTGCGTGGCGGTAGCGATCTCGTCTGCGACCACTTCTGCGGGGAAGGGGGCATGTCAAACGATCAGCTATACATGTCCGTAGCGGAGCAAAGGCAAGCCTTGCTGTCCGCAGGCTTTGTCACTGTGGAGCAGGTCCTGCTCAAGAACGGGCTCGTCCTCCACAATGCGACGCCATGAAGTAGGGAAGCGACCATGAGCTTCGGCCTCAGCGGCGGGATTGCAGACGGAATCCGCAGCGCAGCTGGCGACGCAGACGTCCGATTCATCTGCCATCGTTGTGCATCGGTGAGACGCAAGCGAAGGCTGGCGCTTTACGGTGCGCTGGCGTTGGCTCTCGTGTGGGCAGTCGTCAAGGAGGCGGGGTGGCTGTGATCGAGGGTGGCTGTCTTTGCGGCGCTGTCCGCTATCGAGTCACGGGCAAGCCGCGCTCCAGCAGCGTCTGTTTCTGTCGCAGCTGCCGGCTCGCGAGTGGTGCTCCCTCAGTCGCCTGGCTCATCGTCGACAGGAGCCAGTTCACGCTCCTCAGCGGCCGGTTGACCACCTTCCGGTCTTCATTGCCGGTCACCAGAAGTTTCTGCGGGCTGTGTGGCACTCCGCTCGCCTACGAACATACAGATGACCCCACCGCGATCGAGCTCACCACTGCGACGCTCGACGATCCGATTCAGCTTCCGCCCAGCTACGAAATCTGGCACTCGCAACGGTTGTCGTGGGCAGCCTCGGACCCTTCGCTGCCGCATTTCCCTGAAGAGCACGCGAATGCTGACATCTAACGTTTAGACCATTCGAAGGAGCGAAACGGATGCGCAACGTCGTAACGCTGATAGTGATCGCAGGACTCGCGTGGTATGGATACACGAGATACCAAGCGGCAGCCCATCGCGACGGCGGCCCGCCGCGGAGCGAAAGAGCGGCATCTTTCAATTGTGACGGAAGAACCCATTGCTCGCAGATGACATCCTGCGCGGAAGCGACATACTTCGCCAAACACTGTCCCAACACCAAGATGGACGGTGACAACGATGGTGTGCCGTGTGAAAGCCAGTGGTGCAGGTAGCAAAGGTTCAGGAAGGTCGTGACCCGTGATCGAGACAATCGCAGTCGCACTGCTCGTGGACGGCTTCTCGGAACTGGTCCAGGTGTCGACGGGCATGGGCAAGAAGGATTGGCTGTACTACACGTCCGATCAGGAGCGCTTCATGCGCGACTTCAATGCGCTCCTGGCCGGGCACGAACCTTATCCAATCCAAATCAATTTCTATGAAGATCCGAGCTGGAGACTCTGGTCCGAGGTAGTGGAAGCGGTGCAAGGCAAGAACTCATAACGATGCGCCTCGTCGCGAAGTTGCTGGTCCATCTGGCTTCCATGAGACTGGCGTGCACAGTGGTTGCGATGGCCCTGTTCGGATGCGCGCAACCCATCAAGACCCCCGAGTACATCACCGAATGGCAGCGAGTTCGAAGTGTGGAGGGCTGCGTTTCATTTGTACCCTACAAGGGTCGGCCTGCAGACATCAGCATCAGGCTGAAACCTGAATTCGAAGCTGGGCTGTCGGATCAGCTCAAGGCGTACACGCTCGATGCCCCGCTATGCTGGTATGAGATGCCGAGCGGCGACTTGCTCCTGCGTGCCGGGCCTTTCTGCGCACCGCAGAAGGAAGCGCAGTTCCGCAAGGAAGCAGGCACCTGGTCGCTCTCGCGATTCGAGGAAATGTACGTTTCGTGCCTGCAGAAGAAAAAGTAGATGTATGGAGCAAACATGGAGATCCGAGACGCAAGAGATGAGGATGCTGCAGCCGTAGCGATATTGATCACACAGCTCGGCTACGCAACGACCGAGGAGGAGATGAGGGGTCGTTTGCAGCGCATTGGTGCGGATCCGCAGTACGTCAGTTTGGTCGCTTTCGATCGCACCAGGATCGTTGGATTCCTGGGCATGGCCTTCGGTCTGCACTACGAGTACAACGGCAGCTACGCGCGCATCGTTGCGTTGTCGGTCGCTCCGGAGATGCAAGGAAAGGGCGTCGGTACTGGCCTGGTTGCTGCCGCGGAGAACATCGCAAGATCCCGCGGGGCACTCATGTGTATCGTCAATTCCGGAATCCAGCGCACTGAGACTCACAAGTTCTATGAGAAGTGCGGGTTTTCCTGGCGCAGCAAGGGGTTCTACAAGCCACTCCTCCAAAAGGGTGAGTGACTCCGCGGTCGACGCGGAGCAGATTTCTGCTCCCCCAAACGACTAGGAGGCAGCAATGGCCAAGGTCACTGGAATCGGCGGCGTCTTTTTCAAGAGCACACGTGATAACGCTGCGCTGGCCGCCTGGTATCAGAAGCATCTGGGCATGCCGCTGGAGGCCTGGGGCGGCGCTATCCTCCGGTGGCCGGACGATCGAGCCGAGGATCGTGGCCTCACGGTGTGGCATGTCGCGGAAAAAGACAGCGAGTGGTTCAGCCCGAGCAACGCTTCCTTCATGATCAACTATCGCGTCGACAACCTGGTCGAGCTGCTGGCCCAACTGCGCGCGAGCGGAATCGAGGCGATCAAAGGACCCGAATCGCACGAGAACGGCAAGTTCGCGTGGATCCTGGATCCGGATGGGAACAAGGTCGAGCTGTGGGAACCCAAGAACTGGGACGAGAAGAACAAGAATGCCTGACCGTTACGACATACAGATGATCGCTCGCGTCGAGTACGGCGGATTTTGGCTCCGTGTGCTGGCGACACTTATTGACGCTACCATTCTGTACATCCCGATTATCGTCGTCGAGGAACTGACGGATTCCACGCGAAGCCTCTGGTTGGAAAGTCTAGGCGTGTATGGCGTGTGGGCCGTGTATTGCGTCCCGTTCTGGTGTTCGAGCTGGCATGCAACACCCGGGAAAAGACTGTGTGGACTGGCCATCCTAACTGAGGATGGATTCGCGTTGACCCTGGGCAGGGCGCTGCTTCGCTACCTCGCCGACATCATTTCAGGACTTTCCATCGTGGGACCGTTCCTCGTAGCCTTTACCGAACGGCGACAAGGCTTGCATGACTTGACTGCAAGGACGGTCGTAGTGAAGCGATCTGCGCTGGCGAAAGTCGCGATCGCGGTCTAAGGGAGATTCCGGTGACACACAAAGGTAGTTGCCACTGCGGGCAAATCAAATTCGAGGTCGAAGGCACGTTCGACACAGCGATGGAGTGCAACTGCTCGCATTGCAGTCGCAAGGGCTATCTGCTCTGGTTCGTGCCCCGCACTCAGTTCACGCTGCAATCGCCCGAGTCGGCGGCTGCGATCTACACCTTCAACAAGCACGCCATCAAGCATCACTTCTGTCCAAAGTGCGGATGTGCCCCGTTTGGGCTCGGCGCCTCGCGCGGTACGGAAATGGCGGCCATCAACGTTCGATGCCTCGAAGGTGTCGAGCTGGGTTCGATCAAGCGGCAGTTCGTGGACGGGCGCTCGTTCTGAGCCCGGCATCGTGGTCACGCGCCGGAAAACTGGCAAACGTCTGCGTCGCCCCGAACGCACGGCTGCTGGCACGGTGCGCGTGAATGTCGAAGCGCTCGCGCGAAACAATAGCTACGGTGCTCCGGACTTCGTCGGGCGTGGATACTATGTGGACGTGCCATTCACCTGCGCCGGATGTGGAGTCGCGCAGGTTTGGACAGCGTGGCAGCAGAAGTGGTGGTATGAAGTAGCGAAGGGGTTCGCATACTCGACTGCAAAACATTGCCGCGCATGCCGGCGCCGCGAGCAGGCTCGGCGGGCTGAAGCGAGGCGCGTTCATCTCGAGGGAGGTGCGCGTAAGCGCGCTCGCAAAGTATGAGTCTCGAATGGAAATACGCCGCCGATGGCGTCGACTGGGAAGAGCTGTCCGCCCTCTATCGAGCTGCACCGCTCGGCGACAAGAAGGCCGCACATCTGCAGAAGGTCTTCGGCAACAGCCTGTTCAAGTGCTTCGTGTACGACGGTCGAAAGCTCGTAGCAGCGGGTCGGGCCTTGGCGGATGGCGGAGATTGCTCATATATATGTGACATCGCGGTCCTGCCCAGCCACCAGGGCACCGGGCTGGGCAAGCAGATCGTCGGCTATCTCGTCGAGCAATCGCGTGGGCACAAGAAGATCATCCTGTACGCGGTGCCGGGCCGCGAGCCGTTCTATCGGCAGTTCGGATTTCTTCGCATGAAGACAGCGATGGCAATTTTCGAGAATCAGCAGCAGCAGCTGGAAAGAGGCTATCTGAGTGAAATCCAATAGCTGCATCGTGCTGCTCTTGTTATGTGTTCCCGTGCACGTGGGGATCGCCGCGAACATGCCGGTCCCAGTCCAGCGTGCGCTGACCTTGATCGGCACCGTCGAACTGCCGCGGATGATGTTCGAGCTCTGCAAAGCGCGAGCGCCTGATTCGGCAGCCCAGAACACGGAAAGCTACGACGCGTGGCGGAAGAAGTTCGACGAGCTTTCAGCAGCCGCCTGGCAACTCTTGGAGGCGCGCAACAAGGCCCTCTCGCCGATGCTCAGCGATTTCACGGAAGGTCACGTCAAGTCCGTTCATGAGGCAGCGGATCTTTCCTTCAAGATGCTCGGCAGCAACGCCGACGCACGCGGTGCCACCTACATTCAGGGGATGTGCGCGAAGTACCCCGAGTTCCTCGGAACGCTCCAGGAGGGCTACGAGTCGAAGGTCACGTCGCAGATGGAAGCATTGAAAACTGCGCTGCCATAGAGCATCGTCCTGGCAATCGGAGCAGTTTGAGTGGTAGTCGCTATCACGGAGAGTAGGAGCATGAAGAGGACACTGCTGGCCATAGCGGCCGTTTGCACGCTCGGGCTTCTCACGACGTTGGTGCTCGGGCAGGAACAGCGCCCGCAACCACCCGGCGTAACGGCAGACAACTGGATTCCGATCGGCGAGAAGATGGGTTTCGTCGTCACGCCTGGACGTCCAGCTGCCGATCCGAGCGTGCTTGCCGGATACTTTGTCGCTTGGCATGGAGATTCCTGGAAGAGAATCGATAGCGCAGGTCCCTTCCAGTTCCAGCCGCTGCACAAGTAGGTTTGGAGGCAGCCGTGCGACATCGACGCATCCTTGTTGCAGCGATCTCGATCCTGACGTTCGTCTCTCATGCCGGTGCACAAACCTCCAAGCCTGCGTCAGAGGTGATCGTCGCACCCTTCGTCGTCGAGGCCGACAAGGCCGCTACACTGCGCGCACAGGCGACCACTTGTTCCGAGGATCTCGTCAAAGCACTAACGCTCAAGGGAGTGGCGGTCGCGCGCGGTCCGACGTTGTCGGAGAAGAATCTTCAATCGGCCAATGCGTCATGGGCAGTGCTCGGACGCATCGCTCGCGATAAAGAGCAGTTTCAACTGGAATTGCGGTTGCTCGAAGTCAAATCTGGCGAGGAGCTGCGGTCGTACTTCAATGCGGACCAGGATCTGAAGGTCGCTTGCCGGGCGGTGGACAAAGTCGCCGAGCGCATCGCCGCTTTTGTGATGGAGCAGAGGCGCACGCAACAGGACTGAACGTGCCTGCGCTCACTCACACCATCATGACCGACGGCTCGCGACGCTTCCTGTCATTGCGGGCCAACCGCAGATTGGTACGCAGTGCGTGACCATGTGAGTCGGCTCCCGGGTGCAGAGCTGACGGAGTTCCTCACGGACGGAGTTACCGAGGTCTGGATCGATTTCCGTTACGAGGGACACTCCTTCAGCATCAACGACGCGCCAGGAGACTACTGGTTCTTCGTCGAGGACCCGACTTGCGCCGACACGATCCTGCGAGCTGTCGCGAACCATTTTGCACAGCTGCTCGGGCCGCTCTGAACTCACAGACGGCCGACCGCTTTGCGCGCCAGCTGCGCGGCTCCGGCGAGATCGGTCGACGACATGCGATAGCTGAGCTCCAGCATGTTCTCGGCCTTGAGAAAATAGAGAGCGCCGGTGCTGCCTTCGGCTGCTTCATCCCACGGGCCGTCGAGCGGATCGGCGGCGTCCGCGCCGCCAGCGAGCCCGCGCATCTTGGCTGCGGCGCCGGCATACATGTCGAACATCGTCTTCGCGTCGCCGCGCGTCGGCGTGAGCACGAGCGTGTGATGCCCGGGTGTGTAGTACGTGCAGCTCGATCCATCGCCGTCGGGAAGCGGCGTGCCTTCGGTGGAGCGATACGGCTCGACTGTGAGCTTGCCGAGAATCGCTTCGGCCTCGGCGCGCTCCAGCAGCGCGCAGGGATCGGGCGGCGAGCCGCCGCCGTTCGGATCGATCCCCGGTTGCGCGACCGGCAGATCTGGCAATCGCTCGCGAACCATCAGCGCGAGCGCATTGAGCTGCTTGGCCTGCAACAGGAAATTGCCGTTGCCGCTGATCGTCACGGCCATGTGGCCGATGCGCCAGGCGATCGTCTCCGTGCCGCCGACGAAATCCCAACTGTCCTCGCGCTTCTTGCGCGCAGGCGCAGTTCGCTGCGCGCCGTCGCTCAGCTCGCGCGCAAACACATTCGCGAGCATGCCATCCGCCTGTTCGAGAGGCTGCGCGCCGGTTGGATCGATCCGCAGCACTACGCGAACGCCTTGGTTGCGGACGGGCTGCGGTAGATACAAACACGCGTCTTCGCCGCTTTGGGGCGGCGCAGTCAGCTTGCCGAGCACGCTTTCGACCTTCTCGACCGGCAGCAGCGCGCACACATCGCCGATGGTTTGCGTCTCAATCGGCGCTCGCTCGACGAGCGGCCGTTCACTGCCTGGAGCGCCGTTGGCGTCAGGAACGCTCGCGCCCTTGCCGCACGATGCTGCTGCCGCTGCGATGACAAGAGCGACCGCGACCTGCAGCGCTGAGCACTTCGAATCAGTCATCGTGAGTTGCCTCCGGTCAATTGGGTTGCGCAGGGACGGACCAGCTCGACGCGACGGTTGCGTGCGCGGCCGGCCATCGTGTCGTTCGTCGTGCGCGGTCGGGTCGAGCCGAAGCCGGCTGACTGCAAGCGGGCGATGGCGATGCCATGCTGAGTCGACAAGCTCGTCTGAACGGCACGCGCACGCTGCTCCGACAAACGCTGATTCGCTTCGCCAGTACCGATGTTGTCCGTGTGGCCTTCGACCGAGAGCGTCCACTGCTGATGTCGCTGCAGGATTTCCGCGACGGACGTCAGCGTTGCTTCGGACGTGCGATCGAGCGTCGCAGTGCCGAACGCGAAGTAGATGCCAGGCAGCTCAGCGCGACATTCTTTGTCCAGCATGCGTTCGACGAGCGCGACCGAAGCTGGAATCACATCGTCTGCGGGCAGCTCGACGCGCAGCAGTTGCAGGACGTCGCGACCCGTTTCCGTCTTGAGAATCAGCGGATGCGAGCTGTCCGCGAGCACCCAGAAATCCTGCGCGAGCGATTGCTCGCGGTACGTGAAGGCACCACGAACGTGCAGCGAGGCAACTGTCGTTGCCACGCCGTTGACGATCAGAGGAAACGGCTCGTTCTGCGCGGCGACGAGCGACAACGTCCCCTTGTACTTCGCCGTCGTTTGCAGTCCCGGTAGACCTGCGCCCAGGCCCGTGACCGTGAATGCGGCCGTGCCGGTCGCGCGCAGACTTTCGTACACGCCCGTCGACAGGCTGAATGCGGTGTAACCCGGATAGTCCGCTTGATCATTGCTGCGAAAAACAGTGTTGAGGCGCGTCGCGCCAGCAAGGTCCGCGGCACTGACATAACGCGTGAAAGCCGCCTCGGCTCGCGAGCCGTCGCTGCCAGCTTCGGATCCATGCCACGTGTAAGTCACGCCTTCTGCTGCGGATCCCTGCACCGTGACCACGTTCTCGCGATCGCCGTCGGGAAAGTACAGGGCGGAGACGAGCGTGAGCCCGCTCTTGAGCGGAATGTGCTCGGAACTCGCCGCACTCGGGAGCCCGCAGAGCGCGAGAGTTACGAATACGCCGATGAAATGTCGTGCCTTTGCCATCACCGGTTCAGACGCAACCGGTCGGCGATTCACGCCAGCGCTGTGCTAGATTAGCGCCGACTTTCGCGCCAAGAATCTGGAGAGCGCATGTCGCAGGTGACGGTCCTGCTCGAAGCAGCGCGCCGCGGAGACGCCGGCGCGATGGATCGGCTGTTCGGTGTGCTCTATGACGATCTGCACCAGCTTGCGCACAGCAAGTTACGCCGCAGCGGCGAACTGACGCTGCTCGACACCACTGCCCTCGTGCACGAATCCTATCTGCGACTCCTCAGTGCCGGCTCGCTGGAAGCGCGCGACAAGAGTCACTTCATGGGCTACGCGGCGCGCGTCATGCGCTCGATCGTCGTCGACTTCGTCCGCCGCCGCATGGCGGATCGGCGCGGCGGCAAGGCCGTGCACGTCGACCTGGAAGAGGAGATCGCACAGATCGCCGATCCACGCGAGCGCGAGCTGATGCAAGTGCACGAAGCGCTCGAAGAGCTTGCGACGATCGATCCGCGGCTCGTGCAGGTTGTCGAGATGCGCTACTTCGCCGGCATGACCGAGCCCGAAGTCGCCGACGCGCTCGATATCAGCCTGCGCTCGGTCTCGCGCGATTGGGAGAAGGCGCGGCTATTCCTGGCTGCAACGATGGCCTGATCTCACAATCGCGCAAGCGCCTTCCGTGCGAGCGCTTGCAGCTTGGCGGCGTCGCCGGTCGCAATCGGCACGCTCATTTGCAGCGTGGCGTTGCCCTTCCTCGCGAACAGCTCGATCAGGTCGAGGCGCTCGTTGCGATGGATGAACGCTTCGCTACCCACGTCCTTCACTGTAGTGAGCTCCGGATATTCCTTGCGCGCGCGCTCGAGTCCGACTGCCGGTAGCAACCAGACCGAGAGGCCGACTGAATCGTTGGTGAGCTCGTAGTCGCACATCCTGGCGCGATCGATAACATTCTGCTTGGGCTGCGCGCGCAGCTTGCCGATGGCCTGCTCGACCTCTGCCGGCGTCAGCAGCGAGCAGGGATCGGTCGTGGGATCGGCAGCTAGCGCACGGCTTGCGTTGAGCACGCCGAAAATCAGCAACGAAATGAAGCCTTTCATGCGAGGAGACTCCCAAGCCAACGCAACGTCACATGAACCAGTCCGACAGTCATGCCGGTTGCGAACAGCGACAATGCTAACGATAAATATGCGAGCACCGAGACGGCGAATAGGACGAGCGGCGCGATCACGCTGACTCCGGCCGTGAGGATCACGACGGTGCGTAGTGGTAACCGCTCAGGCTCACGATCGAGATGCGCGCCAAGCGTCGCCAGCGCGCGCAAGCGACGCGCGAGTGTCGGAAACATCGGCACCACGCCGCCGAGAATCCCGCCCATTCCGCTGTCGGGCTGCACGATCGAGAGATGTGCGACGGTCGGGGCGAGCGTGGCGCGTGAGTCACTGTCCGCAATCTTCTGCAGCGCCTGACCGAGCGTATCCGGGTCGCGGGTCAGTTGGACTGCGGTGGCATCCGCCATGCACTTGCGTCGACGCCAGACGAGTGCGAGCAGCGGGCCCAGCAAGAACGCTCCGACGTAGCCGCCAAAGAAGCCCGCGATTGCGACCGGTCCCCACAGCGCAGCCATGAGCACGATGCTGAGCTTGCCGAGAACGCCGGTCGCACGCTTCGGTCGCTCACGGGGCTCATCGCTTGGCGCGAGCGGATCGCCAAGCTCGCTGTACAGTGCGCGTGCGCTCGCGGTCGTTGGCCATGAAAGCGCGCGCAGAATTCGCATCAAGCGCCGGCTCGCTCCGCGGCCGCCGATCACTATGCTCGAGATTCGACCGAAGATGGCGAAGAGGGCCAGCGTGTGCGCGGCTTGCAAACCGATGCGCATATCTCCGTTCGCTATGCACGCAATCAGGTGCGCAACGACACCCTGCATCTCGTCGCGGTCCAGCCGCGACAACAGACCCTGCGAGATGATGATCGTCGCATGCTCCGGATCCGATCCGAGCACTGCTGCATTGAGCGTCGCCCGTGGCGCAATCAGAATCCGCGGCAATGGCTGATTCGCCGCAATCGACATTTCCATGATGACGTTGGCGAGGCGCTGCTCGGCGAGGACGTAAGGATTCGGCGTGCGCGCAAGCAGGTCGGCGACGTCGAACAGGCCCGAGACTCGCAGCATCCGCCGCAGTGCCAGCAGCACGCAGCCGAACCAGAACAGGCCTGGAAGCGATGCCCAGAACACGAACCGCAGCCAGTCGGCGATCGTCGGTGAACCGGGCGAGCCGAGAATCGGATCGATCACCTGGTACACGCCCTCGACGAGATTCGGCATCGGCGTGACCAGGTTGACGAGATCCAGCAGCAGGATCACGACCGAATAGAACAGCGGGGCCACCAGCACCGAAAGCGCGATCCCCATCGCGACATTCGCAAACACGCTCACCAGCGCGACGCGCCAGGCGGCGCGCCGATGCCGCTCGATCGCAGCAAAGAAGCTCTCGCGCTCGCCGGGATTCCAGCCGCGCCACTCGGGGCGGTAGATCTGATAGTTCGCTGCCATGCCATGGAAGACGCGATCGCGCAGCGAATCGCGCCATGGCGGGAGTGTGGTCGCGCGAGTGGTGTATCTACGTCATCGAGAACGCGGTCCATTGCGAGCCTCAGCAAACGAATCGTTATCGCTTCTGGGCGCCACTGTCGGAGTTGGAGGGTCGCTACTTGCGGGTCATCACCTTAGAGGATAGGGTGACCATCCATAACGCGTTCCCTGATCGCCGGTTTCAACCATGAAGCTCAACTACTTCGACGCAGCCGGCAGTCTCGTCGGCATCGACATCGACAATGCGAGCAAGAACGTCGATCTGCAGACGCTGATCCTCAGCAAGATTCCCGGCAAGGTCGAGACTATCGCTGCGTAAGGATTCTTGCGATCAGCGCTCGCGTGCGGCCCGCATTCGCCGCGCCGGCCTGCACTTCGTCGACCAGCGTGATGAGCGCCTTCCACAGTGCCCAGCCGCGGGCGCGCTGCCAGGTTGCAGGATCCAGCGGCAGACTTCTTCGGAAGATCTCCGCGCTGCCAGCGTCGAAGATCGTCCACGCGGCAACCAGATCGCACGCCGGATCTCCCACTGCGCAACATCCGAAGTCGATCACCGCATTCAGCCGTCCATCTTTCAGCAGCAGATTGCCGGCCGCGACGTCGCCGTGAATCCATACCGGCGCTCGATCCCATGATGTCGCGAGCGCTTCATCCCAGACCTCGGTTGCATGCTCCGCGTCGATCTCCGCTCCCAACGCAGCTATCGCACTCCGTGTCTGCTCGTCATAGATCGACAGCGCGCCGCCGCGATGGAAGTTGTGCGCACCCGGCGCAGGCGCGGCCGCCGCATCCAGACTCTGAAGCTCCGCGAGAAAGCGAGCGAGCTCTGACGCGAGCTGCTTGCGATCGACATCGCTCGCAGTCTCCACCGTCTCCCCATCGATCCACCGATACACCGACCACTTCCACGGATACCCCGCGCCCGGATTGCCAATCGCCAACGAAGCAGGTACGGCGACCGACAGTTGCGAAGCCAACCAGGGCAGCCATCGCTGTTCCTTCTCGACCTGCTCCGCGTAGCACTCGGCGCTGGGCATCCTGACTGCCATCGCGTCGCCGAGGCGAAACGTTCTGTTGTCCCAGCCGCCCGGCTCGACGGGGACGATCGGCAGACTCGCCCAGTGCGGGAACTGTGCCTCGAGCAGAGCGCGGACGAGTTGCGAGCTGATGTCGACCATGTGCTGCGGATTGTAGTGCTGCGTTCGGCTCCGCAGCGGGCGTAAGATGCGCGCCGATGGTGCGTCGGCGTTTCGCAGGGTTTTCGTCGATCCGTGGCCGGATGCTGTTCTGGATCCTGGCGGCGACGATGCCGATTTATGCGGGCGCTCTCTATATGTCGTACCAGGCGACGGCGCAGCGCCTGGAGACCGACGCGGAGCGCGACGCCGACGAGCTGGCGGCGCGGCTCGCAGCCGGAATGGATGCAGTCATCCGACCGATCGAAGGCGGGATCCGCACGGTTGCGAGCCAGCTCGAAGAGATCGACCCGCCGCGGGAGCAGTACCCCGCGCGAATCCGCGGCATCCTGGCGGCATGGCCCGACGTTTACGGTTCCACCATTGCCGCCGAGGTCGCGCACGAGAGTGCTGCCGGCGAGCACCCCTACGCGCCGTATCTCTTTCGACACGCCGGCGATATCGCTTACTCGGATCTCGCGAGCGCCAGCTATGGCTATCGCACGCTCCCCTGGTATCGCCGCGCCGCCGATTCGCAGCGTCCAGTCTGGTCGCTGCCTTACTTCGACACTGGCGGCGGCGACGCGTGGATGGTCACGTACTCCGTGCCGTTCTTTCGCCGCCTCGACGATAGCCGGCGGGTGATCGCCGGCGTCGTGACGGCGGACCTGGATCTGGACTGGGTGAAGCGCGCGGCGGCGGACGTTCCTCTGGGATCCAGCGGCATGGGTTGGCTGGTCTCGCCGCCGGCAGCGAATTTCTTTCTCACGCCGATCGGGCCGACTACGAGTCGCATCGCGACCTTCGATGCCTCGCTCGACGCAAACGCGATTCGTGTCGTCGGCGAGCAGATGCTGGCGCGCGGCGTCACGTTTCGCTTGCTGCCGGAAGGTCTCGTCGCGCAACCGGCGTATCTCGCTGCGCGCACTCTCGAGACGCTCGATTGGCGGGTGCTGCTCATCATTCCGCAGTCGGAGCTGCTCGCTCAGGCACGAGCGTTGCTCCGGCGGCAACTCTGGCTGGGCGCGCTCGGCTTGGTGCTGCTCATCGGCGCGATTTCGTTCGTCGCTGCGGCGATCGCGCGTCCGGTCCATGCGCTCGCCGAAGCCGTCGGCACTGCCTCCGAGGATCAGCTCGGCTTTGCTCTGCCGGACATGCCGCGTCGCGACGAGGTCGGCGTGCTCACCGCGGCTCTACGCCGCATGCGCGATTCGCTGAAGAAGCACATCGAGCTGCGCGCAGCGAATCTGGCCGAGCAAGCACGGCTGGAGCACGAGCTGCAGATCGCTGCCAGCATTCAACAAGCGATGCTGCCGAAAGCAGGATCGAGGTCGATGCCGGCGGGAGTGAGTATTGCAGCGACTCTGTTGCCGGCAAAGCAGGTGGGCGGCGACGCGTACGACTATCTCGTCGTCGACGACGCTCACCTGCTGTTCGCCATTGCCGATGTCTCGGACAAAGGCATTCCAGCCGCGCTCTTCATGGCCCGGCTGGCAGGCCTGCTTGGGGCGCTGGCGACGAGCGGCAAGTCGCCCGATCGCATCCTGCGGGAGATCAATGCCCGGCTGGTCGAGGACAACGATGCGTGCATGTTCATCACGATCGGCTGCGGGCTGCTGAACATGGGCAGCGGACACATCCGCTATGCCAGCGCCGGACATGAGCCTCCTTTGTTGCGCACGGTCGAGGGCTCGGTCGTGCCGCTGGCCGTCGAGAACGGCACGGCAATCGGCATCGATGGTTCCTCCGAATACTCGGTAACGCAGGCAGTCATCGCTCCGGGCGACACGTTGCTGCTGTTCACGGATGGCGTCACCGAGGCGTGGACGCCGGATGGCGCGCAGTTCGGAACCGAGCGTCTGGCGAGCGTGCTGAGCGAGGCGACGGACGGCAGTCCGGATGCGCTGCTCCGACACGTGGTCGATACGGTTGCCACCAGCGCTCGTGCCGATGATGATCTGACGGTCCTGGCGCTAAGCTGGAGTCCGCGCGGCGTGACTTGGCATCGAACCGAACAGGGAATGCGCTGGCTCATGGAGCCGCAGATCTCAGCGGCCGGAGTCGCGCACGCGCAGCAGTGGCTGCGCTCGATTCTCGCTGCGCGCGCGGTTGGCGCCGACCGCATCAACGATGCCGAGTTGATCGCCGAAGAGCTGCTGACGAACGTCGTGCGGTCGCTCGAAGCGCGCGGCGGCAACGCCCGCATGTCCCTGGATTGCGAGCTGACTCAGTCGCAGATCGTCATGACCGTCCGCGACGACGGCCCGCCATTCGACCCGCTAGCGCTCGCCGCTCCCAATCTCGAAGCCCACATCGATGACCGCGCCGTCGGCGGTCTCGGTGTTGCGATCGTCCGGCAGCTAGCCGATAGCTGCCGCTATGCGCGCGTTGCAGACCGCAACGTCATGGAAGTGTCCCTGCACCGAACTCCAGCCTGAGAAGGTAACCATCATGCCTCTCGAAATCGTCGCCGAGCCTGCGAATCCCACGACTCTCACTCTCGTCGGGCGCCTCGACAGCAACACGGCACCCGAGCTCGACGCGGTGCTGGACCGGTTGCTGAAGGGCACACCGGCGCGGCTGGTCTTCGATCTGAGTCGGCTGGAATATCTGAGCAGCGCGGGGATCCGCTGCTTCGTTCGCGCTCGCAAGGCGATCGAGCCGCGCGGCGGCAAGGTCGCGATCGTCAATCCGCAACCCTCGGTCCGCAAAGTGCTCGACATCGTCAAGGCCGTCCCGGCCGGCGGCATCTTCAAGGACATCGCAGAGCTGGACGAATACCTGGACGCTATCCAGAAGCAAGTGCGCGACGGCGACTGACCGGGCGACGGGCAGCGATCCCGAGCAAGAGCAGGGCTGCAATCGCCAACGAGGTCATGGGCGGTTCGGGCACCGACGTCGTGGGCGGCTGCTGTTCCCCATTACGCGGCGCGCCGGCGATGCTGCCACCACTGCCATAACCGATCGACGAACGCGTGAGCAGCGCGCCGAGGAAATCCGCTTGCTCGCTGGCAAGCAAGGTGTCGCTCAGACTCAGCGAGAGCAACACGGAACTCACGACCACTCGCTCTCCGCCACGCGCGAGCGCGTCACCGAGCAGACCGCCGTCGATGCCATTGAGGGACGTCCCTGGCGGCGGCGCGAGGAATGCCGTCAGAGGACTCCACAAAGCACCGACGAATTGCCACGCCGGCGTCGTGAGCGCGCGGGCGGAGAGCTCGTTGGCTTGCGACTGCAGCGCGGCGGCTTCGGCATTCGCGGCTTTCTCCGCCGCCTCGGCGATGGCCGCATCTCGCTCGTCCTGCTCGGCAGCCTTGATGAGATCCGCCGCGTCCTGGCGCATTTGCGCGTCCGGATTGTTCGCCAGCAATTGCGCAGCGGCGTCGCGTTGCGCCTTCGCGCGTGCTCGTTTCGCATCGCCGAGCTCGTCCTGCTCCGCGGCGATCAGCAATTGAGCAGCCGCGGCAGTGTTGAGCTCCACGCTCTTGGCCGTAAGCGCGGCGGGCAGCGTCGTCGGTGTGTAGCCCCAGAAATTCGAGACGTCGGTGCCGCCTGCGAGACCGAATCCCGCGGTCGTGCTCCCCGGCGCTACGCTGACCGAGCCGCCGGCGATCTGCACACGCGGCAACAGGAATCCGAGGCTCGTCAGAATCGCGCCTCCGCCCGTGAGCGAGGACGCTGCGGCGGGAGTGGTTTCGGAAAGCGTGATCTGCAAGGTCGCTGCGTTGAGAAATTCAAATCCTGCACGCGCGCTTTGGCCGGTTGCGGCGACGTCGTAGTCGACGAATACCGGCGCGGCTCGAGCCGCAGTGACAGCCAGCAGCGCGGCCGCAAAAAACACGCGAGTATGCACGCGGATCATGGTCCATGCCCTCCAGGTCCCTTTGCCCAGAGGATGCGCCGCGGCTGCTTACGAATCGCTTACGGCTGCCCGGTCAGAGGTTCATGCGGCGCAGGGTGGCCGCAAATCGCGGGTCGGAACGCAGCCCGTCCCACAGAGGATCGACCTTCAGAAGAGTCAGGCGCGCGTCGCGGACCGAGATAGCTTGGTCGAGGTACTCGAATGCCCGGTCGCGGTTGCCGAGGGCCGTTTCGATCATCGCAAAATGCGACGGCGGGACATAAGCCTTGCGCGCGGCCGCGGCCAGCGACTCCAGAACGGCGCGAGCTTCGTCCTTGCGGCCGAGCCGCGCCAGCGCGATGGCGCTGAACGTGTCGGAGAGCGTTTGCAACGGCGACAGCCGCTTCGCTTCCGCGCTCTCCAGCAGCGCGGCGTCGTACTGCCCGGCATCGATCAACGCATTCGCCAGCAGGTGATGCGCAAGCCAGAAGTTCGGGTCGAGCGTGACGGCTTCCTTCGCGCGCCGGACCGCAGCTTCGTCCTCACCCTGGTGCGAGAGGTACATCGCCTCGAACGCAAGGATCAAAGGGCTGATCGGGTTCAACTCGCTTGCGCGCCGCGCGTGCGTCAGCGCTTCCTGCTTGCGCCCGAGATTCGAATACAAGTGCGCAAGGTAGGTATGAGCCTCCGCGTTGTTCGGCGCCAGCATCACGGCGCGAGCCAGATAGTTCTCCGCCGCCGCCCAGTCCCACTCGAACCACAGCGCGACCAGGCCGCGCGCATAGTTCGCTTCGGGAAGGTCCGGCGCCAGCTCGATGGCGCGGTTGGCCGCTTCTTCCCCGCGAGTCGCCACTTCGGCAGGCGGCACATCGTTGCTCAGCACCAGGGATCGCATCGCATCGGCAATGCCCGCATAGGCCAGCGCATAAGAAGGGTCGGCCGCGATCGCCTGCTCGAAATACTCGATGCCCTGGCGCGTTTCGGGCATCACGAGCCGGAGCTGGTGCAGCCGGCCGCGCATGTACAGCTCGTACGCCTGAACGTTCTCGGTCTGCCGCTGCGACTGGGGAATGAGCTGGATCTGCAGCGCCCCGGCCACGCGTTGCACGATGGCGTCCTGCACCTGGAAGAGGTTCAGGAACTGCTCGTCGAATTTTTCGGCCCAGAGCTGCCGGCCGTCCGAGACTCGCAGCAGTCGTGCCGACGCGCGGACCCGGTCGCCTGCAATCTGCAGCGTGCCATCCACCACGACTTCCACTGCGAGCTGCCGGCCTGCGTCGACGGGATCCTGGTCGAGCGTTCCGAACCGGTGCGTCGCGCTCAACGGCCGCACGATCAGGCTCGGGCTGCGGCTCAGCTCCATGATCAAGCTGTCCGCCATGCCGACCTCCAGCGCTTCGCCGCGGGGATTCTGCGCGACCGCCTTGAACGGCAGGATCGCGATCGTCTTCACGTGCGGCGGGTCGGTACCCTCTCTGTAGTCCGCCAGGCGTGAGATCAGGATGCCCACAGCAGCCACGACTGTCGCAGCGGCACCGATCAGCAGCCATCGCCGCCGCGATGGCACCGCGACCGGGACAGGCTCGGCTTCCGCAGCCCGGCCGACCGGACTGACCGGACTGACCGGCGCCACGAACCGGTAGCCCTGCCCGGGGATCGTGACTATGAACCGGTGCTCGCCCAGCTTCTCGCCAAAGGCGCGGCGCAGCGCTGAAATATTCTGAGTGAGGTTGTTTTCCTCGACGACCACGTTGGGCCACACCGCGCGCAGCAGCTCATCCTTGCTCACGGTCTGCCCGGCGTGCAGCACCAGGTACGTGAGCGTCTCGACCGCCTTGGGCATCAGCGCAACGGGCGCGCCGGCCGGATCCAGCAGCTGGCGCCGCACGAAATCCAGGCGGTAACCGTAGAACTCGCAGATTTCCGCGGTCTGGGCGCTCACGCAGCGGGGCTCTCACAAATCCACAGAAAGCTTCAGCGATTCTAATTACTTCAAACCGCGGCTGCTCCAGAAAGGACCCAGCCCGCCGCAATCACGCGGCCGGCAACTTTGGGAGATCAGCCATGAAAACGACTTTCCTGCGTTCCGCATCCCGCTGCCTGGCCGTGTCGGCGCTGGTGTTGATGATGGGCCAATCCGCCGCCTGGGCGGGCGGGCTCAAGCGCATCGGCGGCGTCTGGAGCGCGCACGTCAATATCACGAACTGCCTGCCGGGCAATGTCCCGGGACCGGTCGTGTTCGCAAGCTTCGATGCACTGAACGCCTTCGTCGCGGACGGCACGTTCCTGGACACGAACACCAGCAATCCGGCGACGCAGTCCGCGCACTTCGGGTACTGGCGCCACATCCGCGGCAACAAGTACGAGTTCGCCCAGAAGTTCTTCCTGTTCGACGCCGCGGGAGTTGCGACCAGCTACCGGATCGTTCGTCACCAGATCTTGCTGGACAAGACCGGTGAGAGCTTCACCTCCGGCGGCTATGCGGAGACGTTCAACCTGGATGGCGTGTTGATGGCGACGGGGTGCTCGACGTCGTCGGCGGTGAGGTTCGATTAGGAGGGATCCTCGCGCGCAAACCTCCGCCGAAAAATCGGCGGGGGTTTCCGGCAGCGGAGCAATGGATGCTCAAGCTTTGCACTCGTAAACCTTCAACGCTCGCGCAGCGTCCCAGAAGTGTCCGCACGTTTCGGTGCTGGCTTTTTTGTCGACTGTTGCTTCCCTGTCGCCGTTCACTCGACGCACGATCGTCCTGGAAAGGGGTCAGGTTGGGGATGAGCGTAGATGACCGATCACGAGGTCTGGGATTGCGAGCGCCGGTTCTGGTTGGACAGCGGCAATTTCTACAAGGAACATGTCGCGCCCGATGCCGTGCTCGTCTTCCCGGTCGCCGGCATCGTCGGTCGTGCAGCGGGACTCGCCTGGGCGCGCAAGGCCCCGCGCTGGTCGCACGTGGCGTTCTCGAACCGGATCTCCAGCTTCGCGGCGGAAACTGCCGTGCTGGCGTACGAGGCGCACGCCGAGGCCGCGAAGTCGGCGCACACCTATTACGCCTGTTGCAGCTCTACATACATTCGCGTGCGGGAATCGTGGATGCTCATCGCGCATCAGCAGAGTGCGCTCGCGGACCTCGAGCAGCAACTCACCGAGCGGGGCGCGCTCGGTGTGTTCTTCGGGTCCTGATCTACCGCGTGGGGATGATCAGGAACTTCTCTCCGGTCGCGCGTCTGTTATACGCCTGCGCGATTTCCAGCTTCGCGACGTCGCGCAGCGAAATCTCTTTCGTGTAATGACTCGCGAACGTCGTGGTCAGCTCGCTGACGACCCGCTGCCGCAGTCTGTTGACGTCGGCCAGGCCGATCTTCTGCAGGAACGGCGTGAGCAGCCAGCCGCTGACCGACCACGAGAGCCCGAAGGTGCGCGTCAGCTCGGTCCTGCTCGTGTCGAGCATGCCGTAGATGTAGACCTGCTTGAACGTGCTCGAGCCGTAGCGGTTGTACGACGTCATGCGTGCCACTGCTGCCGCTTCCATGGCGGTGAGGATCTGGCTCGCCATCATGCCGCCGCCGATCGCATCGAACGCCAGCGTCGCCTCCGTCGCGCTCACTGCCTCGATGAGCTCGGGCATGAAGCGCGGCGAGGTGGAGTCGAGCACGATCTTCGCACCGAGCTCCTTGAGGATTTTCGCCTGCTCGGCGCTGCGCACGACATTGACCAGGCTCACGCCGTCGCGCAGGCAGATCTTGTTGAGCATCTGGCCGAGGTTGGATGCGGCCGCCGTGTGCACGAGTGCCTTGTGACCTTCGCGCCGCATGACTTCCACCATGCTCAACGCTGTCAGCGGATTCACGAAACACGACGCGGCCTGCTGCGGCGTCGTGCCGCTCGGCAACACGAGTGCCTCGCCGGCTTTCGCCAGCTTGTACTGCGAGTACATCGAGCCGCTCGCGACCGCGACCAGCTTGCCCATGAGTGCTTGCGCCGCGGGCGACGCTCCTGCCTTGACGACAGTGCCCGCGCCCTCGTTGCCGACGGGCATGGACTGGTCGAAGCGCGCGCTCAACGCGGGGATCGCACGCTCGAGGATGTTCGCGGTGAAGACCGGACTGTCAGCCGACCCCGACTGCTTCGCGGTGTTCATGTCGACCGGGCCCAGGAGCAGGGCGATGTCGGACGGGTTGATCGGCGTCGCCTCGACGCGGATCACGATCTCGTCGGCGGCAGGCTCGGGCGTCGGCACCGAGACGAGCGAGACCTCCAGGACGCCGGGTTTCTTGACGAGGGATCGGATCTGCAGACCGGATTCGGTGTTCGCCGCCATGTTCTTCTCCTCACGCCTGGGCAGGAGATTCTGACCTACCCGGTGCGTGCGGGCCAGCAGCGCCGCAGCCAGCGCCAGGCCCGGAGCTTCAGCGCAATGGCTCCGAGGACGCCGGCCCCCGAGGTGGTGCTGGCGGCAACGACGGTCGCGGTGGTCAGACAGAACGGACACATGGGCAGATCTCCTCTGGGTTCTCCTATCCATGACGTCCCACGCGGCAGCATTTCGACCTGTCGGAACCGGCCCCCCTCGACCGTCCTTGCTAGCAGAAGGTTTGAAGCTGTCTCATCCTCAACTTTTCAGGAGATCGTCATGCCCAACACCGTCAAGCTGCACCGAGTGCTGAAATCCACGCCGGAGCGCGTTTACCGCGCTTTTCTCGATCCGGATGCCATGGCCAAGTGGCTGCCGCCGCATGGCTTTACCGGCAAGGTGCACAGCATCGAGCCGCGCGTCGGCGGCACCTACAAAATGTCGTTCAAGAACTTCACGACCGGCGAGAGCCATTCGTTCGGCGGCAAGTACCTGGACCTGGTGCCGAACGAGCGCATCCGGCACACGGACCGCTTCGACGATACGAATCTGCCGGGCGAGATGATCACGACCATCACCATCAAGCAGGTTTCGGTCGGCGTCGAGCTCAACGTCGTGCAGGAAGGCATTCCGGACGCGATCCCCGCGGAAGCTTGCTACCTGGGCTGGCAGGAGTCGCTCACGCTGTTGACGCAGCTGGTCGAGCCGGAGATCAAGCAGCCGTAATCGGTCGGCCGGACCCTCAGTCGAGCTTCTGAGCTCGGCCGTAGGGTCCGGCGACCCGTCCGTTGATCCAATCCCCGAGCAGGCGCAGATAGCCATCGGTGATGCGAGTCATCTTGCGCGAGCCGTCCGCGCTCGTGACGAACTCCATCATGCCGTGATCGGTGTCCGGGAAGAGATAGACGTCGATCCGCTTGCCTGCTTTTTTCAGTTTCAATAGCGCGGCGCGCGTCGTTTCGATCGGCGCCTCGCGATCTTCGCCGGCCAGCACCCAGAGCACTGGGACTTTCACGCGCTGGAGCGCAGCCACCGAGTCGTAGTCCCAGATCAGCTCGACGTTGTCGAAGCGTGCACGGCCGAGGCGGCGCAGCTCGTCGTCCGTCATTTGCAGGATTTCCCCGCTGTATTCGCCGCGGATGCGCTGCGACCAAGGCTGCTGTCCGAGCGCGCCGCGAACCTTGTCCAGCTCGTCGTAGCCTTGCTTGAAATCGCTGAGCACCAGTCGCGAAGTCGCGGCCGACAATCGATTGATCAGTGCGAGGGCTGCATTGTCGAGGCCGAGTGCGCGCGCCTCCGAAATCATCTGCTCGCGATCCTCCTCGATCGGCGAAGCGACCAGGCCGAAGCCGATCGCGACGAACTGCGCATCGGAGTGCGTCGCGGCGAGCGGCGCGACCCAGCCGCCCTGGCTGCCGCCGAAATAACCCGCCTTGCTGATCCGCCCGCGGGTCATCGTTCTCGCGTGCGCGAGTGCGGCGGCGGCATCGGCGGCCAGCAATTCGAAGTTCTGTGTGTATTCGCCTTCGGAAGCGCCCGTGCCGCGCTTGTCGTAGACGAACACCGCGATGCCTTGAGCCGCGAGCGAATACGCATACGCCGAGTTCAGGGCCGAGGTTCTCTCCGAGCCATGCACGAGCACGACGAGCGGGCGTCCGCCTGCGACCGTGCCGGCGGGTTCGATCAGTCGTCCCGCGAGCTGGGTTTCGACGCTGGAGAATTGCGTGTCGCTCGTCGTGAGCGGCAGATGTTTCCAGTGCTCTTCACTGCCATCGCTCTTCTTGATCGTCACCGTGTCGGCAGCGCACGTGAGTGGAGCGCTGGCGTCGGTAGTATTGCCGCGACGACCGTCGCGAAACAAATAGCGCTGACCGTCAGCTTTGGGATCGGGCAGCGGCACGACCACGACGTAGTCCCCGTTGCCGGATGCGAAGGCGCCGGGATTGCACGCTGCGCACGCCGCGGCGGGGCACGCGACGGTGCAGACGATTGCGACTGTTGCTGGAATCTTCATCACGTAGTCTTGAATGGCGGGCGCGGAACGGCATCGCAAGTCTTGCCGCGTACGTTGCGCACTGAGCCGTCGGTCACGAGCTGTTCCCACAAGCGGGCGATGCAGTCGTTCCACTCGGTGTGGCCATGACCCACGACGATGACTTCGGCGCGGTCCGAGAAATTCGGCGCGACACGCTCCGTGAACCACAGCGGGCTCGCGGCATCGTTGGCGCCGGAGACGAACAACGTCGGCACCGATGACTTGGGCGGCGTGCGGTTCGTCGGCTGCACAACCTTCGGAAAGTAGCGGCAAGCCGCTTGCTGCTGCCGCACGCGAAAGTCGCCGAGGAAGGTGCCGCTGGTTTCGCGGGCGATGTCTGCCTCGCGGATGTATGCGATGTCGTCGTTGCAGGTGATCGCGAAGAACAGGCCGAAGCTGTATTCGGCCGATGCACCTTCGACGCTCGACTGGATGCTCGAGACGATCGGGCTCCAGTCGCCCGCGTGCGCGCGATGGATGATCCAGGGCAAGTCGAAGGAGCTGTACGGACGATAGGTCTTCGACCGGAACCACTCGGCGGCGCGTCCCCGCGTGAGCGGAGCTTTGCCCGACTCGAGCTGCTGCACGACCTCGCTGAACTCCTGGCGCAGATTCGGAAACGCGGCCTTGCACGCGGCGTCGGCCGCGCAGGCGTCGAACAGCTCGTTGCGTGGCGTCTCGGCGGACTTTGCCATTGTCAACGGCGTGGCCACGTCGAGCGGCACGACGCTACCGAGATAAACCGTGCGTGCGCTCTGCGGGTAGGCGCGCAGATAGAACTGCGCGGCCCGCGTTCCATACGAACCGCCGGACAGGTTCAATTGTCCGTAGCCGAGAGTGCGGCGCACGTGTTCGAGATCGCGAGCGGCGTGCTCGTAGGTGTACTGCGTGAGATCCGTGCGCGCACTCAGTTCCTTCGCGCAACGCGCGATCGGAGCGATCGGAAAGAGATCACGCAGGCTCGCGCCGGGATTTTTCGGATCGAACAGATCGCAGCGCAGAGGGCTCGATTTACCGGCGCCGCGCTGATCGACCAACAGCAGGTCGCGATCGTGCAGCAGCGAACCCCATTGCCCGACGAAGTATTCCGCGGAGCCGATCGCCGACTCGCTCGGTCCGCCCATCAATGGCACGAGCGGATCGTTGTGCGATCCGGGCTGGTCGGCCGGGACCACCGCAACGGCGATCGACAGCTTGCGTCCGGCGGGCTTGTCCCAGTTTTCCGGTACTTCCAGCGTGCCGCACTTCGCGGCGCGCGTGACGCCCGGCAATTTGCAGGGAGCAAGAATGTCCGCGGCGCGTGCAGCTCCGGCGCAGCAAAGCGCGCTCGCCAGCAATAGCCGCCAGGCGCAGTGAAGCGACGAAGTGTGCATTTGCATTTTCATGGCCGGATCGTTGCACAAATGGCACGGGGATTCGACTATGCTCGCCGGACACTTCGGAGGTTCGTCATGCTGAACCGTCGCGAATTCGTGGTCGCCTCGGCGAGCGCCGCCGGCGGCCTGGTGTTGGCGATCCGCTTTCCCGCCGCCGCCAAGCCGCGGCCCTACGAGCCCTACCCGGGGACTTCCAGCGAGGTCAGTGCCTGGCTCACGATCGAGCCGGACAACTCCGTCATCATCCGCTGCGCGCAGGCCGAGATGGGCGAGGGCGTGTTCACCTCGCTACCGCTGCTCGTGGCGGAAGAGCTCGACGTGGATTGGAAGAAAGTCCGCGTCGAGTACGCATCGTCGAATCGCAGTTTGCGCGAGAACAATGTCTACGGACGCATGACGACCGTCGGCAGCTTCGCGATTCGCGGCACGCGCGTCGCGATGCAGACGGCCGGCGCGAATGCGCGCGAGCGTCTGCGTGCAGCGGCGGCGAAATCGTGGGGCATTGCTCATTCGCAGACACGCGCCGAGTTGGGGCGAGTCCACGACACGACCAGCAAGCGCTCGGCGACTTACGGTGAGTTGGCTGCAGCAGCCGCTGCCGTGACCGATGTGCCCGAGATCAAGATCAAGACGGCGCAACAGTTCAAGCTCGCAGGTAAGCCGACACCGCGCATCGACGTGCCGGCGAAAGTGGACGGCTCGGCGGTCTTCGGCATCGACATGCGCTTGCCGGGCATGGTGTACGCGGCTGTCGTGCATTGCCCGGTGTTCGGCGGCAGAGTGAAGAGCCACGATTTCTCGGCGATCAGGAACATGCCGGGCGTCCGCAGCGCGGTCGATATCGGCTCCGGCGTCGCGGTCGTCGCGAACAGCTACTGGCAGGCGCTGCAGGCCGCCAAAACGTTGCCGATCGAATGGGACAAGGGCGCGGGTGCGGGGAGCTCTTCGGAGCAGTGGCATCGCGAATTCGCGGCGGCGCTCGATACGCCTGGCAGCCTGGTGCGCGAAGCAGGCGATGTGACTGCGGCGCTGAAGGACGCTCCGCAGAAAGTGCGAGCCGACTATCACGTGCCTTATCTCGCGCATGCCTGCATGGAGCCGCTCAACTGCACAGCGCAGGTACGACCGGATCGCGTCGATCTGTGGCTGAGCACGCAAAGTCCCGACGGCATCCTCGCGCCGATCGCCGAAGTCGCGGGCACGAAGCCCGAGAACGTGTACGTCCACAATTGCTTCCTCGGCGGCGGCTTCGGCCGGCGCAGTCCCGCCGATTTCGCGAGTGAAGCGGTGCGGATCGCGAAGACGGTCGACGTGCCGGTGAAGATGATCTGGTCGCGCGAAGAGGACATGCGCATGGGTCGCTACCGCCCGATGTCGCACATGCGCTTCGACGCGGCGCTGGACGGTTCCGGCAAGCCCATGGCCTACGTCAGTCACTCGGTGACACCGTCGATCCTGTCGACCGCGGGCCGGCCGCTCGGGCCGAACGCAGTCGATCCGACCTCGGTCGACGGACTCGCGCAGATTCCTTACGACATCGCGAACCAGCGCATCACGAACCTGCGCAAGGAGACGCACTTGCCTGCGTGGTTCTGGCGCGCGGTCGGCAAGACGCAGAACGTGTTCGCGCTCGAATCCTTCATCGATGAGCTTGCGGCCGCGGCGAAAGCGGATCCGCTCGAGTATCGAGCCGGATTGTTGAAGAGCGATCTCGCGAGCTACCGGCGCGTGCTCGGCGTGTTGAAGGAGAAGTCGGGCTGGGGTCGCAAGCTTCCTGCGGGCACGGCGCAGGGGGTGGCGATTCACGAGAGTGTCGGCACGGTCATCGGGCAGGTGGCGGAGGTCAATGTCGGCCGGGACGGCACCGTGAAAATTCTGCGCATCGTTTCGGTCGTGGACTGCGGCAATCTCGTGAACCCGCTGACGGCCGAAGAGCAGATCGAGAGTGCCGGCATCTGGGCGCTCTCGGGCGGCGATGCGTGGGGCGGCATCGGCGAGGCTGCCGTCGGCACAGTCGCGCCCGCGGTGACCAACGCGATCTTCAAGGCTACCGGCAAACGCATACGATCGCTGCCGCTGGCCGATCACGACCTACGATGGTCGTGAACGCGCCCTGCCGCGCCAGCCAGAGCAGCAGTGCGATGAGCGTGCCGCCGGGGAGCAGGATCTCGATCGCCGCGTAGGGCCCGATACTGCGCAGCAGCGCCAGCCCGCGCTTGAGCCAGAGTGCAGCAGTTACGGCCACGGCGTTCATGATCGTCAGCTCCCGATTCCTCACCTTCCTGTCTTAATGACGAACGGCAGGGCTGCAATCCGACAAGAGAAGAAGGATCTCTCGCCAAGACGCCAAGACGCCAAGGAAGAAATTCCGAATATTGAATTCCGGATTCCGACCTTGGCGTCTTTGCGTCTTGGCGAGAGTCTTTTCCGCTCTTGGCTTGACGACCTGCTAAGTCTCGAAGCGGTAGCTGAACTTGATCAGCAACTGCTCGTCGTTGCGCAGGCTGAAGGCGTCGCGCACCACCTCATCCGAGCCTGGGGCTGCATTTTCCTGTTCGAAGCCGCCGCGGCCGTAGACGACGTAGACGTATGAGAGCGGCGCGAATTCGTAGCGGTAGCGGATCTGCAGCCCCAGGTTGCTGACGCTGAAATCGCTGACCGGCTCGTCCGTGGGAATCGAGTTGCCGGAGCCATCGACGCGGTAGGCCTGGCGCAGGTCCGCATCCAGGCCGATCGCCTGCAATTTCAGGCGCAGCTCGTGGCGGCTCGTCATGATCCAGGTGAAGCCGGCGCTGACGTTCGTCTGGTGCCGGTCGAAGCTGCCGAACAACGTGTCGTGCTGCCACACCAGCCAGTCGGGCTTGTGCTCCAACTCCAGACCGACGTACAGGTTCAGCGCGTCGCTGACGAAATAGCGCGGCTCGAGCTCGAGGCGGTAGCCGACGAGATCGTTGCCGGCGAGTCCGTCGCTGTACGCTTCCGCTTCGACCTTGTAGCCCCAGCTGCCGATGCGCGGCCGCTGGTATTCGAAATGGCTGTTGAAGTTCGCCGGCGTGTTGACGACGCCGTTACCGCGCGTGAGCAAGTCGTCGACGCCGGCGCTGTTGATGTTGATCTGCCCGTACTCGTAGCTGCCATTGCGGAGCCTGCTCTCGCGGCTGGTGCGGAACTGGTGATTGAGCAGCTCGCCGTGATCGTTGTAGACGCTGCTGACCCGCCAGCGCCAGTCCTTGGACGCGTAACGCGACTGCGCCGGTAGCTCGGTGAAACGCCGGTTGAACTGCCAGTGGAGGTAGTTGAGGCTGGCACGATCGAGGAAACCGGCGTCGTTGATCTGCAGCTCGTTGCCGAAGTGCATCAAGATCCACTGCTGACGCCAGCCGTGATCCATCTCGTAGTCGGCCCACACCGTCGCGCCGGTGTCGTTGCTCTTCTCGCCGGCCTGCTCGATGTTGCTGTCGATCAGTCGGGTGCGCACGTTCCAGCGCGCCGTCGGCCGCCAGTTGTGATCGACGCCGACCACCGTGGCCTGGCGATCGAAGAACGGCCGGTCGACGTTGGTGACCATCACGCCCAGATTCTGCGTGCTGAAGTCGCGAACCAGGCGCAGGGCGGAGAACGTGCGGCCGACTTCGTGGGCCTCGTCGGCCGCGAACACGCCGTACTTGGTCGCGCCGATGCTGCCGTTGAATTTGAGCGCGCCGACGATGTCGCCCGCGCCTTCGCCGTCATCGGCCGGCCCGCCGACGCGACGCGTATAGAGCAGCTGGCTGAAGTCGGAGGGCGTGTTGAACTCGAAGATGCCCTGGTTCTCGGTGAAGAACGGGCGCTTGTCGCTGATGAAGACTTCGGTCGCATCGAAGTTGACCACCAGGTCGTCGCTCTCCACCTGGCCGAAGTCCGGGTTGAAGGTGGCGAGAAGCTGCGTCTGGCCGTTCGGCTTCCAGAACACGTCGAGACCGGCGTCGAGCTCGTCGTCGTCCGCGACCATGTCGTGGAGAGCCGAGACGTACGGCGTGAGTGCGAGCAGCGACTGCTTGTACTGCGTCACCTCGATTGGCGCGAAGTCGGAGAGAAAGCGCGGACGTTCGAAGCTGGCGAGCGGCCACGCCGAGCGCTCGCCGGTCACGCCGATGACGCGGTCGACGTAGATTCCGATCGTGCGCACGTCGGCGGTGGCGTTGCGCATCGGCGCGATGTGCCACGGGATCAGCACTTCGGCGGTCCAGGCCTCGTCGTCGCCGCCGACCTCGTGTTGCCAGTTGCCGTCCCAGTCCTTGTTGAACTGGGTTTCGTCGGTGATGACGGCGTCGAAGATGCCGTTGGTGGAGGTGATGGTGAAATCGTAAGCGGTGCGGTGATCGCCGTCGAAGTCGATCATCACGTTGACACGGTCGACCTGTTCGTCGAAGTCGCGCTGGACGCGCTGCTGAGTGCGCGGCACGGAAGGCGGTTGGACGGCGCGGAACGCGACGGCCAGGCCTTCGGGCGTGGCGAGGATCCAGACTTCGGTCGGGAGCGACGCCGGTTCGCCGTTCAGCGGCTGGACTTTGCGGAAGTCCGTGACGTGTCGCGCGTCGGCCCATTCCTGCGGCTCGATCCGGCCGTCGATCGTCACCGCCGCGGCTCGAGCCACGTATGCAACGAACAGGCACGCTGCCAGTCCAAGCGCTCTCCACTCAACCATCGTTCGAAATTCCTGCCAGGTTGCCCTTTCGATGCCAGGCCAGCGGGATTGGTTGCAAGGAGTGACACGGAGGGTTTGCCCACCACCTGCGAATTGCGTAGCGGCACGCCTCGACCTCTGGTGATATATCCAGTATAACGTCATCAGGCTCAATTCACGGGATCGACGCCACACTTGATGACTTCCGATGTACGGCACAGCGCCATGGTCACAAGCGCCAGGCGAAGCTCCTGCATCGAAGGATTGCGAGATGCAGGGCGGATGCCCTGCACAAGTTTCTCACGAACGATCGTCGATCGTTATCAGATAGTCGTCGTGGGCGATGTGAGCAGTACTCAGTTGTCGAAAACGCGGATGGCGAAGTCCGTGCTCGACTCCGGCTGGGGTATGCTCAGACACATGCTGCAGTACAAAGGCGAGCACGCCGGCAGATCTGTGCAGATCGTCCAGGAGCGATTCACGACGCGAGCCTGCTCCAGCTGTGGCTGCCTGACGGGTCCCAGTGGTCCAAGAGCACTCGTTGTGAGGCGGTGGTGTTGCGCGGGCTGTAGAGTCGCGCACGATCGGGACGTCAATGCAGCCCGAAACATCCTCGCCCGGTCCAGGTGTCGGACCGCCGTCTGCGGGAACGAGTCATCGAGTTTGCCGGTTCAGCCGCGCAGCGCACCTCGCGCTTGCACGGCAGAGACAGAACCCGCGGGGTCGGCGGCATGAGCACCGGGAGTCGGACCTTCGAAGGACATCCGCTGCGGGCGATCCGCGCGCTGGATTATACGGTGATCTTCGCGCGCGACCTGCCGGCGATGCGCAAGTTCTACGCGGAGGTGATGCGCTTCGAGGTGTACCACGAGCTGGCCGGCAACTGGATCGAGTTCCGCGTCGGCGGCAACATCCTGGCGCTGGCGAAACCGGGAATGGTCGTTCCGGATCAGCCGCCGCCCGTCGGGGCTGCGAGTGTGCAGCTCGCTTTTCGCGTGCGCCGCGAGGAGGTCGACGCCGCCGAGGCCGCGCTGCGGGCCGAAGGCGTCACGATCGTCGCGCCCTCGACCGATCAGCGCTGGGGCCATCGCACGATGTTCTTTCGCGACCCGGATGGGAATCTGCTGGAGATCTACGCGGACATCTGATTTACAATTGCGCGTCGATTCCGAGCGTACGCGACAGCCACGCCTGGAATCGTCGGCCCATCGAAGCATGCGGTTCGTGATCCAAGCTTTCGTTGCCGTCGGTCCAGTGCAGCTCGCCCGCATCGAGCGACACGCGCCACGCGTGCTCGCCGGCGGTCTGCTTGTCGAATATCTCCTCGAGCTGCAGCGCGAGCGGCTCGCTCTGCGCGAACACGCCTTGCTCGCAGTTCAGCCAGGTCGAGCGCGGATCGAGGTTGTAGCTGCCCACGAACAGCCCGCGACTGTCGACTGCAAAGGCCTTGGTGTGCAGGCTTGCGCCCGAGCCTCCAAAGAGGCTGCCGTTGTCTTTCATTCCGGGCAGCGGCTTGAGCTCCCAGATCTGTACTCCACCTTCGAGCAGATCCTTGCGATGCCGTGAGTAGCCACCGTGAACCGCGGCGACGTCGTTGGCGGCCAGTGAGTTCGTCAGGATGCGAACCTGGGTGCCGCCCTTGACCATGCTGCCGAACCTCGACGTCACCTCCTCGCCGGGCACGAAATACGGCGAAATGATCGACAGGCGTGCTTGCGCGCCTGTGACCAGGGGAACGAGTGCCGCGCCTACGTGTGTTGTCT
>DATENH010000169.1:0-10727 GCA_035275145.1 Steroidobacteraceae bacterium | reverse complement strand
GGACAACCCCACGCACACCGCCGGCACGACGTTCTTCGGGCAGTTCATCGATCACGACGTCACGTTCGACCTGGGCTCGCGCCTCGGTGAGCCGACGCGGCCCGAGGACTCGACCAACTCGCGCTCGCCAGCGCTGGATCTCGACTCGGTGTATGGCGGCGGACCGGTGCGCAGCCCGCAGCTCTACGGCCGGCGCAGCACGCGCGAGCCGCTCGCCGGAATCAAACTGCGCGTCGAGCACGGCGGATTGTTCGAAGACTTGCCGCGTACCGCGAACGGCACGGCGATCCTCGGCGATCCGCGCAACGACGAGCACGTGATTCTCGCCGGCCTGCACGCGGCGTTCCTGATGTTCCACAACGAGGCGGTCGACTACGTCGCGGCTCGCAATCGGCGGTTCGGCACGGATGAGATCTTTCGCGAGGCGCAGCGGCTGGTGCGCTGGCACTACCAGTGGATCATCGTCAATGAGTTCCTGCCGCAGATCATCGGGCAGCCGCTCGTGAAGGACATCCTCGCTCGCGGCCGGCGCTTCTATCGTCCGTCGGTCGGCTTCATGCCGGTCGAGTTCCAGGGAGCCTGCTATCGCATGGGCCACAGCATGGTGCGGCCGTCGTACCGCGCGAATCTTGCGGGCGACAACGGCGGGCCGTTCTTCGCGTTCATCTTCGATCCTTCGCAGGAAGGTGCGACCGACCCGAGCGACTTGCGCGGCGGCGTGCGCGCGCCGCGGCGCTTCATCGGCTGGCAGACGTTCTTCGACTTCGGCGACGGCGCGATGAGGAACAACAAGATCATCGACACGCATCTGTCGACGCCGTTGTTCCAGCTGCCGCTGCAGACGATTGCCAGCGGCGACGGACCGACTTCGCTCGCGGTACGCAATCTCCTGCGTCAGGTCACGTGGTCGCTGCCGTCGGGACAATCGATTGCGCGCACGATGCGCGTGCCGGTGCTCTCGACGGGCGATCTCTCCGATGTACAGCCGCTCGGCGCGAACCTGGATCGTTCGACGCCGCTGTGGTTCTACATTCTGCGCGAGGCGCAGGTGATGACGCAGGGTCGCACGCTGGGGCCGGTCGGCGGCCGGATCGTCGGCGAAGTGCTGATCGGACTGATGCAGCTCAATCGCAACTCGTACCTGAGTGCGAATCCGCGCTGGCGGCCCACGCTGCTCGATCGCTTCGGGCAGCAGACGGGCGACTTCAAGATGGTCGACCTGCTGACGTTCGCCGGCGTAGCGCCGGCGCAAAGAGGACAGTAATCGGAGCGGTGCACCGGGAGGGTCACGGACGGCGGGTCACTGACGACCCGAAGTCGCAGCGCCCGGCGTCAGGCCAAGGCATGGCTCAGACGCCGGGCGACAGTGCGCAACTGCGGGAGCAGCTCCTGCGCATCGAGCAGCTCGAAGTCGACGCCCGCCATCAGCATGAAAGCGGCGAGTGCTTCGGGCGACGGTGCGCCGACGCTGAGCACGCAATGCTGAGCATCGAGCGGCTCGAGCATGCCGATCCAGCTCGGAATACGCTTCGCCATCTCGCCGACGGATCCGGCGAGCTTCAATCGAGCGCGGCACGAGTACGGCTCGTATGAAATCGATCGCGACACGAACTTCACGACGTCCTGCGGGAGCTTGCGAGAAACGAAGCGGTTACCGCTCGCGACGACGCGGCCGATGCGATCGGCGCGAAACGTGCGCCAGTCCTTGCGCCCCAGGTCCCACGCGACCAGATACCAGCGGCGGCCGGTGTGGGCGAGGCGGACCGGCTCGATCTGTCGCGCCGTTTGGCGCCCGGTGCGATCCGCATAGTCGATCGTCAGCTTCTTCTGATCGCGACACGCTCCGGCGATTTGCATCAGTGCATCGGCCACGGGCACGTCCTGCACGCCGGGCAGCGAGACGGTGACGGAATGCAGCGAGCTCGCACGTTTGCGCAGACGAGCGGGCATGACCTGGTCGATCTTCGCCAACACACCCATCGCGGCTTCATCCATCTGCCCGATGCTGCCGGCAGCCGCACGCATGGCGACGGCAACGGCGACTGCTTCATCGTCATCGAGTAACACCGGCGGCATCGCAGAGCCGGGACGCATGCTGTAGCCGCCGCCGAGTCCTGGCGACGCGTGGATCGGATAACCGAGCTCGCGCAAACGCTCGACGTCGCGACGGACGGTTCGTCCGCTGACCTGCAGGCGGTCGTACAGATCGCGCGCGGTCCAGTGACGCCGCGATTGGAGCAAGGAGAGCAACCGCAAAAGGCGGGCAGAGGTGGTAATCATGGCGTGCAGTCTATCGACACTTGCGGCCAGAAACTGGCCGCAATGGCCGCTACCCTGTCAGCCATTCATCAGGAGGAACACTCGCATGGCTCAGCAAACGATCCCCGGCGCCTGTCATTGCGGCAAGGTACGCATCGAAGCCGATCTGGACCTCGCCGACAGCACCGGCCGCTGCAACTGTTCGATCTGCGGCAAGCTGCGCGCGTGGACCGCCATCGTGAAGCCGCAGGCCGTGCGCCTGGTCGCGGGACAGGGCGATCTGAGCAGCTATGAATGGGGTGCGAAGATCTCGAAGCGCATGTTCTGCAAGCGCTGCGGTGTGCACGTGTTCAGCCGCGGCCATCTGGAAGAGATCGGTGGCGACTACTGCAGCGTCAACATTGCCGTCCTGGACCTGCAGCCGGCCACGCTGGAGACGATTCCGGTGCACTACTGCGACGGCCTCAATAACAACTGGACCGCCCCGCCCGAGCACACCGGATATATGTAGACCGGACGCTACTCCTGCACGTTAGAGCAATTGCCGGACAGCACCGACGGCAAAGATGATACGGGTACGGGCTGGCGCACAGACGCTGCGCCAGCCTCGCGGCGCATGAAAACTCTAATGACACTCAGCGTGCTGCAGACGATCGGCATTGCCCTGCTCGTCGTGCACGCGTTTCGCGAAGAACATCTCCCGGTCGCTGACGCCGCGCCCGCGCAATCGCCCGCCGCGGCCTTGGCGCCTGCCGGAGCCTCGCAGTTCGACGAAGCGCACCTGCGCGCGATCCTGCGCGAGGAGCTGGCCCAAGAGCACATTCGGCCGGTCACGGAGCCGATCCCGACGGACGCGTCACGGCCTCGCAATCCATCGACCGCCGAGCTTCAGCAACGCGACACGGTCGCCCAGCAGATCGAGGCCTATCGCGCGACGGGGACCATCACGGATGCACAGATGCAGGAGCTGCAAGCCGACATCGCGAAGCTCGATGCGGCCAGCCGCAAACAGATGCTGAGCAAATTGACGAGAGCCCTCAATACCGGGGAGATCAAAGGTCGTTTGTAAGAGCTAGGGAGTCAGGTCATGCAAATGAAATTGCAACGATGGATGGCGGTCGGCGTGCTGGCACTCGGGTCGTCGGTGGCGCTTGCGGGACTGGTGTCGGATGTGCCGGTGACGGTCACGTTGAACGGGGACGGCTCGGGCAACGCGAACGGCAGTATGACTACGGCACGATTTTCCAAGAACGACGTGGAGTTCATCGGCTGCGGCCTGCGGCGCATCGATGACGGTGCGGGCGGGGTGTTCCTGTTCGCATTCTGTCAAGCGGCCGATGCCGCCAACGTCCAGGGCTTCTGTACGACGGATAATCCGAACCTGATCGCCTCGATCGGCGACCAGGACGACTTCTCCTTTATTACATTCTCCTGGAACACGGCCGGCGAGTGCCGCTCGATCGGCAATTCCACCCAGTCCTTCTACATTCCGAAGAAGTAGGCTCTGCCTGACCCCGCCGTGCCGAGGCGCGGCGGGGTCATTGTCCGGATTCGCGCCCCTTCCCTGCGGATAGCGCATTCTCAATCCTCGCGACGGGGACTATGCTTGGCGTCAACCAGCCGGCAAAAGTCACGTCTTTTGACGGCGTTGTCGAAAGGGCCTTGGCCGCTTTCGACCAGAAAACGAGGGGACGTCATGGCGCTGTCCAGCCGTTTCGACCCGCGCACTCAGCGCAAAGTCATCGGCGTCGCTGCATCCGCAGCGCTGCACCTCGCCCTGTTGCTGATCATCATGTTGGGCGGCAGCCAGTACGGCATCGACTCGGGCGACTCGCCGACTTCGAAACTGGTGCTGATCGAAGCGCCGGACGCCGAGCAACGGGAAGGCGTCGATCTGCCGCCGCTGCCGGCCGGTTCGACAGCACCTAGCGACGTCGAGCTCGAAGATGCGCTGGCGAAGCTCTCGCCGCCGAAGAGCGAGACGATCGAGGATCAGGCAGTCGAGCCCGGTCCGATCGATGCGGTGGAGGCACCGGCAGCCGCTCCCAATGCGATCGTCGAAAGCGAGAGTCCCGCGCCGACGGTCACCATGTCGTCCACCGAAAAAGCGGAGCTGTCGCGGCGGCTCGAGCAGCTTGCAGCCGAAGCTCTCAAGTCATCGCGCTCCGAAGTCACCTGGGAACAGGACGGCAGGCAGTACAGCGCGCTGTTGATTCGCGAGCGCGCCAACGAAGGCACCGCTCTCGAACGCGTCACCGCACAGGTCAGCGCCTCGGATCACGGCAGGCAACTCACGACGCTCGTGAATCTCAACCGCCTGTCGTTTTCGCAGTTCACGCAAATGATCGATCACTGGGATCCGACGGTGCAGTTGCACGACGACGAGATCGTCGGCCGCTTCCACACGAACTCGCGCTTCAACCTGCTGGCCGACTCGCGCAAGGCACCGAAGTTTCTCGGCAAGGTGACCACGACCGCGCGCAGCTTCAACAACGAGTCGATCGGGCGCAGAAACGAGTCCGACATCTTCCGCGGCGGCATCGAGACGGGCACGAGCGAAATCGAGCTGCCCGAGTCGTCCGCGCCGTTCGCGTTCGCGCCGCGCGACGAGGAGGCCCGGGTCCACAAGTTCGGCAGCGACACGCGCATCCGGTTCTTCGCCGACGGCAGCTATCGCTGGACCGACCTCGACTCGAATCAGTCGCAGTATCTGAACGAGCCCGTCGACCATCCGGTGTATTTCATCGCGAGCGGCAAGGCCGCGCTGCACGTGCAGGGCGTCGTTGCCGGCAAGGTGCTGCTGTACTCGCCGCGCCTGATCGTCATCGAAGGCAACCTGACGTATGCCACCGATCCGCGCGATGACGCCGACTCCGAGGACTTCCTCGGCATCGTCAGCGACCGCGTGGTCGAGATCCCCGGGCCGGCCATCACCGGCGGCGGCGACCTGGAGATCGATGCGGCGATCTACGCCGGCAGGCGTTTCGTCGTGACCGACATCGATCGCGGCCGCACCTCCACGCTGCGCATTTACGGCAGTCTTGCTGCAGGCACGATTTCCGCGACCGAACCTCGCTACGCCACGAAGATCGACTACGACACCCGCTTCGAGCGGCAGCGCCCGCCCGGCTTCCCCTCCACCAATCGCTACGAAGTCGCCAACTGGAACGGGCAGTGGACCCAGCGCTGACGCGCCCCGACCCCGATTCACGCGATTCTCACGGCTGATCAGCCGCTGCCTTTACGCACGTTGCCTAAGTTGCCAGTGTGGCGCACCGCGTCGCCACGACTGCAACCGAGGTGACGTGTCTTGCATTCGATCCAACCCAACCGCCGGCCCAGCCGGGTCCACCCGCATCGCGAGGCGAACGCAGTCGCAACATTGACGCTCGCCTTCAGCGCCGACCCGGCGAATCGCTGGTGCTGGCCCGAAACGGCTGAGTATCTGGCGGCCTTCCCGGAATTCGTTCGCGCGCTCGGTGGCAATGCGTTCGCGGCAGAGTGCGCCTTCGAAATCGGCGGCGGCGCAGGCACTGCGTTGTGGCTGCCGCCCGGCGTCGAGCCCAACGAAGCTGAGCTCGCGGCAGTCATCGAGCGCAGAGTCGACGCTTCGCGACAGCACGACCTGTTCGAGATCATGCAGCAGATGGGTCAGCACCATCCGCAGACGCCGCACTGGTATTTGCCGTTCGTCGGCGTCGAACCGATGCAGCAGAGCCGCGGCCTCGGTGCGCGTTTGCTCTGGCCGGTGCTGGAGCGCTGCGATCATGAGCGGCTGCCGGCTTATCTCGAGTCGACCAATCCGCGCAACGTTCCGTTCTACGAGAGCCTCGGCTTCGCGCAAGTCGGTATGATCCAGTCGGGCACGTCGCCCCAGATCGTACCGATGCTGCGTGAGCCGCAATGAGCCATCACTCGTCCCTGCGCACTCTCATCGTTGTTGTCCTCATCGCGCTCGTCGCGGCGTGCAGGCCGCAGGCGCAATGCGAGTCTGCTGCTGCGATCGATACGGAGGCCGAGAAGCGGGCGATTCTCGCGGTCATCGGCCGCATGGAGACCGCGTGGAATAGCGGCGATTTCCGCGGCTACATGCAAGGCTTCGCGAATCCCGACGTCGTGTTCGTTTCGCGCGGACAGTTCCAGCAGGATTGGCAGGGGACGCTCGATCACTACATCCGCGATTACGGCAGCTCGGTCGAAACGCGCGGCAAGCTGCACTTCTTCGACATCAGAGTAGAGATGCTCGGGCCGGACGCCGCACAGCTGATCAGCCGCTATCAGCTCGACCGCCCTGAGGACCCGCAAGACGGCATCAACACTCGACTCATGCGCAAACGCGACGGCAAGTGGGTCATCGCACTGAATCACGTGTCATCGCGCGAGAAGCAATAACGCCCGGCGTCGCAAACCTCGCCCGATATTCCAACGGCGTCGACCCCACCCCTCGCCGGAACGCCCGATGCATCGTCTCTGCCGTCCCAAATCCGCACAGCCGCGCAATTTGCTTCACTGACTTCTTCGACGTTTCCAGGCTCCTTCGCGCCGCATCCACTCGCAGCCGTTCCACATACGCCGCCGGCGTGAATCGCGTCTCCGCTGCAAACACGCGCGCAAACGTACGCTCGCTCATGCTCGCGCGCTGCGCGAGAGCTGCGACCGACAAGTTTGCTTGCACGTTCTCGGACATCCACAGCAACAGCTTGCGAATGCCTTCACCCTCGGCGACCTGAGCGGCGAGTGGCGCACTGAACTGACTCTGGCCGCCCGGCCTGCGCAGATACACGACGAGCCAGCGCGAGATCTCGAGCGCGAGCTCCGCGCCGTGATCCTCTTCAACCATCGCCAGCGCCAGGTCGATGCCGGTCGAGACACCGGCCGAGGTCCACACGTTGCCGTCGCGCACGAAGATGCGATCGTCTTCCACGCGACATTGAGGATTCGCTCGTCGCAGCTGCTCGCAGGCGGCCCAATGCGTTACGGCTGCGCGGCCGTTGAGCACGCCGGCGCGCGACAGGATGAATGCGCCCGAGCACACGGATGCGAGGCGCCGCACGCGCGGTGCGAGACGAGTGACGATCGGCACGAGCGGCGCTGCGCCGTCGATCGCGCCCATCAGCCCGCCGGGCACGATCAAGGTATCGATCGCACCGCGCAGAGAGCCGAGAGCGTGCTGTGCCGTAAGGGTGACGCCGCTGGAGGTCACGACGGGTCCCGCGCGCTCGGCGACCAGTCGCACTTCGTAGCCTGCTTTGCGCCGGAGCAGGCTGGTCGCGGTGCTGAAGACGCTGGTGGGCCCGGCGATGTCGAGCAGCTCGGCATCGGCGAAGCAGGCGATGTAAACGATGCGTGTTGGCATGAATCGTCAATCTCTTGTCATATCTGCCAGCGCGGTCGCGCGCATGATCTGCCTCCAATCGCAGGAGCGCAACCATGACACGCCGAGAATTGATGCAGCTCGCCGCACTGGCGGGCACCGCTGCCGTGACCGCGGGCAGTGCCGAGGCACAGACCAAGTCGACGGGCACGCGGATCCAGATGCTGGTCTATCCCGGCATGACGCTGCAGGACCTCGTCGGGCCGCTGCAGGTCTGGGCCGCTTGGCCCGGCGCCGACATTCAGTTCGCATGGAAGAGCACCGGCCCGGTCCCGACGGACTCCAGCCTCGCAGTGATCGCGACGACGTCGCTGGCGGATGCGTGGACCGCGCCCGACATTCTGTTCACGCCGGGCGGCTTGTTGCCGACCTTCGAATTGCTCGACGATCAGGAAGTCATCGGGTTTTTGCGCAGCCGCGGTGAGCAGGCGAAATGGGTCACCAGCGTCTGTACGGGCGCGGTGCTGCTCGGCGCTGCAGGCTTGCTGCGGGGCTATCGCGCCACGTCGCATTGGTTTGCCCGTGATTCGCTCGCGATGTTCGGCGCAACGCCCGCGAACGAGCGGTGGGTCATCGATCGCAACCGCGCGACTGGCGGCGGCGTGACTGCAGGGATCGACTTCGGCCTCGCTCTGATGTCCCACGTGGCCGGCCCCGAGCTCGCGCGCGTCGTGCAGCTCGCACTAGAGTATTCGCCGAAGCCGCCGTTCAATTCCGGCACGCCGGAGGAGGCGAATCCGCAGACGCTGGCCACGCTGCGTGCGGCGTGGGGCGGCCAGGTCGGCGAGCGGATCCAGTCGCGCCTGCTCGCCGCGAGCCAGCGATTGCCGAAAGCTTGACGGAGTCAACTAATTGACGGAAAGTGGCTGGCGCCACCTTCGGGAGTCGCCAGCCATGACCAGTCCGCGCGCCGCCGCCGACCCGCACATCAGCGCCGTCCGGGAATTCAACCGTTTCTACACGCAGAAGATCGGCGTGCTCGGCGCCGGGATGCTGGAAAGCGAGTACACGCTCACCGAAGTGCGCGTGCTGTACGAGATCGCGCATCGGCAGCGGCCGCTCGCGAGCGATCTCGTTCGCGACCTCGCGCTCGACGCCGGCTATTTGAGCCGCATCCTTGCCAAGTTCGCGCGCCGCGGCTGGTTGAAGCGCGAGCGTTCGGGCGAAGACGCGCGCAAGGCCCATTTGCATCTCACTACGAAGGGCAAAGCTGCCTTCCAGTCTCTGGACGTGCGTGCACGCGACGAAATCGGGGCACTGCTTGCGCCGCTGCCGCGCGAACAGCAGGTCAAGCTGCAAGGTCATCTGCAGAATGTGCAATCGCTGCTCGGAGCGCCAGCGGCGCGAACCGACGCGCTGCGGCTGCGCGAACATCGGCCCGGCGACATCGGCTGGATCGTGCAGAAACACGGCGAGCTGTACGCGCAGGAGTACGGATGGAATACGGACTTCGAAGCGCTGGTCGCCGAAATCTGCGCCAAGTTCCTGCGCGAGCTCGATCCCAAAGACGAGCGCTGCTGGATTGCCGAGCGCAATGGAGTCCGCGTGGGCTGCATCATGCTCGTGCACCATTCGCGCACGATCGCGAAGCTGAGACTGCTGCTCGTCGATCCGAGTCAGCGCGGCCTGGGGGTGGGGAACGCGCTGGTGCAAGAGTGCCTCGACTTCGCGCGCGCGGCCGGTTATCGCAAGGTCACGTTGTGGACGCAGAGCATTCTTTCCGCCGCGCGGAAGCTCTACGAAGGTCACGGATTCTGTAAGGTCGCAGCGGAACCGCACGAAAGCTTCGGCGCCAAGCTGGTTGCGGAAACCTGGGAGCTGCAACTGTAGCCTTGGGAACGGATCTCCCGGGCGGGCGTTGTCCGGTCATGATCCGCAAACTCGCATCGGGCGGGTATCGCCTGTACTCCCGTAAGAAGAATCCGAAGACCGGCCGCCGCCAGAACCTGGGAACCTTCAAAACGCGCTCGGCCGCCGAGAAGCACGAGCGCGCTGTGCAATATTTCAAGCGCCACTGACGCGAGTAGACTGCGCCGATGGCCCCACGCTATCGCGCGCTCGCTGCGTATTCGGCGCTGCTCGCCGCCGGTGCCGGCGCTTGGCTGGCCGTCGAGCTGCGAGGGACTTCCACCTTTCCGCCCGCATGGGCTGCCGCGCTTGCAGTCGTAGCCTGTCTCTTCGTATTCCAATTCGGCTTGCGCACGCGCATCGGTCTCATCTCGATGGAGCGGGTACCGCAGATCGGCTTGCTGCTGGTCTTCGATTCCGCAGTCGCGGCTGCGATCTGCGCCACCGCGTCCTTCATCTGGCCGTTGTTCAATCGTGCGTACAGCCAGGGCTCGACGACGTTCGCGGCCTTACGCGCCCTGCACAACGCTGCGATGACGGTTCTGATGCTGCTCGCGGCTGGCGCTGCCTATGCGGCTGCGGGCGGGCATGTGCCCCTGGTCCGAGTCGGCGTCGCTGATCTCTGGCCACTCCTCGCAATGGCCATCGTTGCGCAGCTCGTGAACACCGGAGTGATGACGCTCTTCTTTCTGTTCGATCGTCGTGATGTGTGGAGCATGCTCAAGCCGGCGTACGTGCTGTCGGATTTCGTCTTCGTGCCCGCAGGCGTGCTGGCCGCGCTGCTCTACAACGCCGGTCAGCCTTCGGTCTTCGTGCTGTTTGCTCTCGTGATGCTGGTGTTCGTGCTGAGCTTCAACAGCATCGGTGTCGCGGCAACTGCGGCCGAGGGACACGGGCCGATGGCCAAGCTGTTCGAGTCGAGTCGCGCGCTGCACGGCGCGCGGCGCATCGACGAGCTCGGCGAGCGCATCCTCACCGAGACGCGCACGCTGCTGCGTTTCGACGAGTTCTATTTCGTGCTGGTCGAGCCCGGTCAGCAGATTCTCGACTTCCGTGTGCACGAGCGCGCCGGTGCCCGGCAGCCCGCGCGGACCAAGAGCGTGAACGCGGGATTGTTCGGCTGGACGGTCGAGCGTCGCGAGGCGCTGCTCATCGAGGACTGGACGCGCGCGCGTTCGAAGATCTCGAGGACTATCGCTTGCGCCTGGAGGCCCGGGTCACCGAGCGGACCCACGAGCTGGAAAAG
>DATENH010000168.1:0-5505 GCA_035275145.1 Steroidobacteraceae bacterium | reverse complement strand
GGTCCACGCAGCAGCAGCTCGCACAAAATCGCGGCTTCCTGCGGCGTGAACTCCAGCGAGCCGAAGCCGGTGTTGCAGAACCGGTGCTGATACTTCGGCACGCGGCTGCCGAAGCCCGAGCGCTCGAGGACCAGGTGTTTCTTGGCGAGCCCGTCGAGAGTTTCCTGCACGGTGCGCTCGTCCAGCTCCAGTACCGGGTCGCGATTGCTCTTCTGGTTGCAAGCATTTGTCAGCGCGTTGACGGACAGCGGGTACTGATCCGGCGTGGTGATGGCCTTTTCGATCAGGCTGCCGATGACCCGGGCTTCGAGCGCGGTGAGCAGGATGTTCATGGATCAGGATATTAACCCGAGTCTTCTTCTACAATTCCGCTCCTGATGCGCCTGCGCGAGATTCCGTACAACTACACGTCGTTTTCCGATCGCGAGATCGTCCTGCGTCTGCTCGGCGCGCCGGCCTGGCGCATCCTGGACGACCTGCGCGAGGAGCGTCGCACCGGCCGCTCGGCGCGCATGCTGTACGAAGTGCTCGGCGACATCTGGGTCGTGCAGCGAAATCCCTACCTGCAGGACGACCTCATCGAGAATCCGCGCCGCCGCCGGCTGCTGATCGAGGCCCTGCATCATCGCTTGAACGAAGTGCAACGGCGGCGCGACCCCGCCGACTTCGAGCGCGACCGCAAGGTCGGCGAGCTGTTGCAGCCGGCGCGTCAATGCGTGCACGACTTCGCCGAGGACTTCACGCGCACAGTGCAGCTACGCAAGCGCGCCCGCCGTCTGCTCGAGCGACACACTCGCGCCGACAACATTCGCTTCGATGCATTTGCGCGCGTGTCGCACGTGACGGACGCGACCGACTGGCGCGTCGACTATCCATTCGTCGTGCTCGCCCCTGACGCAGAGGTGGAGATTCCGGCGCTGGTGCGCGCTTGCATCGAGCTGGGGCTGACCGTCATTCCGCGCGGCGGCGGCACGGGTTACACGGGCGGTGCGATTCCGCTCACGCCGCTTTCTGCGGTGATCAATACCGAAAAGCTCGAAACGCTCGGCCGGGTCGAGCAGACCGCGCTGCCGGAGGTCTCCGGACAGGTACCGACGATCTTTACCGGAGCGGGCGTGGTGACGCGTCGGGTGTCGGAGGCGGCGGAGCGGGCGGGCCTGGTGTTCGCTGTCGATCCGACGTCTGCAGACGCTTCGTGCATCGGCGGTAACGTCGCGATGAATGCGGGCGGCAAGAAAGCAGTGCTGTGGGGCACGGCGGTCGACAATCTTGCCTGGTGGCGCATGGTCGATCCCGACGGCAACTGGCTCGAAGTCGCGCGCCTCGGCCACAACCGCGGCAAGATTCACGAAGCCGCAGTCGCCAGCTTCGAGCTCACCTGGCGCGACGGACGCAGTCATCCGGACACGGCGCCCGTGCTGCGCACCGGGCGCATCGACATCGAAGGGCGGAAGTTTCGCAAGGCCGGCCTCGGCAAGGACGTGACCGACAAGTTCCTCGGCGGCCTGCCGGGCGTGCAGAAGGAAGGCTGCGACGGCGTGATCACGTCGGCGCGCTGGGTCCTGCACCGCATGCCGAACCACATCCGCACGGTGTGCCTGGAATTCTTCGGGCACGCGCGCCACGCGATTCCGTCCATCGTGGAGATCAAGAGTTTTCTCGATGCGCGCTCGCGCGTCGACGGCACGCAGCTCGCGGGGCTCGAGCATCTGGACGAGCGCTATTTGCGCGCGGTGGGCTACGCGACGAAGTCGCGGCGCGGAGCGCTGCCGAAGATGGTGCTGCTCGGCGATATCGTCGGCGACGACGAGGACGCAGTCGCGCGCGCGACGTCAGAAGTCGTGCGCATCGCCAACAGCCGTTCCGGTGAGGGCTTCGTCGCAGTCAACGCGGAAGCGCGCAAGAAATTCTGGCTCGACCGCTCGCGCACGGCTGCCATCGCGCGGCACACCAACGCGTTCAAGATCAACGAAGACGTGGTGATTCCGCTCGAACGCATGGGCGATTACACCGATGCGATCGAGCGCATCAACATCGAGCTGTCGTTCCGCAACAAGCTGCGGCTGCTCGACGAGCTGCAGGAATATTTCGCGGGCGAGCTCGATCTCGAAGCAGATCGCAAGTCCGAAGCTCAGCAGGTGCTGGCTGACACCCGCGCGCGTTGGGCTTATCTCGGCGAGCATCTCGACACTCCAATGCTGGATGCACTGCCGAGTCTCGCCCAGTTGGGCTTCGAACCGTTGCGTGCAGAGTTCGAACAGCGAGCGCAGCGCGAGCCCGGCCTGCGAGTGTTCGACATCCTCCAGGACCGCTCCATCCGCACGTCGTGGAAGTCTGAAGTCCGCGCTCACTTGCGGAGGCTGTTCGGCGGCGAGGCCTTCGTGCCGGTGCTGCGGGCCATCGAAGAGATCCATCGGCGGGTGCTGCGCGGCCGCGTCTGGATCGCCCTGCACATGCACGCCGGCGACGGCAACGTGCACACGAACATTCCGGTCAACTCCGATGACTACGAGATGCTGCAAGAGGCGAACCGCTGCGTCGTGCGCGTCATGCAGATTGCACGCGACCTCGGCGGCGTGATCTCGGGCGAGCATGGCATCGGTATCACGAAGCTGGAATTCCTCTCCGACGCGGAGACCGCGGACTTTCGCGACTACAAGCAGCGCGTCGATCCGCAGGGGCGCTTCAACCGCGGCAAGCTCCTGCCCGACGGCGACCTGCGCAACGCCTACACGCCGAGCTTCAACCTGCTCGGGCACGAATCGCTGATCATGCAGCACTCCGACATCAACTCGATCTCGGATGCGGTCAAGGACTGCCTGCGCTGCGGCAAGTGCAAACCTGTCTGTGCGACTCACGTGCCGCGCGCCAATCTGCTTTATTCGCCGCGCAACAAGATTCTCGCCACCTCACTGCTGATCGAAGCCTTCCTGTACGAGGAGCAGACCCGGCGCGGCGTCTCGATCCGCCACTTCGACGAGTTTGCCGACGTCGCGGATCACTGCACCGTCTGCCACAAGTGCGAGAAGCCGTGCCCGGTGGACATCGATTTCGGCGACGTCTCGATGGCGATGCGCAACCTGCTGCGACGCATGGGCAAGAGGCGCTTCAACGCGGGCACGGCGGCGGCGATGGTGTTCCTCAATGCCACGAATCCCGAGACGATCAAGCTCGCGCGCAAGGTGATGCTCGAGTGGGGATTCAAGGCGCAGCGGCTCGGCAATCGAGTGCTGCATGCCTTCGCGAGCAAACAGACCGCGCGGCCGCCCGCGACGACCGGCAAGCCGGCGCTGAAGGAGCAGGTCGTACATTTCGTGAACAAGAAGATGCCGGGCGGCCTGCCGAAGAAAACGGCGCGTGCGCTGCTGGACATCGAGGACCGGCACTACGTGCCGATCATTCGCGATCCGGCGCGCACCAGCAGCGACTCGGATGCTGTGTTCTATTTTCCGGGCTGCGGCTCGGAGCGGCTGTTCTCGCAGGTCGGCCTCGCGACGCAGGCGATGCTGTGGCACGTCGGCGTGCAGGCTGTCTTGCCGCCGGGCTACCTGTGCTGCGGATATCCGCAGCGCGGCGCCGGCGAGTTCGACAAGGCGGAGAAGATCATCACCGACAACCGCGTGCTGTTTCACCGCGTCGCGAACACGCTCAACTATCTCGACATCCGCACCGTGGTCGTCAGCTGCGGCACCTGCTTCGATCAGCTGCAGGGCTACAAATTCGACGAGATCTTTCCCGGCTGCCGCATCGTCGACATCCACGAGTATTTGATGGAGCGCGGCGTGCAGCTCAGCGGCGTGACCGGCGTGCGCTACATGTATCACGATCCCTGTCACTCGCCGATCAAGGGCCACGATCCGCTGCAGGTCGTGAACACGCTGCTCAACGACCAGCTCAACGGCCGCGTCGAGAAGAACGACCGCTGTTGCGGCGAGTCCGGCACGTTCGCGATGACGCGCCCCGACGTTGCGACGCAAGTGCGCTTCCGCAAGGAGCAGGAAGTCAAGGCCGGTGCGGCGCGCCTGCGCGCGGATGGCTTCAAAGGCGAAGTGAAGGTCCTGACATCGTGCCCGTCGTGCATGCAGGGCCTGAAGCGCTACAACGACGATGCGGATCTCGATGCCGACTACATCGTCGTCGAGATCGCGCGCCACGTTCTTGGCGCGCAGTGGCTGCCGGAATACGTGCGCGCCGCGAACAACGGCGGCATCGAACGAGTATTGGTATGAAGAAGAACGAGGTGGGCGTATGAAAGCGAGTGGATTCCTGATCGCGCTGTTTGCAGTGCTTGCAGCCGCGCACATCGAGGCGGCTGACGCACCGGCAGGCGTCATCGAGCACTACGGACTCGAGCAGGCCGAGAAGCCGGTCAGCGAGCGGCCGGGCTGGCACAAGCCGAAACGCATTCTCGTCGGTAGTTTCATTCCGGGTGTCGCCGAGGCGCTGCAGGCGGCCGCGCCGGGCGCCGAAGTCGTCGTCGCAAATCCGGCCGACATCGCCAAGCAGGCTGCCGGCGCCGATGTCGTCATCGGCTTCTGCACGCCCGAGGTCCTGGCGGCCGGTAAATCGATCCGCTGGATCCAACTCGTCACCGCCGGCGTGGAGAACTGCGTTTCGATCCCCGCGGTGCGCGAGCGCGACATTCTGGTCACGAACATGCAGCGCATCGGCGGCCCGATCATCGCCGAGCACGTCATGGGCATGGTGCTGGCGTTCACTCGCGGCATCGATATTTACGTAGCTGCGCAACCGCGCGCCGAATGGCGCCGCAGTACACCTCCCGGTCGCATGGAGGTGATCGACGGCAAGACCATGCTGGTCGTCGGACTCGGCGGCATCGGCAGCGAAGTGGCGAAGCGCGCGCACGCCCTCGGCATGAAGGTCGTGGCGACCCGCGCGAGCAGCCGCACCGGACCGGACTTCGTGAGCTACGTCGGCCTGCCCGACGAGCTGCCGAAGCTCGCGAGCGAAGCGGACTTCGTGGTGAACACCGCGCCGCTCACGCCGCAGACGACCGGAATCTTCGACGCCGCGTTCTTCGCGAAGATGAAGCCGACTGCCTATTTCATCAACGTCGCGCGCGGCAAGAGCGTCGTCACGGCTGCGCTCGTCGATGCGCTGACCAACAAGAGGATCGCCGGCGCCGGCCTGGACGTCACCGATCCGGAGCCGTTGCCGCCGGATCATCCGTTGTGGAAGGCGCCGAACGTCATCATCACGCCGCACGTCGCCAACGATTCGGATCTCGGCTACGACGCGCAGATCAAGGTCGTGCAGGAGAACCTGCGGCGCTACGTCGCAGGCGAGCGGATGTTGTCCGTCGTGGATGTAAGCAAGGGGTATTGACCCCAGGAACCGCCGGCGGGCCGCAGGCGTTTTGCGGCGATGGCGGCGGAGAATTTACAGCGGAAGAGTCAGCTCGCGGTCGGTCGTAATTGTTGGCGCATCGAGCACGCCTCGCGGGCGGGCTTCCTCAGCGACGCGGACGCTTATTTCAAGGCGTTC
>DATENH010000167.1:0-26607 GCA_035275145.1 Steroidobacteraceae bacterium | reverse complement strand
GAGCACGAAGACGAAGTAGACGCCGAGGATGATCCAGTCGATGGCGATGAGTTGCATGGGTCAGCGAGCCCCGGCAATGAATCGACGGACATCCGCAGCGAGCTTGGTGGCGAGGAATTGCCGTCGTCCGATCATTTCGGTTTGCCGACTTTCAGCAGCACGGCGCCGTGACGCGGCACTGTAGCCGTGAACTTCTCCGGCAGCACGCCGAGATCGCGTCGCTGCCAGAGGTCGCGAACCGGCTGTCGGCCCTGCAATCCCAGCTGCTGCCACTGCACCGTCACTTCAGCGGGATGCAGTCCGCGATTGAACAGCCCGACTGCCATCGTTCCGTCCGCGAGCGGCCGGGCCCAGATCTCGCGACGTGCATCGGACCAGACGCGTCCGGCCGCGTGCCCGAGCGGATCCTGATCGACTGCGATGACTTCGTCGTTGCTGAGCAGCGAGAGCGTGAACGTATCGAGCTTCGACAGGTCTGCACCGATGAACAGCGGCGCGGCCTGCAGTGCCCACAGCGACAGATGCAGGAGCTGCTCGTTCGGAGTCAGACGCGACGGACGCAGGTTCGGTCCCCAGCCGAGTGTGCCGACGACGAGCATGTCGGTGTCATTCCATTCGCCGGGCCGCGTCCAGCGCTCGCGCCCCGCTTGCCGGAAGCCGACGCTTGCGAGATTGGCCCACTGATCCAGCAAGTCGCCGCTGCTGCGCCACAGCTGCCCGCCGACTTCGGCGCCCCATTTCCACACATCGCCGTAACCGTATTGGCACAGCGCATAGACGATGTCGCGATCGACCCGCGCGAGCGCGTCGCGCATCACGATATAGGGCTTCTGCAGCTCGGCGAGCGAGTGGTCGCCGCGAATGAGCTCCTCGTAGGAGCACCAGTCGTACTTCAGAAAATCCACGCCCCAGGCGGCATAGGTCGCAGCGTCCTGCGCCTCGTGCTGCCAGCTGCCGGCAAAGTCTTCGCACGTTTTCGGTCCCGGCGAAGAATAGATCCCCAGCTTCAGGCCGCGCGCATGCACTGCATCCGCCAGCGCGCGCATGTCCGGAAATTTCTCGTTGGGAAGGATCTTCCCGTCCGCGTCCCGTTTCCCGGACCAGGTGTCGTCGATGACGATGTACTGAAAGCCGTGCGCCGCGAGTCCGCTGCGATCGAGCCACTCCGCGGCCTGCAGCACCTTCTGCTGGTCCACGGCCGGGCCCCAGACGTTCCAGGAGTTCCAGCCCATCGGCGGAGTCCGCGCGAGCGCATTCTTGCCTGCCACGACGCGCAGCTCGCCGTTGGTCGCGCCGCCGGGGCCGCGCACAGCCAGCTTCACCACGCTTTCGCCCGCCTTTTCGAGCTTGCCGGCGATCACGCCCGTAGACGAGTCAATAGCGAGTCCCGCGGGCAGACCTTCCGCAGAGAAGCGCAGCGGCGCAGTGCCGGTCGCCGGGACGCGGAACAGAAACGGACGGCCGGGCGTCGCACCCGTGACACGCGCCCCGTGAATGGCAGGTCGGGGCGATGTCGACGGCGCAGCGATGCGCGGCAGCTCTTCCGCAGGGGGGATATACGCGGTAGGACGCTCGCCATCCGGCTGCAGCAACTCGATCATCGCCCCGGCCCACGCAACCTCGTCGTCGTTGCTGGTGTCGCCGCCGTCATCGACGAGCAGCGTGAGGATCCGCGCGCCTTTCAGATCGACGGATAACGACTTGGGTGCGTCGCCCGGGCGCATGAGGCCGCTGCTAGCAACGCGTCTGTCGTCGGCCCAGACCTCGAAGATGACGGAGCCGACAGTGCCGCGGATCTCGTCATCGATCCCCACGGTCGAGGTGAAGCGAGCAGCGTTGCCCTTCAGATCGATGACGAACTCGCTGATCGAGCGCGTGCCGATGCCATGCGGATACTCGACACCGCCGAGAAGGATCGGCTGATCGCGGATAGTGCGGCCGACGCGCGGCGTGCCGCGGCGCTGCGAGAGGCGCTCCAGGCCGATCTCCTCGACCCACATGGCGCCGGGCGACGCGGCGGCGTGTCCAGTTGAGTGCAGACCCAGGCACAGCATTGCTGCGCCAATTAACGAACGCGCGTACCCCATGGCAGGCTAATATACGGTGTTTCGTATACGATCTACAATTATCGAAATATCCCCTCCCGGCCCTTCATATATATGATAGCCGCGCAATGACCAGACCGATTCCGCTCGAACGCCGCTCCCTGGCCGCGCAAGTGGCCGACGCCCTGCGCGAGCTCATCATGTCGAACACCTACCGCCAGGGGCAGCAGCTGCGGCAGGACGATCTCGCCAAGCGCCTCGGCGTCAGCCATATCCCGGTGCGCGAAGCCTTCCAGCTGCTCGAGGCCGAAGGCCTGATCACCAACATCCCGTACAAGGGCGCAGTGGTCACCCGCCTGTCGGAGAGCGAGATCGAGGAATACTTCGAGATCCGCGCGACGCTGGAAGTCGACCTGCTCCGGCGCGCCCTCGGCAAGATCACGCCGCAGGCGATCGCGCGCGCCCGCGAGATCGTCACCAAGATGGACACTGCCCCGCCGCAGAGCTGGGGCGAATATAACTGGAGCCTGCACGAAGCCTTGTACGAGGCGGCCGAGCGCCCGATCACGCTCGAGTTCATCCGCAAGATCCACGACAACCTCGACCGCTACGTGCGCATCCAGCTCTCGCTCGCGGAGGAAAACCGGCAGCGGGCCCACCAGGAGCACATCAGGCTGATCGACCTGTGCGAAGCGCCGGACCGCGCCAAAGCGCTGAAGCTGCTGTCGAGTCACATCAGCGGCGTTCGCGACGACCTGATCAACCATCTCAAACGGCATCCGCCGGAATAACCGATGCCGACCGACGCGTTGGTGATCGGCGGCGGACTCGTCGGGTCGAGCTGTGCGCTCAACCTGCAACTGCAGGGCATTCGCACGACGATCGTCGATCCCACGACGACGCCGCGCCCTGCCTCGTGGGGCAATGCGGGTCACCTTGCCACCGAACAAGTAGAACCGCTCGCTTCTTCGAAAACGTTGCGCACCTTTCCGCGGCGGCTGTTTTTCCGCGGCGGCGCGTTGTCGCTGCCAGCCGGCGATCTGGATGTCTCGCTGCCATTCGCGTTGCGTCTCGTCCGCAGCAGCAGCGCCGATCGTTTCGCAGCCGGCACCAACGTGTTGCGATCGCTGCTTCGTCGTGCAATCCCCGCCTGGCGACAGCTGGCGCGAATTGCCGGCGCAGGACATTTGATTGCAGAAGATGGGCATTTCGTCGTGTGGGAAACACCGGCGGGGGCTAATGCGGGCCGCGCAGCATGGCGAGCTGTGGACACGGGCACGGCAAGTTTTCGCGATGCCACGGCCGAAGAGATCGCGGCGCTGTCGTCGATAGTCACGCGCCCGATCGCTGGCGCGATCCGCTTTCAGGGCACGGGGCAAGTTCTCGATCTGGGCGAGCTCGCCGCTGCACTGAGCAAGCATCTCGTGCAAACGGGCGGGTTGCAGCGCACGGCTCGCGTGCAACGACTCGCTGTCAATGGCTCGGCCGCTGCAGCGATGCTCGAAGGCGGTGAGGTACTGCACGCCGATATCGTCGTGGTTGCGGCAGGCGTTGCGTCGGGACCGCTGTTGCAACCGCTCGGCTATCGCGTTCCGATCATCGCGGAGCGCGGTTATCACATTCAGTCTGCGACTGCTTCGTGGCCCGCCGGCCTGCCGCCGGTCGTGTTCGAAGAACGCTCGATGATCGTCACACCGTTTCGCTCCGGGCTACGTGCCGCCAGCTTCGTCGAATTCGCGCGTGCACAGTCACCCGCGGATCCACGAAAGTGGGCGCGTCTCAGACGGCATGTCGCGGAGCTCGGTCTGCCGTTACGCGAACCGTGCAGCGAATGGTTCGGTGCGCGCCCTACCCTGCCCGACTATCTGCCGGCGCTCGGCCGCAGCCGGCGCGCCGCGAACTTACTCTATGCATTCGGCCACCAGCATCTCGGGCTGACTCTCGCTGCAATCAGCGGCGAGCTGATCGCCGCACTGGCGCGCGGCGCAACACCCGAGATCGATCTCACACCGCTCGATCTGGAACGGTTCCGTTGACGAGCACGCTGCGCGAGCGGCTGTACAGGAAGTACACGGCGATGCCGAGCAGATTCCAGATGAAGAAGCGCGACAGCGTCTTCGACGGCAGACTGAACAACAGGTAGATACAGCCGAGGATCGCCAGCGTGCCCACGACCGTCGGCCATGGGCAGCGGAAAATGCGCGGCAATTCCGGCGAGCGCTTGCGCAGAATCATCATGCAGGCAGCGACCGCGATGAAGGCAGCCAACGTGCCCGCGTTCGCGAGCTCGGCGATTTCGTCGAGACGCAGGAATCCGCCGAACGCTGCGACGAAGACACCGGTGATTGCCGTGATGAGCACCGGCGCACCTTTGCTCGACGACACTACGCTGAGCCGGCGCGGCAGCAACCCGTCGCGAGCCATGACGAAGAAGATGCGGCTCTGCCCATACATCATCACGAGGATGACGGACGGCAGAGCGATGAGCGCTGCGAGCGCGACCGCACGCGCGGCCAGAGGGTGGTCGAGCGTGCGCAAGACGAATGCGAGCGGCTCACCCGATGCCGCGATCTGCGTGTGATTGACCGCGCCGACCGCCGCGACCGCGACCAGGATGTAGATGATCGTGCAGACCGCCATCGAACCGATGATGCCGATCTTCAGGTCGCGCCCGGGATTCTTCGCTTCCTCCGCGGACGTTGCGACCGCATCGAACCCGTAGAACGCGAAGAACACGATCGCGGCGGCGGCCATGACACCGCGCGTCACGCCGTGCGAATCGGGCGTGCTGCCGAAGCCGTGCGGCGCGAACGGCACCATGTTGTCCGCGTTGAAGTTCGGCAACGCGAGCAGCACGAACGCCGCGAGCGCGACCATCTTGATCACGACGAGAATGATGTTGAGCGTCGCACTCTCGCGCGTTCCGCCGATCAACAGTCCGGCAATCCCGAGTGCAACGAGCACCGCGGGCAGATTGATGATGCCGCCCGCATGCGGCCCGGACAGCAACGCGGCTGGCAAATGGATACCCGCCGCTTGCAGCCAGCCGATGAGATATCCCGACCAGCCCACGGCGACAGTGCTGCACGCGAGCGAATACTCGAGGATCAGGCTCCAACCGACGATCCACGCCGGCGTCTCGCCCATGACGGAGTAGGTATAGGTGTAGGCGCTGCCAGCCGTCGGAATCAGCGTTGCGAGCTCAGCGTACGCGAGCGCAGCGCATGCGCAGACCACGCCGGCAACGAGGAACGCAAGAATGACGGCAGGACCGGCGCGATCGGCACCGACACCGGTCAGCGTGTAGATGCCCGTGCCGACGATCGCACCGACGCCGAGCGCGACGAGGTGCGGCCAGCTCAGCGTTTTCTTCAGCGTGCGACCGGGCTCGTGCGGCCCGCGGATCTCGAGCGGCTTGCGCGGACCAAGGATGCCGCTCATGACTAGGCGGCGACGCCGGGCTGACGCGTCGGGCGCATCTTCGCGCACCGCTCGACTCTCGCGATCACGTCCGCGCGGCGGGCACCGGTGAGCGGCATGCGCGGCATGCGAACGCGTTCCGAGCCGCGGCCCATCACTTGCTCCGCCAGCTTGATCGATTGCACCAGGTCATGCTCCGCATCGAGATGCAGCAGCGGCATGAACCAGCGATAGATGCGCCGCGCTTCGACCCAATCGCCATGCTGCGCAGCCCGGACCATCGCCACGGATTCGCGCGGGAACGCACTGGTCAGACCCGACACCCAACCGCTCGCACCGAGCAGCAGCGCCTCGAGTGCGACGTCGTCGAGCCCGGCCAGCAGCGTGTAGCGATCGCCGAAGGCGTTGATGATGTCGGTGATGCGTCGCGGATCGGGCGCGCTCTCCTTGACCGCAACGACGTTGGGAATTTTCGCGAGCTGCTCCAGCGTTCCCAGCTCGATCGACACGCGATACGCCGGCGGATTGTTGTACAGCATGATCGGCAGCGACGTCGCTTCCGCAACCGTCTTGAAATGCGCGTACAGCTCGTCCGGCGTCGGCACGTACACCATTGCCGGCAGGAGCATCAGCGCATTCACGCCGATCTTCTCCGCGTCGCGCGCAAACTCCGCCGCGCGATCGGTCGAGAGCTCCGAAACACCCGCGACCAGCGGCACGCGTCCGCCGACGGCTTCGACCGACGCAACCAGCGCCGTGCGCTTTTCTTCCGGCCGCAGCGAGTTGTTCTCGCCGACCGTGCCGAGCAGGACGAGTCCGTCGACGCCGTCATCGACGAGCGCCGTGACGGTGCGCCGGCACGCGGGCAGGTCGAGCGAAAAGTCGGGGGCGAATTGCGTGGTCGCGGCGGGGTACACGCCCTGCCAAAGTGCTTTCGTCACGGGGATACTCCAGTAGAAGGCGTCGGCGGATTCTCGCCGCCATCGGCAATGAACTTGGCCATGCGCTCCGCCAGCACCGGCAGTGGCACCGCGCCGAGCGCCAGAATCGCGTCGTGGAATTTGCGCTGGTCGAATTTCGGACCGAGCGCCTGCTCCGCCTCGCGCCGATGCCGACGGATCTGCAACTCGCCGAGCTTGTACGCGAGCGCCTGCCCGGGCCACGCGATGTAGCGATCGACCTCGGTCGTAATCTCGTGCTCGGAGAGCGGCACAGTGTCTTTCATGTACTGGAGCGCCTGCTCGCGGCTCCAGCCGTCGTGATGAATGCCGGTGTCGACGACCAGGCGCGCGGCGCGCCAGATCTCGTAGGTGAGCTGGCCGAACTCTTCGTACGGCGTCTCATAGATGCCGATCTGTCCGCCGAGCCATTCGGTGTACAGACCCCAACCCTCGCCATACCCGGAGAAGTACTGCTCCTTGCGGAACGCGGGTCGGTCGGGCCCTTCGAGCGAGAGCGCTGCCTGAAAACTGTGCCCCGGCGTGCACTCGTGCAGAGCCAGAGACGGCAGCGTGTAGAGCGGCCGCGCCGGCAGGTTGTACGTGTTGAACATGCAGGCCTCGAGCCCGCCGCGACCGCCGGTGTAGATGGGCGCGAGCGCGGGCGGCACCGGCAGCACTCCATGACGGTAGCGCGGCAGAGTGCCGATCGTGTCCTTGAGCTTGCCGTCCATCTTCTTCAGAACGTAGGTCGCGTCAGCCAGCAGCTCGTGCGGAGTCTTCGCGTAGAACTGCGGATCCGTGCGCAGGAACGTCATGAACTCCGGCAACGTGCCCTTGAAGCCGGTCTTCTGCATCGTCGTCTGCATCAGCCCCTGGATGCGCGCGACCTCGCTCAGGCCAGTCTGGTGAATCTGCTGCGGCGTCAGGTCCAGCGTGGTGAACTTCCTGATCATCGCCTGGTAGTAGGCCTTGCCGTCCGGCAGCTTCTCTGCGGCGAGCGTGGTGCGCGCCTTGACGAGATACTCGTTGCGAATGAAGTCGAGCAGCTTGGAGTACGCCGGCACCACGCTTCCCGCGATCACGCTGCGCGCTTCGGCACGCAACTTCTCGTGGTCTGCGGCCGGGATCGAAGGCGGCAGCGTCAGGAACGGCAGATACAGCGGATTCGTGTCGTCCGCCTTCAAATAAGGCTCGATGGTTTTATCGCGGCCCGTCACCGACACCTTCGGCACGGTGAAGCCGCGCTTGAGACCGGCGCGCATGTTGACGATCTGCTCGTCGAAGTAGCGCGGCATATCGCGCAGCCGGCCGAGATAGCGGCGATATTCGTCGGCCGTTTGGAAGCCCTGGCGCGGCGTGAAGTTGGTCCAGAAGAACGTGTCCGCGTTGAACGGCGCCTCGTAGGTCTTGTAGCGCTCGTCGACGATCTGCTCTTCGAGCACTGCACGGAAGATCTGCGCGTTGATCTTCTCTTCCGGTGAGAGCTGGTCCAGCGGAATCTTGTCGAGATCCGCGAGGGTCTTCTGCCAATACTCCAGCCGCTTCTGCTGAGTGGCGGCGTCGACGCGCGGGAAGTGGTCGGCAAACGCGGTAGGCCCGAGCTCGTCGGGCTCGCGCGCCTGCTCGTTCTGGCGCCAGTCCCACTCGGCGGTGTACAGCGCTTTGAGACGCTGATCGGCTTCGTTCGCCGGCGTCTGAGCGAAGAGCGCAGCGGGAGCGGACAACAGGATCGCGAGCACGATCGTGCGAACGGGCGTGAGGGTCATGTGAATCACCGTGATAAGTCGACGGTCTCGATCTTCATGGGGCCAGGCGGGATGCCGCGTTGCGCCTTCTGCTTCGCGACCATGTCGCGCAGCTCTGCGCGCAGCTTGCGGGCGTCATAGATGATGCCGTCCTTCACCGTGTAGGCGACCCCGCCGACGCGCTCGACCTGCCCCGCGTCGTTCAACTTGAGGGTGCCGGTGCCGAACAGCAGCTTGAGATTCTCGAGCGGATTGCCCTGCACGATCACCAGGTCGGCTTTGCGACCGACACGGACCGTGCCCACCTGGTCTTCGTGGCCCAGCGTGCGCGCGCCAGCTTGCGTCGCTGCGTGGATGACTTCGAGCGGACTGAAGCCGGCCTCGCGCAACAGCTCCATTTCCTGGACGTAGCCGAAGCCGTAGAGGTTATAGATGTAGCCGCTGTCGCTGCCGACCGTGACAGTGCCGCCGCGATTCTTGTACTCGTTGACGAACTGCATCCACAGCCGATAGTTCTCGCGCCAGGCCACTTCGCGCTCGGTCGTCCAGTCGAACCAGTACGAGCCGTGATTGATCCGGCTCGGGCGATACCAGTCCCACAGCGACGGCAGCGTGTACTCCTCGTGCCATTGCGTGCGGCTCATGCGCATGAAATCGCGGCTGGTGAGATAGGCGGTGAACGTCGGGCTGAGCACGAAGTGACGTTTGAGCAGCTCGTCCATCACCTTGTTCCAGGTCTCGGAGCCCGGCGGTGCCGCCTGCTTCCACAAGCGTCCCGCCTCGCCGAAGCGCATCTGCTCGTTGTTGTTCACGTACGAGCCCGGCCAGTCCTGAATGGCGCGATCGGTGAACATCGCCTCCGGCAGGCCGTACCAGTGCTCCATCGAGTCGAGCCCGTGCGCGGAAGTCTGCAGCACGTTGGCGTAGGCGACGGCGCCCTGCGAGTGATGCATGGTCGTGCGCATGCCGAGCTTCTCGGCTTCGTCGAGCGCTGCGTACAGCGCATCTTCTTCGGCCATCAGGAACTTGATGCCGTCGGCGCCGCGCTTCTTCGCCTCGCGGATTGCGCGCCGCGCGGTTTCGGCGTCGTTGGGCATCGTGCCGAGAATGTCATGGAAGAACGGATAGACGTCGATGCGCGGCGCCACGATCTCGTTGCGCGCGCTGCGCTGCTTGATCCCGACGAGCCCTTCGATCGGACGATCGTTGCCGAGCTCGCGCACGGAGGTGACACCGTGCGCCATCCACAGCTTCAGGATGTATTCGGAAGGAACCTTCTGGCCGTCCGCGAGGCTGTGCAGATGAACGTGAGTGTCGACGAAGCCGGGCAGGACGTAGTAGCCGGTGAGATCGAGCTCATAGTCGCCGCGTGCGGCGCGCTTGCTCGCATCGATGGCGCCCGGATTGCCGATGGCATGGATCTCGGCGATCCGATCCTGCGCCAGGACGAGATCGTACGGTCCCTGCGCGGGCGCGCCCGTGCCGTTGACGATGGTGACGTTGCGCAGGACCACGCGCGCATAAGGTCCCGTGCCCTCCGTGCGCGCCGGAATGGGATCGTCGACCGGCGCCTCCGCGGCCCACAGCGGCGCGGCGAGGAGCAATGTCAGCGAGACCAGGATTGAGTGCATCCCATGTACCATCGATAAATAGTATACGAGATACTATATAAGACCAGAGGGACTCTCGCAAAGACGCAAACATCGCCAAGGGGGAGAAAGCAGTTTGAGAGCTCCGGACATTAAGAATTCTGAAATGAGATAAGGCTGGACGCTGAATCTTCTGGTTCTTCTTTGCGTCTTTGCGATCTTTGCGATCTTTGCGAGAGTAATTCCGCACGACCTCAACGCTTCGCCCGCTTCTTGCTACTGCCACTCCCCTGCCCCGCTGCCGCCGGCCGCAGCGCGGTGCGCAAATCCGCCAGCGTGTGCTCGAGATGCTGAGTGATCAGCTTGCGCACGCGCGCATCGCGCCGCTTCATCCACGCTTCGAGCATCTCGTGGTGCTCAGCCTCGGCGTTGAGGAACCTACCCTTCGGTTCCAGGTGCTTGCGCACGTAACGGTCCGCCAGGATGTGCAGGCGCGCCACGATGTTCGTGGTTACGCGCTGGCCGCCCGGCCGCACCAGCGCGAGGTGGAAGGCGCGGTTCAAAGCGCCGACGGTCGGCTTCTGCGTGGCCGCATCGATATCGAATTGCTCGAGCGCCAGGCGGGCCCGCTCGCGGTCGTCGTCGTCGGCTTTGAGGCAGGCAAACGCCGCGGCGTCGGGCTCGAGCTTGATGCGCAGCGCGTAGATTTCCTCGGCTTCTTCCGGCGACATCGGCCGCACGAAGAAGCCGCGATTCGCGTACGACACGACCAGGCCATCCTGCTCTAGTCGGGCCAGTGCCTCCCGCAGCGGAATCTTGCTGACTCGCAGCTCCGCGGCCAGCGCGTCCTGCCGGATCGGCACGTCGGGAGCGATGGCGCCCGACAGGATGAAGTCGCGGACGACATCCACCAAGCGGTCGGACAAGGTACGTATGTCAAGGTGGACGGAGCTCATGAACCCCTCTCTCGAAGTCGTCGGTGCGCTCAGATTACTTGAAAACCGCGCCAGAGCGGATCGGCTTCGTCGATCAAGAGAGTGTTCATGCCAGTGACGCGCGCAGAGCCTTCGATCGACGGAACGATGGCGGGGTGTCCCGCGAGCTGCACCTGCTCTTCGACGCGGCCGATGAACCGGCTGCCGATGTAGCTCTCGTGCACGAACCGGTCGCCTTGCCGCAGCTTGCCCTGGGCGACGAGTTGCGCCATGCGCGCGCTGGTACCGGTACCGCACGGACTGCGATCGATCGCGCGCTCGCCGTAGAACACTGCATTGCGCGCATCCGCGCCGGCACCCTTCGGTCGATCCGCCCACAACACGTGGCTCACGCCGCGAATCGACGGCTCGATTGGATGCACCGGCTGGAACCGCTTGCGCACGAGCTCCCGAACCTGGCGGCTCAGATCGATGATTCGGCTGGCGCCCAGGGCGTCGAGCCCGACGTAGGGTCCTTGCGGCTCGATGATGGCGTAGTAGTTGCCGCCATAGGCGACGTCGAGTCGCAGCGGGCCGAAGCCCGACACCTCCACTTCCAAGTCGCTCGCGGCGAGGTAACTGGCAACATTCCGGACGCGGACCGCCGCAACGCGATTGCCCTCGGTCACATAGGAAACCTGCAGCAGCCCGGCCGGCACTTCGACGCGCAACTCACCCGGCGTGCGCGGCCGGATGAGCCCGTGCTCGAGCCCGAAAGTGAGAATGCCGATCGTTCCGTGGCCGCACATCGGCAGGCAGCCGCTGGTCTCGATGAAGAGGATGCCGACGTCGGCGTCGGCACGAGTCGGCGGGTAGAGGAAGCCGCCGCTCATCATGTCGTGGCCGCGCGGCTCGAAGCACAGTCCGGTCCGGATCCAGTCGAACCGGTCCATGAAATCGAGCCGGCGCTCTGCCATCGTCGCGCCGCGCAGCAGCGGCGCGCCGCCTGCGACCAGCCGCACCGGATTGCCGGCCGTGTGCCCGTCGATACAAAAAAACGTGGAGCGCATGACAGGGGCGGGTCAGCGCTCCACGCTCATTGCGGCGCTGCTCAGAACCGCGCGCGCAAGCCGACGAAGTAGCGTCGCCCGATGACGTCGTACATCGTCACGTCGGTATTGGCGTCGCCGCCCCAGCTCGACGTCAGCAGCGGGGGCTGCTCGTCGAAGGCGTTGTCGATGCCGCCGTACAGCTCGTACTTCTCGCCCAACTGCACTGTCGTCGCGAAGTCGACGTAGGTCACCGCATCGGCAACGACCGGCGTCGAGGCCGCGATGGCCGCCAGCGGCTCGAGGCCGCCGATGTAACGCAGCTGCGTGCGCACCATCACCGGTCCGCTGCTATAGGACGCAGAGAAAATTCCCTTGAAGTCCGGCGAGCCGCCCGCGCCCTGTGCAGTGCAGGAGCCGAAGAAACCAGCGCAGTCGATCGGCTGCGCGCCGACTAGCTGACGCGTGCGTTCGAACAACCAGCCGGTCTGCAGCGCCAGCGAGAGGTTGGCGCCGCCGCTGAACGCAATGGCATCCGGCAGCGGCATCGTGTAGTCGGCGGTCAGATCCACGCCCTTGACCGACAAGGATGCGATGTTGCTGTTGCTCGCGCGGACCTGGAACACCTGACCGTTGCCCGGCAAGCGCGTGATCGCCTTGCAAGGCTCGCTATTGGCGTCGAGGAGCTGATAGCACACGTCGAGCGTCGTCTGCGCATTGATCGTGTCCACCGCATCCTCGACCTCGATTTCGTAGTAATCCACTGCGACATTGAGCCTGTCGAAGCGCATCACCGCACCGATCGTCGTGGTGTTGGAGGTCTCCTCCTGCAGGTCGGGATTGCCACCCGACACCTGACTGAAGCCGAGCGCGGCCTGCACGAAGTTGTTGATCTCCGCCGCCGGCACACCCTGCTGGACGCAGAAATCCTTCTGTGCCTGCGACGGGTTGCGGACGGCCGCGCACGGATCGTTGCCTGGCGAGAAGCCTTCCTGGATCGGCGCGAACAGCTCGTTGATATTCGGCGCGCGAATGGCGACGTTATACGCGCCGCGGAATCGCAGCCATTCGAGCGGGCCCCATTCCAGTCCGGCGCGCCAGGTCGTGACCGAGCCGATATTGGAATAGTCCGACAAGCGGACTGCGCCCTCGATGGCGAGCACGTTGACCAGCGGCAGATCGGCGAGCAGCGGCACGCGCACTTCGCCGAACACTTCGGATACGTCGTAGCCGCCGGCAGTGATGCCGCGCGAGGCAGAGCCGTATTCCTTGGCGAGGTCGGTCGCACCGGGCAGGAACTCGTAGTCGTCCGAGCGATATTCGTAGCCGACTGCAGCCGAGATCGGCCCGGCCGGCAGCTTCAGGAACTCGCCGGCGAGCGAGGCACCCGCGACCGAGCGCTCGAAGTGGTCCGAAGACGAGCGCGCCGGCGAGATGAACGCCGCCGCCTGCGGCGTGATCGAGCCGATGCCGAACGGGTTCACCGGCACGCAGCCCAGCACCTGGGTGACGCAGACGATCTGGCCGCTCGCATTGGTCGTGGAGTTCAAGCCCAGCGACATGCGCGCCGGCGACATCGTGTTGTGAACTGCCTCGTCGGTGCGCGAGCGCTGATACTGCCCGAAGACATCCCAACGCCAGGTGTATTCACCGACGTCGAAATCGCCGCGGAAGCCGAGCGTGGTGCCGAGCGTGTTGCGCTCGAATGCGAAGTTGCGCAGACCCAGCTCGTCGACGCGGCGCGAAATGCCGCCGGAGATGCGCGCATTGCCGTCGCCGTCCGGATCGAAGATCTGCGGATTGTTCACGAACATCGCGCGCACGGCCGGCGACAGCACCGGGTTGGTCGCGTAGTTCAGCACCTCGAAGTACGGGTTGCTGCCGGTCACGATCGCGAGCGAATCGGCCGCCTGCTGGAACTCGTTCTCGGCGAGTGCGTAGTGCACCTCGGCGTAGGCTTCGACGGCATCGTTGATGGCGTAGTGCGCGAGACCGGAGAACTGCGTGCGCTCCAATGGCCGCAGCAAGTAGTTGCCCGCAGCATAGTTGTACAGCGTCTCCGGATCGCAATGGCGCAGCACCTGGCCATTCGCGCCGAAGCGGATCGAGCTGACCGGCGTGGTGCAGCCTTCGGGTCCGATCGGAATGACGCCCGGTCCGCCGCCGACGTTCAACGACGCGATCTGCGCAGCACTCAAGCTGACGCGTCCACCGGGAATGTTGCCGGAGCCGCTGGGCCCCAGTGCCGCGTTGAGCGGCACGCGCGAGAACTCGCGATCCTGCATGAACACCGGGTCGCGGTCGGCGTGCGAGGCATAGACCGTGACGTTGCCGCGACCCTCGTCGAAGTTGCTGCCGAAGGTCACGTCGTATTGCACCTGGCGTCCATCGCCTGCCGAGGTCTCGCCGTATTGCGCTCCTACTTGCAGGCCTTCGAAGTTGTCTTTCAGCAGGAAGTTCACGGCGCCGGCGATCGCGTCGGAGCCATACACGGCCGAGGCGCCGCCGGTGATGATTTCCACGCGCTCCACCAGCGCGGTCGGAATCGTTGCCAGGTCCACGCTGCCCTGGCTGTTGGCAGGAATGAACCGCCTGCCGTTGACCAGCGTCAGCGTGCGAGTTGCGCCGAGGCCGCGCAGATTGGCAGTCAGCACGCCGGAGCCGCCGGCCGAATTGACGCTGGAGTTGTTGCCGGCGGAGAGCTGCGGCAGCTCGTTGATGACCGCTTCCACGGTGCTATCGCCGGAGAGCTGTATCGCCTCTTCGTTGACGATCGTGACCGGACTCGGCGCGCTCAAATCGCTGCGCACGAGTCGCGAGCCGGTCACTACGACTTCTGCCAGCGTCTCCTGTTTCGGCTCCTGCGCCATCACGTACTGCGGCGCTGCCGCTGCCGTCAAGGTCGCGAGCGTCGCCATGCTCCTGCGGAGCGAAGAAGCGAATTGCCTGTTCATGTGATCCCCCTTCGTGCGGTCTGCCAGCCGATCTTGCCGCGGTTATCTAATAGATCGTATACGAACTACGTTATTCTAATTTCGTAAGGTGTCAAGCGGCGTGGAGAGCTCAGACGAGCACGACGAACAGCAGCCAGGTCGCCAGCGGCGCCGTGAGCACCATGACGGCGGCCCACGCGAGCAGGCCGCGATACACGTGAGTCCGTTCGGCCACTGTGGCGTTGGCCACGACCAAGGCACCGGCGGTCGAAAACGGCGAGGAATCGACCACGGTTGCAGAAATTGCCAGCGCGATGACCAGGCCGGTCACGCTCACCGCGCCCTGCGCCATGAACGGCGCAGCGAGCACGATCATCGCCCCGAGTATTCCGGCGCTCGATGCGAACGCCGAAGTCACCGCCCCCACTGCACAGATGAGCAATGCACTGAGTAGCGGCGCATCGAGCGCGACGATGCCCGAGCCGATGGCATCCACTATCCCGGCGCGTTGCAAAGCCGACACATAGGTGACGATGCCGCACACGAGCAGCACGACGTCCCAGGGAATCCTGCGCTCTGCGCCCTGACTGGATTGCGGAAAAAGCACATGCAAGGCCGCTGCGGCCAGCAGCGCGACGAATCCGATGCTCCAGCCGAAGCCGAGTGCGAGCACTGCGACGAGCAGTAGCGCCGCCAGCGTGGAGACATGAGCGGCGCGCGTCGTCGCGAGCGGCGTGGACGCAGCTTCGCCATCGATCGGCGGGTCTGGCCCGGCGCGCTTGCCGAGCTGCAGGCCGCCGAACCAGACGAAGATCGCCGCGCCGAGCACGAGGTTGTAGCCGACATTGGCTAGAAACACTGCGGTTGCGGACACTTCGAAGCCGCTGCGCGCCGCGCCCTGCAAGACGATCGCGCCGAGCGCGTTGAGCGGCGAAAAGTTACCGCAGGCCGAGCCGTGCAGCACCATCAGTCCGATCATGCGTCGATCGAGCGAGCATCTCTCGGCAAGACGCAGCGCTATCGGCGCCAACATTGCAGCTGCGGCTGAGCCGAGCGCTCCCGCCATCGTCGGCAGCGCTGCCAGCACGAATACAACCCACGGAATCAGTGCGCGCCGCCCTCGCACTCGTGCTGCCGCACCGGCGACGAGGCGCTCGATGGTGCCGTTACTGGCAGCAACTCCAAAGAGATAGGTGACGCCCACCAGCAAGATGAGCAAGTCGACCGGGAAGCCGCGGTACATGTCCGCAAGACTCTCGCGAGTCATCAGCGTGCCGACGATGAACGTCGCCGCCAGCGAAAGGATGCCGAGATTGATCGACCGCCACGTCCCCAGAGCGAAAATCAGCACGAGCCCCGCGATCGGGAGCGCGTGCCACATCACGCAGCGCGCCGCGGCGACGGACTCTTCGCCGCCCACGCGAGGCTCTCGCCGATCTCCAGCGGCCGATGTCCTGGCGGCAACTGCAGCCGCTGGAACAGGATCGGCTGGTTCGCCATCGAGAAGTCGCGCACGTCCCAGACCGTCCCGAGCGAGCCTTTCGGCACGTGCAGCCACCGGCACGCGTCATTGGACAACTTGCGACAGCCGATGCGGTGCTCGACGCGCAACGTCGGAAGATTGAACTGCTCCACCATGAGCCGGTGAGTCGACGAGCCGTGCAGCTCCTCGACCGGCACGTCGAGCAGCACGCGACCGTGCTCGTGCGCGAAGTACACACTGGTGAACGCCGGCGGATCGTTCTCGATCCACAGCAACCGGTCGACCCGGACGCAGGATTGCGCGCCGAGCAGGTCGCGCCACGGCCCACGCGAATTATCCAGCGCGACCTTGAGCACGCGCACGAACGGCATCTGCAATTCGCCGCTCCGCGGATCGCGAAAGCGATAGACCCACGCCTCGGACGCTTGCGAGCGCCGGTCCGCAACGAAAGTCCCGGTGCGCCGGTTGCGGACTACGAGGCCGCTTGCCGCGAGCTTGCCCAGCGCCTTCTGCACGGTACCGAGACTGACCGAGAGCTGCGCCGACAGCGCAGTTTCGGCCGGCAGCCGCTGGCCGGGCTCGAGCTCGCCCTTGTGAATCGCAGCGGTGAGCGCTTCGAGCACGCGCGCATATTTCGGTCCGCCCCCTGCCTTGCCTGCGCGGGCCTGCAACCGCCGCTTGAGAGAGCCGATCTGCATGCGAGCTTTATGTCTGTAGTTTTAAATACAATACTATGTAGTAATCAACGAACGCAACCGCGGACCTGCCCATGCGCATCACCCTGCTCGGCACCGGCACCCCCACTCCCTCGCTGAAGCGCATGAGCTCCGGCTACCTGGTCGAGACCGGACAGCGCAAAGTGCTGTTCGACTTCGGCCCGGGCACTTATCACCGCATGCTGGAGGCAGGCGTGCGCGCGGTCGACATCACCGACGTGTTCTTCACCCACCTGCACTACGACCACTGCCTCGACTACGTGCGACTGCTGATGACGCGTTGGGATCAAGGTGCCGGCCGCATTCCCGAGCTGCGCGTCTACGGTCCTGCGTACACGGCGCGCATGACTGAAGCGATCATCGGCGACGGCGGTTTGTTTGCTCCCGACCTCGCGGCGCGCACCGAGCTGCGCATGAGCCAGGATGTCTATGTCGCTCGCGGGGGTACGCTGCCGCGACACAAGCCGAAGCCTGTCGTGCACGAAATTCGCAGCGGGGACGTCATCGATTGCGACGGCTTTCTCGTGCATGCGCGCTCCGTCCTGCACGCGCAGCCGATTCTGGAATGCTTCGGTTACCGGATGGAGGCCGACGGCAGCAGTTTCGCCTACTCAGGCGACGCAGGACCGTGCAAGTCGATGGAGCTGCTGGCGCGCGACTGCGACGTGCTGGTGCACATGTGTCACTTCATCAGCGGGACTGCGCTCAGTCCGGAAATGGACAAGCACAACATGGGACATCTGGAGCTGGCCCGCCTTGGCCACGAGGCCTGCGTGCGCAATCTGGTCGTGAGCCACGTGACCGAACAGATGGACGTGCCCGGAGTCAGGGAGCGCCTGATCCGGGAAATGTCCGTACTGTATGCCGGCAATCTCTTCTTCGGCGAAGACCTGATGCAGATTCCCGTGGGCGCGCCCGCCCCTGCGAGACTCGAGTGAGTGGCCTGCTCAGGTCTGCGGCATCGGCATCGCGCCGGCCGGCGCGCCGACCTGGGCCATCACTTCCTGCGTGACGTCGCGACCGCCGCTGAAATTCACCCACAGCGACTGAATCGTGTAGATCGGGCCCCACGGAATGCCCCACCAGCCGAGCAGCAGCGTGAGCAACGAGAAGCCGACGCCCTTGCCGATCGAGCCTTCGCCCGCCTTGACGAAGTAGATGTTCGAGCCGCGCTTGAACGTCATGACCAGGATCGAGATGCAGTACTGATACAGCACGAAGCGCCCGCCCCGGCCGATCTCGTCGTTCACCTGCTGGTTCGTGAGACCTTCGACACCGATGATTTTCATCTGAGCCTCCCGCTGGAACGTTTGTTGTTCAATGTTATTGGCGTACCGGCCCCCAACGCCGGGCATGGTGCGCAACTCCGGCGGCTGGCGCAACTTCAGACGAAGCGGAATGCGGTGACGACGAGCATTCCCGCGAAAATGCAAGCGACCATGCTGCGTTTCCAGAGAATTACCAGCGTCGCGGCGACTGCACCCAGCAGCCGTGGGTTGGCCTCGACGCGAGGCGACAACTTGAAGCGCTGACCCACCAGCTCGTCGCCTTCGCGTTGCACGGTCTGTTTGTTTCGTCCGATCGCTGCATCGACCGCGACCGCCGCACAGATGCCGGCGACGATGCCGGCGAACAAACCAAGCCCGAACGGCAGGCCGCGCGCCACGACAGCGATCGGCGCAGCGACGGCCGCGCCGGCGAGCCCGGGCCACTCCAGGCACAGCGGCACGGCGAGCGCGAGGTCACCTGCCAGACCAGCCAGTTGCAGCCGCACGCGCCGAGAAACCACGCGTCGCGATACGGGAATTCGCCATCGCGACGCACGCGCTCCATGAACATCGCGAAGTCGCCGGTGAAATAGCTCGCGCGGAGCCTGCATAGACCAGCAGCGAGATGACGATCGACCACTGCACGGCGAGGCCGCTCTTGACCATCGCCACCCCAGTGACCAGACCTCAGGCAACGATGCCCGGCGCCGCCGGCAACGCGGCGCGTACACCCCGCCGCAACTCCAGCCGCCAGGCTGGATCTCGAGAGAAAGCCGCAACTTGCATGCAGCGACTATAGCGATGATTGCCCTACAGGAAAGAGTCTGATGCCGCCGGCTGGATTTATCGGCGCGGGGTTCTGCTCAAAGATGCCACCCATGAAGCGCTCGACCGACCCCAATCCGACCCCTCCAGTGCACGACTACGAGCTGGCCCTGCAGCGCGCAGTGTCGTGGCTCGGCGATCGGCACATTCTTGCGACGCCGTCAGTACGCCTGCCGGCCCCCAGCGTCCGCCACCGCTTCCTGGCACGTCCGCTCATGCATTGATCGCGTTTTTGCAAGAAGCGCCGAGCCGGCAACGGAACAAATGCCGGCGACAAACGATCCGCTGTCGTGATGAAAGGAGGAGCAGTCATGACCAAGCACCGGGTCGGCACACGTGAGGAATGGCGCACAGCGCGACTGAAACTGTTGGACGCAGAGAAGGAGCTCACACATCGCGGCGACGAGGTGGCGCGCCAGCGCCAGGCGTTGCCCTGGGTAAAGATCGACAAGCAGTATCGATTCGACACCGACGAGGGTAGCGCGTCCCTCTCCGACCTCTTTCGAGGCCGCTCGCAGCTTCTCGTCTATCACTTCATGTTCGGGCCGGACTACAGCGCCGGCTGCCCCGCCTGTTCCGCGATCGCGGATGGCTTCAACGGCTTTGCCGTGCACCTGGCGAATCACGACGTCATGCTCTGGGCCATCTCGCGCGCGCCACTCGACAAGCTGCGAGCTTTCAAACGACGCATGGGCTGGACGTTCCCGTGGGCTTCGTCGTCCGGCACCGACTTCAATGCCGACTTCACCGTCTCCATCACGCCGGAGCAGCAGCGCGCCGGCGGCACCGAGTACAACTATCAGCGGCAAGGACCTGAGAACCCGGCCGCTGACCTGGCCAATGCTGGGGGAGCTTCCAGAGGCGCCGCGATGACGGGCACCGACATAGCCACGTACGTTCGCGAGCGGCCGGGCATGAGTGCGTTCGCGCTCGAGAACGGCGTCGTCTACCACACGTATTCGGCCTTCGCGCGCGGGCTCGATAGCTTGTGGGGCGGATATCAGTGGCTCGATCGCGCGCCGCAGGGTCGCAACGAGCCGGACTTCTGGTGGCGTCACCACGACCAGTACGACAAGCGATGAGCGACGCGCGGGCGTTCGCTGCGGTGTCTGTGCTGCTGCTGCTCGTCAGCACTGCAGTAACAATCGTCTGGTGCGCCTCGATGTCGGCAATGGGCGGAATGCCCATGCCCGGCGGTTGGACGATGTCGATGGCCTGGATGCGCATGCCGGGTCAATCCTGGCCCGGCGCGGCCGCGATGTTCGTCGGGATGTGGGTCGCGATGATGGTAGCGATGATGCTGCCGTCGCTCGCTCCGATATTGTGGCGCTATCGTGAGACAGCAGGCACGACGACCAAGACGCAGCTCGCTCGACTGACGACGCTGGTGGGTCTCGGGTATTTCTTCGTGTGGACGCTGATCGGCCTCTGCGTCTTCCCACTTGGTTTCGCGCTGGCAGCTATTGAGATGCAGCAGCCAGCGCTGGCACGTGTCGCCCCGCTGGCAGCCGGTCTGGTCGTGCTGATCGCCGGCGCTCTGCAGTTCACGCGCTGGAAGATGCATCATCTCGGATGCTGCCGAACGACGGCAGTCTGCAAACGCGCGCTACCGGACGACTACGCCACCGCCTGGCGCTATGGGATGCGCCTCGGTCTTCACTGCGCGCAGTGCTGCGCCGGCTTGATCGCAATCCTGCTGGTGATCGGCGTCATGAACGTCGGTGCAATGGCCGTCGTTGCAGCCGCAATCACGGTCGAGCGTCTCATGCCTGCCGGCCAGCGTGTCGCGCGCATCATGGGCGCCATCATCGTCACGACAGGTTTGCTCATCTTCGCCGTCACGTTGATTCCCGCATTGCGCGCTTGAGCATTCGCTGCGCGGCCGCCGGCCCGGCGCGTCCGGTCACGACGAATCGCCGGCCCTGCGCCTCGTTGTACGAGCAGAAGAAATGCTCGATCTCTCGCAGCTGCTCCTTCGGCAGCTCCTTCACGTCGCGAACGACCGGCTTGTTGACGGCTGTCTCGATCACGCCGAGCAAGCGATCGTTGCGGATCGTCTTGCCTCGCTCGGTCTGCCGTGCGCGGATGATGCCGATGAGATGAACCAGCACGAGGCAGCCCGCGAACAACGGCGCCTCGTTCAGGACCAGCACGTCCAGCGCATCGCCGTCTTCCGCACGCGTGCCGGGTATCGAACCGAAATCGAACGGGAACGACATGCCCGCGGGCAACACGCGGCTGAGCTTGAACAGCCCGAGCTCCGGATCGAACTTGTACTTGTTCCGACTCGCTCGCGGCGTATCGATGATGACCCGCACGAGCCCCGAGTCGGGATCGCGCGGCGCCAGATCCATCAGGTTCATTCCGTCCCTCCCGCGGCCCGCAAGCCAAGCGGCAGCACATACCAGAATCCGATGAGAACGCAGGCGGCTCCGAGCGCGGTCCACGCAACTGCAGGCGAGTCCGGCAGCAGGCGCGCACCTGCAACGTACAGCTCGCTCGCGATGCCGAGCGCAAGCGGAACCAGCGCTGCAGTCACGAAGCGAGAGGCCAGCCGCAGGAATCGCGGGTCGTCCGTACCTTCGAAGGCGATGCGATGGATAGCTGCCGGCGCTATGAGCAACACGACAGCCATCGCAACCAGCGCCAGCGCTGCAAAATGCACCGTCTGCGCAGCGACAGGCAATGTCTCGAACGATTTCATCAATGGCACCAGGAGCTGAAATCCGAACAGCGCCTGCGCTCCGGGCAGCATCACGCGCGCTTCGGTCAGCATGTAGTCGATCCTGTCGTGCACACTCGTGCCGTGCGTTGCCTTGTTCACGATTGGTTGCCTCGTACCTGGACGCATGAGCCGACCCCAGACGTGCCAGGCGAAAAGAGTCACTCCGGCCGTCAGTGCCGCCGCGATCGATCCCGCTCGCAGACCGAATGCGGTCACCACTGCAACGAACACCGCCGCGGTGATGCCGATCGCGAGAGTGATCAGCGCGACATGCGCGAGCGACGCGGTCAGCCGTTGAGTGCGAATGGACGCTTCGCCGGCGTCGGCGATTCGATGAACTGCCGGTCCGGCGATCAGCAGGCCGAGCGTGAGCACCATGAAGATCAAACCGGCGAGAGCGACCGCACGCCGCGCCGGATCGGAGACATCGAAGCGCTCCTGAAACACCGACTGGAACTGGAAGCCGAAGGCGACCTGCGCGCCGAGCATCTGCATGCGCAGCTCATCCAGGCTGATCTTCAGCAGCGAGTTGAGATTCGCCCCCATGTCGCCTCAATTCGCGCTCCGGAGCCGAGTTCCTTGCAAGAAATGCCGGCAGGATGTGTCCGACCCGCAAGCGGAGGCGATGGTCGACGAGTGGCGCTCCATCATCGGGGCTCTGGTAGCTCGATTCGCGGCTAAAGTGGCTGCCTAACCTTTCGGCGGCCCGGCCGTCTAAGTTCGGTGCTCATCTCGCTCAAATCCTGGGTCCGGCCTGACAGCTTTCACGCCGTTCTGACCGAGCGCAGTGTCCGCTGGTACAACGCGTGCCTGCGGATCACCCGGGACGCGGACCTCGCCGCCGATGCGGTCCAGGAAGCGCTGCTCAAGGCCTGGGATCGGCGCGACGAGTTCCGCGGCGAATCCGAGCTCGACACCTGGATCCATCGCATCGCGCTCAACGCGGCCATCGACCTGATGCGCCGGCGCCGGCCGCAGGCGGCGGAAGAGCTCGATACCGAATACCTGATGGCCGCCAACTCGCCGCATGGCGAGTACGTCCAGGAAGCGTTGAGCAGGGACCTGATCACTGCGATGCAACGCCTGACGACGATGGAGCGGCAGACCTTCGTGCTGAAGCACATCGAAGGCTGGCGGCTGGAAGAGATAGCCGAGAGTCTGCAAACGAACGCCAACAACACCAAGCAGGCGCTGTTCCGCGCGGTGCGCAAGCTGCGCGTCGATCTGCACGTATGGCGAGGCGAATCATGATCTCCGACGACGACCTGCTCCTCTATTACTACCGCGACGGGCTCGACGCGACCGAACGCGCGCGAGTTGCTACTGCGCTCGCCAATCAGCCGGAGCTCGCCCAGCGATTGCATCGGCTGGTCGCGCAACTCGACACGGCCGCAGACATGCCGGACGTTGCCGTGCCTGCGCACATCCAGCAACGCTGGCAAACTGCATTGACGGCGCGCTCTCGTGCGCGCCCTTCCTTTCGTTGGCAGGCACTAGCTGCGACCATGGCGCTGCTGGCGATTCTGCTCACCGTCTGGGTGTCGATGAAGCCCACACCCGACCAAGTCGCGGTCGAAGCGCCGCCGCACGCTTCCCCGCAAGCCGCCGGCACCGAGCCTGAAACGGTCGCGTACGAGCGCGGGCTGCGCTGGCATCTCGCCAACACCGAACAGCGGCTTGCGAAACTCGACACTGCACAGCCCGACGAACGAGCCCGGCTGCTCGACGCGATCATCGAGCAGAACCGCATGTACGCGCTGGCTGCCGATCGCGCCAACGAGCCGCAGCTCGCACGCGTGCTGCGCGCCTTCACGCCGATTCTCGAAAGCCTCGGCGACGAGCGCCGCGCGACCTCCGCAGCCGACATCGCGCAGCTCAGCTTCGAAATGCGAGTCATGCAGGCGAGGCTCAAAGCCGAAGCCGAATCCTCATCCACGGCGCAACCCATTGCGCTCTAGCCAGGAAACATCCATGCGTTTCATCTACTCGATGCTTGCAGCGCTGCTCCTCGTCACGAGCGGCTTGACGTTTGCACAGAAGCCGACCGAGCAGGAAGAGCTCGCGCTCGCGGCGATGGAAGGCCTGATGGCGCAGCCGCCCGAGCGCGCGCTGCCGATCATCAAGAAAGTGCTGGCCGGGACGCAGACGACGCTGATCAAGCAGCGCGCCCTGTTCGTCCTCAGCCAGATCGAGTCGCCGGAAGCCGGCGAGATCCTGCTGCAGACGAGCCGCTCCGCGGATCCCGCCTTGCGCAGAGAAGCGATCCGTAGCATCGGCATCGGCGGCAACGACAAGGCGCTCGCCGGACTGCTCGAGGTCTACAAGGCCGGCGGCGACGACGTGCGCAAGGAAGTGCTGGAAGCCTGGATGATCGCCGGCCGCAAACAAGAGGTGTATCAGGCAGCGCTGAATGCCAAGACGGACGAAGAAGCGAGCGCGGCCATCCACATGCTGAGCGTAATGGGCGCGGTCGACGAGCTGCGCAAGCTCGGCGATCGGCCGAATGCCTCCGGCAAGCTGGTGGAGGCGTATGCGATCAGCGGCGACCTGCAAAGCCTGCGCAAGATCGCCGAGGGCAACGGCGATCCGGAAGTTCGCGCCGAGGCGGTGCAGAAGATCGGCATCATCAGCACCGATGCGGCCCGCGCTGCACTCCACGATATCTACACCCGTAGCGCCGACCGCGAGATCAAGGATGCAGCCTTGCAGGGCCTGCTGATCGCGGACGACGAGAAAGGTGTGCTCGCGCTGTACCGCTCGGCGACGACGCCGGAAGAAAAGCGCGCGCTGCTGCGGACGCTGACGATGATGGACGGCGACGCCGCACTCGAGGCCATCGACGCTGCACTGGAGGCGAAGAAATGAAACTCTCGTATCGCTCGCTCAGCGCCGCGGCGCTGTGTCTGACTTCGTTCACGCTCGCGCCGCAAGCTGCGTCATCTGAATTGACGCTGCCTCGTGACGGCTGGACCAGCTGGCAAGTCGCCGCTGTCGATGGCGCACCGGACTATTGCTGCTTCGGCGACATGAGAAATTTCCGCGATGCCTCGCGCAGCGCCTGCAAGCTCGACGCCCATCAGCAGAGCTACGGCAGCCAGGATCACGCAACGACCGATGTCGTTCGGATCTACGCACGCACAGCCGGCGGCAAGATCGATCGCTTTCGCGCGTTGTCGGCTACGTGCCCGGTGGAAACGGCCACGCCGATCCAGGATCTCGGCCGCGTTGCCGAAGACGAAAGCGCTCGCTGGCTCGTCGACCTGGTCCAGCAGCGCGACGGCGGCACGACCAAGCGCGACTCCATCGAGGACGATGTATTGGCCGCGCTCGCCGTCAATCGCGGCGATTTCGCACGCGACGCAATGGCCGGCATCGCGCGCAACGACGCACGCACCGAGACTCGCAAGCAAGCAGTTTTCTGGCTGGCCCTGCTGCGCGGACGCGAGGGCGCTGACATCACGTCCGCAATCATGTTCAACGACAAGAACGCGGACGTGCGAGAGCACGCGGCGTTTTCTCTTTCGCAATCTGCCGCACCGCGCGCGACTGCGGATCTGATTCGACTCGGCAATACCGATCGGGATACCGAAGTCCGCGGTCAAGCCTGGTTCTGGCTCGCACAGATGGGCGCGCCGGAGGCGGAGAACGCGATCCTCGCAGCGCTCAGGAAAGAAACCGACGACGACGTCCGCGAGCGCGCAATCATCGCGCTCTCGCAACTGCCCGACGAGCGCGCCACCAAAGCGTTGATCGCCATCGCAGAGGATCGATCGCAGTCGCGCGAGCAGCGCAAGCGAGCGGTGTTCTGGCTGTCGCAGTCCGATTCGGATGCGGCGCAGGACTATCTGGAGCAGGTCCTGACGGCGAACTGACCGCCGCGCCCCTTGTGCGTATGGCGAACGCCGGTCGCAGGGCTACATATATATGTATGCTCGCCCCGACCTCGCGGCTCGCCGCAACTCTCGTTGCCCTCCTCCTGCTTGCGCCGCTGCAGCCGCAGTCCGCGGCGCCGGGCCAGAGCATCGTGCCGGTGCTGCAGGAGCGGCTCGGCCTGAACGAAGCTCAGGTGCGCGGCGCACTGGGCGCACTGCTGGTGCTGGTCCGCGAACGCCTGACGAAGCAGGACTTCGACTCCCTGGCGCAGACCATTCCCAATGCCGACTTCATCATGCAGGACGTCAAGCAGCGCGGCATCGTGACCCGGCCGCTCGACAACCTGGACGACTATGAGGCTGCGCTCTCGAGTCTCGGCATCGGGCAGCCGCTGGCATCGAAGGTCGCGCCGGCGGTCGTGCAAGCGCTCGGCGAGACGGGTCACACGCGCGAGCGGGACATCCTGGCCCGGGTCATCGGCTGACACGCCGTGCGATCCCTCAATCGCAATGCGCTGCTGACTCTGCTCGCCCTGCTGGCCGTCGCGCCCGCCGCGTCACCGTCCGACTGGACCTCGCTCGTGAAGGACAAGGCGCTCGCCGACTTCAGCGAGCAGGATGTGCAGGACTATCTCAAGGTCGTGAACACGCTGCTGGATGCGCCGCAGCCCGCGGCACCGGTCGAATGGTCCAACCCGAAGACAGGCGTGGGAGCGCGCCTGGAAGTGATCGGCGAGCCGCGGGTCGCGGGCTTCGACGAATGCCGGCGCGTGCGCACCAACGTATATTCGGCCAAGCACAAGCCGACCACCCGCACCTGGACCGCATGCCGCGACAAGGATGGCGCGTGGAGTCTGACAAAAGGTAGCTGACGATGAAGCTCCTGCGAGCGGTGGAGATCCTCGCCTGGATGGTGGGCGTATCGCTGCTGGTCGCGTATGCGGCCGGAAGCGGTGCTGCGCATCCCATCGTTGAAGCTTGTGGTGCCGGTGTTCGAAGGCACGAGCGAGGAAAATCTCAATCGCGGCGCCGGCCGCATCGAGGGAACTGCGCACCTCGGCGATCCGGGAAATATCGGCATC
>DATENH010000166.1:0-23950 GCA_035275145.1 Steroidobacteraceae bacterium | reverse complement strand
GCCTTCGGCGGTCAGCAGCTCACCGAAGAAGTGATGCGCACCTACGGCTTGAGCATGGAAGAAGCGGGCCGCGCCAAGAAAGAAGGCGGGTTGCCGGGCAACTACGAGACCGAAGTGCTCGGCCCGTTCATCGACGACATGTGTCAGCAGGTCAGCCGCTCGTTGCAGTTCTTCCTCGCGTCCGGTGCCGGCCGCGAGCAGCCCGAGCAGATCCTGATCTGCGGCGGCTGCGCCAACATTCCCGGCGCCGCGGAAATGATCCAGAGCCGCGTCGGCATCGAGTCGCAGCGCGGCGATCCGCTCGGACAGATGAAAGTGAGCCAGAAGGCCAAAGCGCAGGCGGTCAAGAAAGATGCGACCGCGCTGCTGACGGCCTGCGGCCTGGCATTACGGAGTTTCGACTGATGCCGAGAATCAACCTAATCCCGTGGCGCGAGGCCGAGCGCAAACGCAAGCGCCAGGAATTCGGCGTCGGCGCGCTCGGCGCTGTCGTCATCGCCGGCCTGATCGCGTTCCTCGTCAACCTGCAGATGGGCGCGGCAATCGACAACCAGAACGAGCGCAACCAGTATCTCAACGACGAGATCGCGAAGCTCGACAAGCAGATCACCGAGATCCTCGCGCTCGAGCAGCAGAAGCAGCGCTTGCGCGCGCGCATCCAGGTCATCGAGCAGCTCGAGCGCAGCCGGCCGGAGATCGTGCACGTGTTCGACCAGCTGGTGCGCACGATTCCCGACGGCGTCAACCTGGTCTCGCTGAAGCAGACCGATCGCAAGCTGCAATTGAAAGGCCTGGCGCAGTCGAGCACGCGCGTCGCCTCTTACATGCGCAACATCGACGCCTCCGAGTGGCTCACCGACCCTTCGCTCGACATCCTCGAGACCAAGGGCGCCGGTGACGGCGGCTCGGACTTCACGCTGAACGCGACGCAGGAGAACCCGGCGCTGACGAGCGGCAGCGGCGGCGAGCAGGTTGCCGCGACGCCGACCGGCCCAGCCGGCGCCCGCGCGCCAGGAGCGCATCAATGAGCGTCCTCGACCAGATCCGGGAACTCGATCCCAACGATCCTGGCCGTTGGCCGATGCCGTTCCGGCTCGGCGCCATCGGCCTGATCTTCGTCGTCGCGGTAGTGCTGCTTGCCTACCTGCTCGCGTGGAAACCGAAGAAGCCTGAGCTGGACGCCGCACGTGCCCAGGAGCAGCAGCTGCTCGGCACGCTCGAAGCCAAAGCGAAAAAGGCTGCGAACCTCGACGCCTACAAGGCGCAGCTCGCGGAGATGGAGCAATCCTTCGGCGCGATGCTCCGCAAGCTGCCCAACAAGACCGAGGTGCCGAACCTGCTGACCGACATCTCGCAGCAGGGCACTGCCGCGGGCCTGGATCAGAAGCTGTTCCAGCCGAACGCGCAGAACGTCAAGGATTTCTATGCCGAGCTGCCGATCAAGATGCGGCTCACCGGCAGCTTCCATTCGATCGGTGCGTTCGTGAGCGGTATCGCCGCCCTGCCGCGCATCGTGACCCTGCATGACGTCGAGATCACGCAGGTCGGCAAGGCCGGCACCGACACGTTGCAGCTCGACGTCACGGCGAAGACTTATCGCTACCTGGACGAAGACGAACAGGCGGCGAGCCAGCAATCCGCTGGCGCGCGGCGCCCGGGCACCTGAACAAAACCGAAGCAGCGCCACCACCTATGACCAGATCTACCTCGATCGCCGTCGCCATCGCAGTGCTGTCATTGGGCGGCTGCTCCAATGGCATGGAACAGCTGCAGCAGCAGGTCGCCGAGATCAAGGCTCGCCCGGGCGAGCCGATCGAGCCGCTGCCCGAGATCAAGCCTTACGAAGCCTTTACCTACAACGCGGCCAACATGCGTTCGCCGTTCGTGCCGACGCCGCCCGCGCGCAGCGATCTCGCTGCCGGCGTGCGTCCCGACGTGAAGCGTCCGCGCGAGTTCCTCGAGCAGTTCCCGCTCGACACGCTGCGCATGGTCGGCACGCTGCAGCTCCAGGGCCGCAACTACGGCCTGGTGCAGGGTAAGGACGGTCTCGTGCATCGCGTGCTGAACGGCAGCTTCATGGGCCAGAACGACGGCCGCATCGTCGGCATCAGCCCGACCAAGATCACAATCATCGAGATCGTCCCCGACGGTCTCGGCGGATACATCGAGCGTCCAGCCGCGCTGGCGTTGACAGAATGATCCCAGGGAGAAACCTGAAAATGTCGTCCACAATTTCGTCGCTGCGCCGGATTGGCATCGGTGCACTGCTGTTTGCAGGCATGAGCCTGCAGGCACTGGCGCAAGGCGCGAATCGCCTCGAAGGCATCACCTTCACTACCGGCAGCGGCAACAGAGTCGAGCTGACCCTGCGGCTCAGCGACAACGCGCCGACGCCGCTCACGTTCACCGTCGACAATCCGGCGCGCATCGCGCTCGATCTGCCCGACACGAGCGTCGCGATGGCCTCGCGCCGCGTCGACGTCAAGCAGGGCGTGGTCGACACCGTGAACGTCGCCGAAGCCGGCGGACGCACACGCGTGGTGCTGAACGTCGACAGCCTCGTGCCTTACGAGACCAAGGTCAGCGGCAACACGATCGTCGTATCGGTCGGCGGCTCGGGCGCTCGCGCTGCCACCAGCGGTGCCGCGGTCTCCACCACAGCGGCCGCAGTTACGCAGAGCACGCGCTCCGCGGCGCCGGTATCCGGCTCGCGCAGCGTCAGCAACATCGATTTCCGTCGCGGCACGGACGGCTCCGGCCGCATCGTGGTCGAGCTCACCGACGCCAAGGTGCCCGCCGACCTGCGCCAGGAAGGCGGCAAGATCGTCGTGAACTTTGCCAAGACCTCGCTGCCCGAGAACCTGATGCAGCGCCTCGACGTCACCGACTTCGCGACGCCGGTCAGCTCGGTCGACGCGCTGCGCGTGGCCGACGGCACCCGCCTGGTCATCGCTGCGAGCGGCGACTACGAGCAGCTCGCTTACCAGTCCGACAACGTCTACACGATCGAGATCAAGCCGGTCGTGAAGCTGGCGCCGGAGCTGCAGGATCAGAAGGAATACACCGGCGAGCGTCTGACGCTGAACTTCCAGGACATCGAGACGCGCGCGGTGCTGCAGCTGCTGGCCGACACCAGCGGCCAGAACATGGTCATCAGCGACAGCGTCGGCGGCAACGTCACTCTGCGCCTGCAGAACGTGCCGTGGGATCAGGCCCTCGACATCGTGATGCGCACCAAGGGCCTCGACATGCGCCGCGAAGGCAACGTCATGTTCGTCGCCCCCGCCCAGGAAATCGCTGCGCGCGAGAAGGAACTGCTGACTGCACGCCAGCAAGTGCAGCAGCTCTCGCCGCTGCGCACCGAGTACCTGCAGATCAACTACGCCAAGGCACAAGACCTCGCCGCGTTGATCAAGGCGGGACAGAACAACTCGCTGCTCTCCGAGCGCGGCAGCGTCGCGATCGACGAGCGCACCAACACCCTGCTGCTGCAGGACACTTCGGACCGGCTGGCTGACATCCGCCGGCTCGTGTCCACGCTCGACATCCCGGTGCGCCAGGTGCTGATCGAAGCGCGCATCGTGATCGTCAACGACGACTACAGCCGCGACCTCGGCGTCCGCTTCGGTGCGAACGTCGCCTTCGACCATGGTGGCAGCGATGGCGCCGGTGTCGTCGGCGCGAACAACTTCGTCACCGAGGACGACGCTGCCGTGATCTCGCGCAACCCGGGCGTCGCCAACACGCCGAACGGCTTCATCCTGGGCGACCCGGCATCCCGTTACATGGTCAACCTGCCGGTCGCCAACCCGGCCGGCCGCCTGGCGCTCACGCTGCTCGATTCCGACTACATCGTCGACCTCGAGCTGTCGGCCGCGCAGGCCGAAGGCCGTGGCGAGATCATCTCCTCGCCGCGCCTGATCACTGCGAACCAGCGCGAAGCGACCATCGAGCAGGGCGTGGAAATTCCGTATCAGGAATCCTCGTCCTCCGGTGCGACCACGACCCAGTTCAAGAAGGCCGTGCTGTCGCTGAAGGTCACGCCGCAGATCACGCCGGACAACCGCATCATTCTCGATCTCACGGTCGCGAAGGACAGCGTCGGCCAGCTCGTGGCGAGCGCGACGGGCGGCTTCGTGCCGAGTATCGACACGCGCGAAATCGTCACGCAGGTGCTGGTGAACGACGGCCAGACCGTCGTGCTCGGCGGCATCCTCGAGACCGAGCGCCGCGACGCGGAGACCAAGGTGCCGTGGCTCGGCGACATTCCGGTCCTGGGCTACCTGTTCAAGACCACCAACAAGACCGACAACAAGGACGAGCTGCTGATCTTCGTGACACCGCGCATCCTGCGCGAGGGCGCGAGCCTGTACTGATCGGGCAGTCCGTTCCCGACGAATCCGCGGCCGCCTTCGGGCGGCCGCTTTCGTTTATAGTCGGCCCTGCCGTCATGAGCTCGCAGGCCCTTCGCAGGAACGTCTTTCTGATCGGCCCGATGGGCTCGGGCAAGACGGCCGTCGGCAAGCAGCTCGCGCGCCTGCTGGATCTCACCTTCTACGACAGCGACGTCGAGATCGAGCGGCGCACCGGCGTCGATATTCCCTACATCTTCGAAAAGGAGGGCGAGACCGGCTTCCGGGAGCGCGAGCGCGAAGTGATCGACTCTCTGACGCAGCTCCAGGACGTGGTCATCGCCACCGGCGGCGGCGCCGTACTGCTGCCCGAGAATCGCGAGCGGCTCGCCGCCCGCGGCCGCGTCGTCTACCTCCGGACCGGCATCCGCCAGCAGATGGAGCGCACCAAGCATGGCCGGCAACGCCCGCTCCTTTACACCGCCGATCCCGAGAAGCGACTGCGCGAGCTGATGGAAGTGCGCGCCCCGCTCTACGAGTCCATCGCCAGCGTGACGGTCGCGACCGATGGCCGCCACGTGCGCATCGTCGCCGACGACATTCTCGACCAGCTGAAGGCCTTGCCAACGACATGAGCCCGCCGGTGCACGAACGTGTCGACATCGCCTTGGGCGAGCGCAGCTATCCGATTCTGATCGGGCCGCAGCTTCTGGAAGATGCGTCGCTGCTCGGCACGCACATCGCCGCGCGCAGCCTGCTGATCGTGACCAACGAAACGATCGCGCCGCTCTACCTCGCGAAACTGCAGGGCGCGTTGCAGGGCCGACGCGTGGCCACACTGATTTTGCCCGACGGCGAGCAGCACAAGACGCTGGCGACTTACTCGCGGATTCTCGACGCGCTGATCGCCGAGCGCATGAATCGCGACGCAGCCGCAGTGGCGCTCGGCGGCGGCGTCATCGGCGACATGGTCGGCTTCGCGGCCGCCTCTTATCAGCGCGGCATCGACTACGTGCAGGTGCCGACAACGCTGCTGGCGCAAGTCGACTCATCCGTGGGCGGCAAGACGGGCATCAATCATCCGGGCGGCAAGAACATGATCGGCGCCTTTCACCAGCCGCGCGTCGTACTGGCAGACACGAGCACTTTGCACACGCTTCCGCCGCGCGAGTACCGGGCCGGCATGGCGGAGGTCGTCAAATACGGCTTCATTCGCGACGCGGCGTTTCTCCAGTGGATCGAAGCGAACGTCGACCGTCTGATTGCACGCGAGGACGCGGCAGTGATCCACGCAGTCCGCCGCTCCTGCGAGATCAAGGCCGAAGTAGTCGGCCAGGACGAGCGCGAGCAGGGTCTGCGCGCGATCCTGAATCTCGGCCACACCTTCGGCCACGCGATCGAGACTGCCTCGGGCTACGGTAACTGGCTGCACGGCGAAGCAGTCGCCGCGGGCATGGCGATGGCCGCGGACATGTCGACGCGACTGGGCTGGCTGCAACCGGCCGACCGCGACCGCGTCGTGCAAGTGCTCACGCGACTCGGCTTGCCGGTGGCTCCGCCACGCATCGGTGCTCAGCGCGGCCGCGAGCTCATGGGCATGGACAAGAAGGTGCTCGGTGGCCGCATTCGCCTGGTGCTGCTGCAGGGCCTCGGCACTGCGGCCGTGGTCAACGACTACCCCGAGCAGGCGCTCGAAGCTACGCTGCAGGCGCATTTCGCATGACTGCAGATTCCACATCGCTCGCTCCTTACGCTGCCACCGAGGCGGCTTCGCGCGGCCGCGCGCACGCCGAACCGGCGCCGGTCCTGCGTGGCGAGTATCAGCGGGATCGCGATCGCATCATCCATTCGACCGCGTTCCGGCGGCTCGTCTACAAGACGCAGGTGTTCGTCAATCACGAGGGCGACCTGTACCGGACGCGTCTGACGCACTCGATCGAGGTCGCGCAGATCGCGCGCACCATCGCGCGGGCGCTGCAGTTGAACGAAACTCTTGCCGAAGCGATCTGCCTCGCGCACGACCTCGGCCACACGCCGTTCGGGCACGCCGGCCAGGATGCATTGAACGATTGCATGAAGCCGTACGGCGGCTTCGAGCACAACCTGCAGTCGCTGCGCGTGGTCGACGAGCTCGAGGAGCGCTACGCCGCGTTCCCCGGCTTGAACCTGATGTTCGAGACGCGCGAGGGCATCCTCAAGCACTGCTCGCCCAACAACGCACGCCAGCTCGGCGAGCTCGGCGAGCGCTTCATCAAGCGCCGCCAGCCGACGCTGGAAGCGCAGATCGCCAACCTCGCGGACGAGATCGCCTACAACAACCACGACCTCGACGATGGTTTGCGTGCCGGGCTGATCGAGCTGGACGGCTTGCGCGAAGTGCCGTTGTTCCGGCGGCAGCACGACGTCGTGGTCGGGCTGTATCCGGATCTGCAAGGCAGGCGGCTGATCCACGAAGTCGTGCGCCGGATGATCAATTACGTGGTGACGGATCTCGTCGAGACCACGAAGGCGGCGATCCGCGAAGCCCCTCCAGCCAGCGTCGAAGACGTGCGCGCGCGAGCGACGGCGCTCGTGCAGTTCAGCAAGACGGTCGCGGCGGAGCATCTCGAGCTCAAGCACTACCTGCGCGATCACGTCTATCGCCACTATCGTGTGCTGCGCATGACGAACAAGGCGAATTCGGTGATCCGCGCGCTGTTCGACACATTCTTCGCGCGCCCGGAGCTGCTGCCGGACGAGCATCACCAGGCGGCGAAGCAGTTGGAGGCTAAGTCGGCCGACGTCGGTCGCGCCCGCGCAGTCGCCGATTACATTGCCGGCATGACGGATCGTTACGCCATCGTGGAACACGAGCGGCTGTTCGATCCAGGGAAACGAAGTTGAGCACCTTGCAGAACGATCTCTTGTTGAGGGCACTACTCAGGCAGCAGGTCGAGCGCACGCCCGTGTGGATGATGCGCCAGGCTGGCCGTTATCTACCCGAGTACCGCGCGACGCGCGCTCGTGCCGGCAGTTTCCTCAAGCTCTGCATGACGCCGGAGCTGGCGTGCGAAGTGACTCTGCAACCGCTGGCGCGTTATCCGCTGGATGCCGCGATCCTGTTCTCCGACATCCTCACGATTCCGCACGCGCTCGGACTCGGGCTGCAATTCGAGACGGGCGAAGGGCCGCGCATCGAACGCCCCGTGCGTTCGCGCAGCGACGTCGCAAGCCTTGCAGTGCCCGATCCGAACACGGAGCTGCGTTACGTCATGGATGCCGTGCGGCTGATCCGCCGCGAACTTGGCGGCCGCGTGCCGCTGATCGGATTCGCTGGTAGCCCGTGGACCGTCGGGACCTACATCGTCGAAGGCGGCAGCTCACGCGAGTTCTCGCGCATCAAGGCGATGATGTATGCCGAGCCTGCGACGCTGCATGCGCTGCTCGACGTGCTCGTCGATGCGACCCGGCTGTATTTGAACGCGCAGATCGCGGCCGGTGCGCAGGCGGTGATGGTGTTCGACACCTGGGGCGGCGTGCTGACGCCGAGTCAGTATCGCGAGTTCTCGCTGCAGCCGATGCAACGCATCGTCGAGGGTCTGCAGCGTGAGCATGAAGGTCGGCGCGTGCCTGTCATCCTGTTCACGAAGGGCGGTGGTGCGTGGCTCGAGACAATGGCGCGCACCGGCTGCGATGCGCTGGGCGTCGACTGGACGACGGATCTCGCGGATGCGCGCCGAGCTGTGCAGGACAGCGTCGCGCTCCAGGGGAATCTCGACCCGAATTGCTTATACGCGCCACCGCAGGCGATTCGCTCGGAGGTCGCGCGCGTGCTTGCGAGTTATGGGCGGGGTCATGGGCATGTGTTCAATCTGGGGCATGGGATTCATCCGGCCGTGGATCCGGAGCACGCGGGGGCGATGATCGCGGCGGTTCACGAGTTGAGCCCGCAGTATCACCGCGGCTGACTTTTCAAACTATCGCGCAGCTCACGCCGCAGAATCTTCCCCACGTTCGTCTTCGGCAGCTCCGTCCTGAAATACACGTGCCTCGGCACCTTGTACCCCGTGAGCTCGCCTCTGCAGTAATCGATCAGTTGCTGCTCCGTCAGGTTCGGGTCCTTCTTCACCACGAACAATGCAACGGCTTCACCGCTGCGCTCATCCTCCTGCGCGACCGCGGCAACCTCCAACACTCCCGGATGCGCGGCGACGACGCTCTCGATCTCGTTCGGGTACACGTTGAAGCCGGACACCAGGATCATGTCCTTCTTGCGGTCCTCGATGAACACGAAGCCGCCGTGATCCATACGGCCGATGTCGCCGGTACGCAGCCAGTCGCCGATCATCACTTGCGCGGTCTCGTCCGGCCGGTTCCAGTAGCCGAGCATCACCTGCGGGCCGCGCACGCAGATCTCGCCGACTTCGCCGAGCGGCAGCTCGCGCCCGTCGTCGTTGCGGATCGTGATCTCGGTCGACGAAATCGGCAGGCCGATCGAGCCGTTGAATTCGGTCTGGCCGAATGGATTGACGCACGCGGCGGGCGAAGTCTCCGTCAGTCCCCACGCTTGCGTCAGCACGTTGCCCGTAACGCGTTGCCAGTGCTCCGCGACCGAGCGTTGCACGGCCATGCCGCCGCCCAGCGTGATGCGCAGCTCGCTGAAGTCGAGCTCCGCGAACCCCGGCGTATGCAGCAGGGCATTGAACAGCGTGTTCACGCCGCTGATGAAACTGAAGCGCCACTGCCGCAGCTCCGCGACGAACGCGGGAAAGTCGCGCGGATTGACGATGAGCACGTTGTGCGCGCCGAGCTTGATGAACACCATCAGATTCCCAGTGAGCGCAAAGATGTGATACAGCGGCAGCGGCGTGATCACTGTGTCTTCGCCGAGCTTCGAGCCGGAGCCGAGCCACGCGCCCGCCTGCAGCACGTTCGCAATCATGTTCCGATGCGTGAGCATCGCGCCCTTCGCGACGCCCGTCGTGCCGCCGGTGTACTGCAGGAACGCGATGTCGTCGTGCGTCGTCGTCACCGGCTCGAACGGCAGGAACCTGCCTTGTTCGAGCACGTCGTTGAACCGCAGCGCGCCGGGCAGCTCATAACGCGGCACCTGCTTGCGCACGTGGCGCACGACCAGGTTCACGATCGATGACTTCGGCCAGCCGAGCCGATCGCCGACGCCCGTCAGGATGACGTGCTCGATCTGAGTGTGCTCGATCACAGCCTCGAGCGTGTGCGCGAAGTTCTCGAGTATGACGATCGCCTTCGCGCCGGAATCGACCAGCTGATGCTCGAGCTCGCGCGCGGTGTAAAGCGGATTCGTGTTGACGACCGTGAGCCCCGCGCGCAGCGCGCCGAACAGCGCGATCGGATACTGCAGGACGTTCGGCAACATGATGGCGATCCGATCGCCACGCTGCAGTTTCGCGCTCTGCTGCAGCCAGGCCGCGAAGTCGCGTGCGCTTTGGTCGAACCCGGCGTAGCTCAGCGTGCGGCCGAGGCTGCTGAAAGCGTCTTGCCCTGCGAAGCGCCGGCAGCCGGACTCGATCAACGTCGTGAGCGAGGGATATTCGTTCGGATTGATCTCCGCCGGGACGCCGGGCGGATAGTTCTTCAGCCAGACCTTGTTCATTTTTTGAGTACTTTCTGCAGAGCCGGCCACAGATTGTCGAGCAGGCGCGGCTGGGCGGCGGCCGTCGGATGGATGCCGTCGGCCTGCATCAGCTTCTCGTCCAGCGCGACCCCCTCGAGAAAGAACTCGACCAGCGGCGTGCCGTAGCGGCTTGCCAGCTCGCCATATAGTGCATGAAACGCGTCCGCGTAGGCGGCGCCGTAGTTCGGCGGCATGCGCATGCCGACCAGCACCACCTTGGCCCCAGCGGCCTGCGAGTGCTCGATCAGGAACTGGAAGTTCTCGCGCACCTGGCGCAGCGGCAGCCCGCGCAGCCCGTCATTGCCGCCGAGCTCGAGGATCACGATCGCAGGTTTATGCAATTCCAGTGCGCGCGGCACGCGCGCCCGCGCACCGCCCGTCGTATCGCCGCTGATGCTGGAATTAACTACCCGGTAACCGTACCCTTGCGCAGCGAGACGCTGCTGCAGCAGCGCCACCCAGGTTGCGTCCACAGCGACCCCGTAGCCGGCGCTGAGACTGTCGCCGACGACCAGGACGACCGGCTGCGGCGCCGGACTCGCGTGAACCGACAGCGGCAGCGCCAGTCCTACCCAGAACAGCACTACGAATTTCAGTACGAACACTGTGCAACCGGTTCTCAAAGCGGAAAGCGTCACGAAAAAGGTTAGCAGTCCGGAAGGAACGCTGACCATTCTGGCAGAAGTCGACCTGCAGATCGCCGCCGGAGAAACCGTCGCCATCGTCGGCGCGTCCGGCGCGGGAAAATCCACGCTTTTGGCCTTGCTCGCCGGGCTGGACGAGCCGAGCGCGGGGCGGGTCTGGCTCAACGGGGCAGAGCTGACGGCCCTGGACGAGGACGGTCGCGCCGCCGTGCGTGCGCGGCACGTGGGCTTCGTCTTTCAGAGCTTTCACCTCGTTCCGTCGCTCACGGCGATCGAGAACGTCATGCTGCCACTGGAGCTCGCGGGCCTGCCGAACGCACGCAGCGCGGCTTCGGAGGTGCTGGCGCAGGTCAACCTTTCGCCCCGCCGCGAGCACTATCCGCGACAGTTGTCGGGCGGCGAGCAGCAACGCGTCGCTATCGCCCGCGCCTTCGTGACGCGGCCCGCGCTGCTGTTCGCGGACGAGCCGACAGGTAATCTCGATTCGGTCACCGGCGAGCGCATCATCGAGCTGCTGTTCGATCTCAACAAGGCGGCCCAGACGACGCTCGTCGTTGTCACGCACGATGAGGCGATCGCACGACGGTGCGGGCGCATCATCAAGATCGAAGCGGGCAGGTTGGTGTCATGACCAAGGCGTTGCGCCTGGCATTGCTCGCGCTGCTTCGCGACGGCAAGTCGGGCGAGTTGCGCGTCCTCATGCTCGCGCTGCTCGTCGCAGTGTCGGCGCTCACCGCCGTGGGCTTCTTCACCAACCGCGTCAGCCTCGCGGTCGATCAGCAAGCCGGCGAAGTGCTCGCTGCCGATCTGCGTCTGCAGTCGCGCTCGCCGATCGAGCGCGAGTACTTCGAGCTCGCAGAGAAAGATGGCCTGATGACCGCAGAGGTCTCGACCTTCCCGAGCGTCGTGCTCAAGGGCGAAGACAGCGCTCTCACTGCGATTCGCGCCGTGTCGTCGCGCTATCCCTTGCGCGGACGCCTGAAGGTCGCTGATGTGCCGTTCGGCCCGGCGCAGGAGGTCACCACGTTGCCGGGTCCTGGCGAAGCGTGGCTCGAGCCGCGGCTGTTCGGTCAGCTCGACGCGCGCGTCGGCGATCGCATTCGCGTCGGGCAGACCGAGTTGCGGATCGCAAAGGTGCTCGACTACCGGCCGGACCAGGGCTCGCAGTTCGTCGATCTCGCACCCACTTTGTTGATGCGTCTCGAAGATGTGCCGGCGACGAAGCTCACCACCGAAGGCAGTCGCATCGGCTACGCGGCCTTGTTCGCGGGCGATACGCAGCAGGTCGCGCAATTCAAGGAAGAGCTGACGGCGCGCAAGAAGCCCGGTCAGCGCATCGTCGATGTCGAAGAGGCGAGCCCGCAGATTCGTTCGGCCGTCGATCGCGCGAGCCGCTTTCTCAACCTGGCGGCGCTCGTCACGATCCTGCTCGCGGCGATTGCAGTCGCTATCACGGCGCGACGTTACGTTGCGCGTCACCTCGACACAGTCGCGTTGATGAAGAGCATGGGCGCCGCGCAGCGCCTCGTGCTCGCGATCAGCGTGCTGGAGCTGCTGGCGATCGCGATCATCGCCGGCGTGGTTGGAGCCGCGATCGGTTACGGAGCGCAGGAAGGCATCGCGTTTCTGGTGCGCGATCTCGTGCGCGGCGAGTTGCCGCGGCCGGGATTCGGCCCCGGCTGGCTCGGCCTGATGACTTCGGTCCTGATTCTCATCGGCTTCGCACTGCCGCCGCTCTTGCAATTGCGCAAGGTGCCGCCGGCTCGCGTGCTCCGGCGAAATCTCGAACCGCCGCCGCTGCGTTATGCGTTCGTCTACGGCAGTGCTCTCGCCGCGCTGCTCGCTTTGCTCTATTGGCTCGTGCGCGACTCGAAGCTGCTTGGCTACGTATCTGCTGCGACCTTCGGTACGTTCGTCGTGCTGATCGCCGCGGGCTGGGTGTTGGTGCGGAGCCTGAGCTCTCTGCGCGGCAGCGTCGGTGTGTCCTGGCGCTACGGCATGGCGAACATCGCGCGACGCGGCCGCGACAGCGTCATCCAGATCGTCGCGTTCGGGCTCGGGCTGATGGTGCTGCTGCTCCTCGCCGTCGTACGCAACGACCTGATGCAGCAGTGGCGCGCGAGCTTGCCGGAAAACGCGCCGAATCATTTCATGATCAACATCCGTCCCGATCAGACGGCGGCGATCCGCGAGTTCTTCGCGAAGCAGACGAACGTGGCGCCGCCGGAGCTCGTGCCGATGATTCGCGCGCGGCTCACTCAGATCAACGACACGCCGGTGGCGGACTTGCATCTGCAGAGCGAGCGCGGCCGCGATTTCCTCGAGCGCGAAGCGAACCTGACCTGGGCGCAGACCATGCAGAAGGACAACAAGCTGGTTGCCGGCGAATGGTGGCGAGCGGACGATGGCGGCGGGCCGCGCGTCTCCGTCGAGATCGAGCTGGCGCACGCGCTCGGCCTGAAGATCGGCGACAAGCTCACTTACGACATCGCCGGCGAGATCGTCGACGCGAAAGTCACGAGCTTCCGCGAAGTGCAGTGGGACTCGTTCCGGCCGAACTTCTTCATGGTGTTCTCGCCCGGCACGCTCGACGACACCACCGGCACGTACATCACCAGCGTGCACATCCCGCGCGAGCAGCGCGGCATCCTGCTGGATTTCACGCGGCGCTTTCCGGAAGTCACGGCGATCGATCTCGACGCGATCCTCGCGCAGGTGCGCGGCGTGATGGACAAGGCGTCGCTGGCCGTGCAGTACGTGTTTGCTTTCACGCTGCTGGCCGGAGTGACTGTGCTGCTCGCTGCGATTCAAGCGACGCGCGATGAGCGGCGCTACGAAAGCGCGATGCTGCGCACTCTGGGCGCAAGCAGACGCGTCGTGCTGCAAGGTGTTGCCGCGGAATTCACGACGCTCGGATTGTTGGCAGGCACACTCGCTGCCATCGGCGCCACAGCCGCGGGCTATTTCCTCGCGACGCGGCTGTTCAATCTCGACTACACCTTCAGCTTCGCGGTGTGGGGAATCGGACTCGCCGCGGGTGCGCTGCTGGTCGGCATCAGCGGGACGCTTGCGACGCGCTCAGTGGTGAATCATCCGCCGGTCGCAACGTTGAGAAGCAATTAGGCCTACAGCCTCTACTTCAGCCCCAGCCTCATCCAGCCGACGACTTCCGTCTGCCCACGCAAGTTGTAGCCTTCGACCCGGAACACGTATTCGCCCGGTCCGAATGCCGATGAGTTGAGCGTCATGCGCAGCTCGCGATTCGAGTCGCGCGCGACGCGCCGCATCTGCATGACGAGCCCGCCGTCGACTTTCTCGACCGTGATCATGAACTGCGCGTATTTGCTTTCCGACACGTCGATGTACAAATCCATCCACTGCGGCGGCGACAACCAGCCGACATTCAGCGTCGGCTCGGCCGGCTTGTTGCGGACCAGCTCGAGGCGATACTTCTGCGTGCTGCCCGGCGCCTGCATCTGCGTCGCGCGCGCGTCGCGCTCCATGGTCCGGACCTGCTTGCTGAGCGAGTTCGCCTGCATCGCATAGGCGACGACGCCGGCCACCGCCGCGATCAGCGCGAACACCAGGGCGATGAAAGCTCCGCGGCCGCCGCCGATCTTCGGTCCGCTCGAGAACTGGCGCTCCTCTTCCTCCAGGTCGAACCCTTCTTCAGTCGCTTGCAGCGCGGCGTGAGTGACGCTGGAAGGAATCGCCTTGAACACACCCGTCTCGCTGGTCTCCGCCGGCCGTCGCGCGAGCCGCGCTTTCAGGCGCACCGGGATCGGCATCGCCTTGAGCGCCTCGGGATGCTCGTTGCAGTACTCCTCGAACTCGCGCGCCTCCCGGACGGTGAGGTCGCCGGACAGGTAGCGGTCGACGATGTGCTCGGCTTCGATGTACTTGCGATCCATAGGCGCAGCGTAGTTATTTCTCGCAGAGTTTACACTTCGGCCAGTACGGCTTCGCGATGTGATCCAGCGTCCAGCGGTTGCCCTGCTCGAAGAACTTCCGCAGGGCCTGCGACTCCGCCGAATCGTCGTAGCCGAGACCCACGATGCGCACCTGCGTCATGTTCTCGCCGGCCGGCGTGAAGTACAGCACCGTCCAGGTGCCGGCCACCGCATCGCGATGCGGGAAGCTCGCGGGTGCTTGCTTGATGCGGATCGTCAGCATGTGCTCGGGCTCGTACGCCAGGATCTCGTTGACGATGGTCTCGGCATCCCCGAGCTTGCCCTGCGGGTTGTAGTGGCTGCGAATCTCACCGCCGATCGCGAGCCGCACGTCGGCCTGTGCGGCACCGGTCGCGAGGTAGCCCTCCGAGGTCGTGAATATCCGCCAGACCTCGGCGACCGGCGCGTTGACGAATCCCTCGGTCACCTGAGGCTCCGCCCCCCAGGCCGCAACGGCCCACCAGCCCGCCGCGGCTGCAAAAAGGTGCAAAAACCAGGGTTTCCCTGCATGCCTGTTGTGGCCTGTCATGGCGCCTGTCCCGTTTGTGATGCGTTGCCCGAAAGACGGACGGAAGTGGGCGATAGTACTCATTATTGTTGCGACTGCCTGGCCGATACTGCGATGCTCCATCTGTTTCCATAACACGGCTTCGGCAGTTCCAGGAACAGGGCCGACATGATCCTCACGCTGGAAGTCATAGGCGAACAGGCAGACGACCTTGGGGCAGGGGGCCGCAAGGTCTTCAATGCCATTGGCGGCACGATCGGCCGTCTGCCGGACAACGATTGGGTGTTTCCGGATCCGTACGTCTCCGGCCGTCACGCCCTGATCCGCTACGTGAGCGGCAAGTACTTCATCGAAGACACCAGCACCAACGGTGTCTTCGTCAACACGCCGGACAACCGCATCTCGCGCACCGAATCGCACCAGCTCTACGACGGCGACGTGGTGTTCATCGACGCCTATCAGATCAAGGTGTCGATCGCGAAGGATCCGGAAGCGGCCGAGCGCGATGATCCGTTCGCGCAGTTGCAGGCGCGGGGCAAAGGCGGCACGAAACAGATTCCCCCGCCGCGTCCGCCGGCGGCGAACGAGGAGGATCGCACCGCCGCCATGGCCAAGCGCCCCGCGCGAGGCGGCGGCGAAGAGCACTCCGAAGGCACCGTCTGGTTCGGCCTGAGCGACATGGGGTCGGGCCCGAAGCCGGCGCTGCCGGCGCGCGCGGCGGTACCTCCGGCAAGTAACCGCGGGCCGAAGCGTCCCGCACCTGTGGCTGCACCCGCGCCCGCTCCAGCAGTGCGCGCGGTTCCCAGCCCACAGCCTCGCGCAGCGAATTCGCCCGACACCGCACAGTTGAAGGCATTGCTCGATGCCGCCGGCATCGAAGGGCTCGATCCTTCGAGCGAAGCCGCGCAGACGCTCGGCGCGATGTTGCGTGCGGCGGTCGGCGGGATGATGGAAGTCCTGCGCGCCCGCGAGCGCATGAAGGATGAGCTGCGCGTGCGCGGCACGACCTTCAAAGTCGCGAACAACAACCCGCTGAAGTTTTCCGCGAACGTCGACGACGCTTTCCACAACCTGTTCGTGAAGCGCAATCCGGCGTATCTCGATCCCGCCGCCGCGTTCGAGGATGCGTTCCGCGATGTGCGCGATCACCAGGCCGCGTTCCTCTCGGCGATGCGGCTCGCGTTCGAATCCATGCTGTCGCAACTCGATCCGAATCGCCTGCAGGACGAGTTCGACCGGCAGATCAAGAAGGGCTCGATCCTCGGCGTGCCGGCGAAGTTGCGCTACTGGGATCTGTATCGCGACAAGTATTCCGACCTGGCGAAGGATGCGCAGGGTGCGTTCCGCAACCTGTTCGGCGATGCTTTCGCCAAGGCATACGAGGAACAGCTGGATCGTCTCCAGGGATTGGCACGCGGACGCGACAAGTAACGCGCACCGCCGGGGAAAGCCGTGCTCGAAGACACGCTGGTCGAGGAAGACATACACCCGGTCTACGTCTCCGAAGGAGCGACCGACACCGGCAAAGTGCGCACTGCGAACCAGGATGCCTTCGTGCAGATCGGTGCGCGTGGCGTCTGGGGCGTCGCGGACGGCATGGGCGGCTATCGCGACGGTGACGTTGCCAGCCGCATGGTGTGCGAAGGGCTGCAGAGCCTGGAGAGCACCACCTCGCTCGAAGGCACCATCGACGCTATTCGCCAGGCGATGAACGAGGTCAACGCGAAGCTGCACCAGGCTTCGATCCGTGAGCACGACCCGATCATCAGCGGCAGCACCGTCGCGATCTTTCTCGTCCAGCGCACCGCGTGCGCGGTCGTGTGGGCGGGCGACAGCCGCGTGTACCGGCTGCGGCACAAGCGCCTGACGCAGATGACGACCGACCACACCTGGGCTTCGGAGCTCAATCTGCAGCAGCCGAATGAAGAAGCCGATCACGCGATCACGCGAGCTGTCGGCGGCGAAGACACGCTGCTGCTCGACGTCCGCCGCGATCGCGTCCGCCTCGGCGATCGCTACTTGCTCTGCTCCGATGGTCTGACGCGCGAGCTGCCCGACGAGCGCATCGCCGAGCTGATGGGAGGCGAAGACCTGCAGCAAGCCGCCAAGGCGCTGATCGACGCGACCTTGCAGGCCGGCGCTCGCGACAACGTCACTGTGTTGCTGATCGAAGCACAATGAAGAACGACGAGAAGACCGAGCATCTGCCGTCGCACAAAGAAACGCTGGTGCGTCCTTCGCCAGCTCCCGCTGTATCCGCGCCTCCGTCGCCGCCCACGCAAGACACAGAATTAACTGTGCTGCGCGCGCCGACGGAGGTCGCACCAACTGCCGATCCGGACGCAACGATCAAGACGATGCGTCCGCAAGTCGCCGAGACCGCCGCTCGCACGTTGCAGGCCGCTCCGCCGACTTCGCAGAGCGTGTACGCGCCGACACTGAAATCGCCGGGGCCGGGTGCGGCGTACGCGCCGACGCTGCAGGCGTCGCCGCAGACCGGTCCGGACGGCACACAGGTGCTGTCGAATCGCCTGGTCGGTTCGCTCGAAGACGCCGGCGAAGGTCATCACGGGCCGCTCGAGCCGGGCTCGGTGATCAAGAAGCGCTTCGTGCTGGAGAAGGTGCTCGGCAAAGGCGGCATGGGCCTCGTGTTCGGCGCCATCGACCGTCGCAAGGAAGAAGCGCGCGATCCGAATCCGCGCGTCGCGCTCAAGGTGCTGAACGCGGATTTCCAGCGCCATCCGCAGGCGTTCATGGCTCTGCAGCGCGAGGCGCGCAAGGCGCAGACGCTCGCGCATCCGAACGTCGTCACGGTGTTCGACTTCGACCGCGACGGCGATGCGGTCTACATGACGATGGAGCTGCTGCAAGGCCGCTCGCTCGATTCGATGACGCGCGAAGCTCGCGGCAAAGGCATCAAGCGTGATGTTGCGCTACCGATCATTCGCGGCATCGCCGAAGGATTGGCGTACGCGCATCGCAAAGGCATCGTGCATTCGGATTTGAAGCCGGGCAACGTCTTCATCACCGAGGAAGAAGGCGCGGCGAAGATTCTCGACTTCGGCATCGCGCGCGCGGTGCCGAGCATGAATACGGAAGCGAGCCGCGACGTGTTCGACGCGGGCAGCCTTGGTGCGTACACAGAAGCGTATGCGACGGATGAGATGATCGACGGTGTCGATCCGCATCCGGCGGACGATATGTACGCGCTCGGCATCATCGCGTACGAGTTGCTGACTGGCTTCCATCCGTACTCGCGCCACAGCGCGCCGGCCGCGCGCAAGCTCGGGTTGAAGCCGGAGCCGCTGAAAGGTCTCAAGCGCAAGGAAGCGCGCGCGATCGAGCGGTGTTTGTCGTTCGATCGGAAGCGGCGGCCGCAGAACGCTGGCGACTTCCTCAAGTTGTTCCGCGGTGTCACGGCGCTGCAGAAGGCGACGCTCGCCGCGGCTGCTGTGCTCGCGCTGGTTGCCGGATATCAGTACTACCAGTACTACGTCGAGACGAGCCCGGCGATTCCGTTCAGCGCACTCTCGAGCCAGGATCAGGCAGTTTTCACAGAGAGCATGAAGCAAGGCAACGAGGCGTGGAGATTCTTCGAGACCGAGCATCTGTCCGATGCGGCCGAGTCAGCGATCCAGTACTACGCGTTGGCCTACGACAAGCATCCACGCAACCGTGAGGCGGTGGCAGCGCTGAAGAAAGCAGCAGACGCTCTGCTCGCACTACCGGAGCTCGACGACAAAGGACGCCACGAGCTCGCGACGAAGCTCCGCGGCATGAGCCCCTACTACCAGAAGTACGCCCCCGTTGTAGACGCCGCCAGAAACTGACCTGTAGGTCGGGCTTCAGCCCGACACTCCCTGACGAAGCGCCTGTGGGTCAGGCTTCAGCCTGACTCTTCTAAAACGTCACACTCTGCGGCGAAAACACCGGCCCGTCCGCATCCCCCGTCCTTCTGCACGTCCTCTCACCCATCGGCACGCCCACCACATACGCGCGTGCCCGGCACTCGTACTCCCGCGTTTCACCACAGCCGCTCGCCTTGTATCGAGTGATTCCAACACGAGGTCTCTCGGTGAGCTCGACTTGCACATTCGCCTCGTCGCAATTGAGGTCCTGCGCGCCTCGCAGCAGCACTTGTGAATTGTTGGATGCACAGCCGACCAGAGTCGACAGAGCAACAACGGCCAATGTCAGTGATCGGTTTGACATCGAAATCCTCCTTGCACGCGTATTCGATTGTAGATCGTAAACCCGGCGAGGTTCACGACACGGTTCAATCTTTTCCCCGATTGACGCTGTAACGAAGGGCGGCGTAGCGTCGCGCGCATCAATCACAACAAGCTCACGGATGGGTACACGGATGAGCAAGTTAGCCTGGCTCGCGGCAATTCTGGCCGTGACGGTCTCGTTCGAAGCGGCGGCTCAGTGCAAGGAAGACGGCGGTACTGCGTACTGCATCGGTCCCGTGGTCGGACCGTACCGCTATCAAGTCTCTGATGGCTTTACCTCTGCGCAGGGCAGCGATGAGGCAGCCACGATCGAGGCATTCCGCCAGGCGTTCATAACAAACAACAACGCCTGCACTGCCACTCTCACGGACAACTTGCCGTCGTCCCCGAGTGTCCCTGTCGGCGGTGGGCACCTACAGGATGGTGACTACGGAAACGCTCTGTATTATGCGATCGGGCAGTTCTGGTCCTTGGACTGGACGCTCAGTACGGCGACGCAAACCCAGAGATTGCCGCTCGTAATCAACGCCACGGTTTCGACCCCCAACTCGCCTTGCGGCTCCAGCTACGGCCCGAAGGGCGTGTCTGTTTCCAAGGCGCGTGAGGTGGGATGTCCGCCACCGCCTGTGTACAGCACGGACCCCACGAATTCGTATTGCTTTCGGCAGTCTGCATCTCGAGAGCCGGTGAAGAATCTCGGCTGCGAGCAGTGTGCCGCGTCGGGCAATTCCACCCACACATCGACCGCGTTGGGCGATCCAACCAACGCATCGACCGGCAACAAGATGCAGACGGAGAGCGACTACGTCGGCTCCGGAGCCTCTCCGCTGCAATTCGTTCGCTACTACAACGGCCTGCTGTACCGAGGCTACAGTCCGCCGACCAGCAGCAGCGCCGGATACTGGTCGCGTCTCGGCCCGAGTTGGCGCTCAACCTACGAGCGGTCCATCCGTTTCGGTGAGTCGACTGTGTTTCCGACCGCGTACCTTTATCGCTCGGATGGAGCAATCCTCTTCTTCAAGCTCAGCGGCGGCCAGTTCGTTCCCGACGAAGACATCGCCGATCGCCTCGTTCGCCTCACCGATGGCTCGGGCAATCCTAGCGGCTGGCGCTACACGGCCGCTGCCAACGACGACGTCGAGACCTACGATGTCAGCGGCAAGCTCACGTCCATAACGAGCCGTGCGGGCATCGTGCAATCATTGGCCTATGACTCTCAGGGCCGCCTGCAGACAGTCACCGATTCATTTGGTCGTACTCTGACCTTCAGCTACAACGCGAACGGCCAGCTCGCCACGCTCACCGATCCCGATGGCAAGGTGTTTACCTATGCGTACACGGCCGACGGCAACGTGAGCTCGGTGACCTATCCCGATAGCACCACCCGAACCTACCTCTACAACGAGTCCGCGAACACGAGCAACGCGAATCTTCCTTATGCGATGACTGGCATTGTCGATGAGAACAACAGTCGGTTCGCGACGTTCAAGTATCTGAACGATGGCCGCGTGGCTTCCACGGAACATGCGGGCGGCACGTTCAAGTACTCGTTCACCTATGCCGGCAACGCGAATTACAACGATTACACCATCGTGACCGATCCGCTGCTGCAGGAGCGGACGTACGATTTCACGACGACGTTGGGCATGGACCGGCTGGTGTCCGTGAACCAGCCGTGCAGCCAGGGCTGCGGTGGAGCTGCGGCGGCGATCTCGTATGACCTCAACGGCAACATGGCGAGCCGCACGGACTTCAACGGCAACGTCACTAACTATTCCTACGACCTTGCGCGCAACCTGGAGACCTCGCGGACGGAAGCGTACGGCACGCCCCGCGCTCGCACGATCAGCACTAGCTGGCATTCGAGCTATCGCCGGCCGACGCAGATCGACGAAACCGGCAAGCGCACGACCTTCACATACGATGCCAACGGCAACGTGCTGACCAAGACGGTGCTCGACACTGCAACGAGTGAATCACGCGCCTGGACCTACACGTACAATAGCTTCGGTCGGGTGTTGACGATCAATGGCCCGCGCACCGATGTCGCGGACGTCACGACGTACACTTACTACACGTGCACGACGGGCTATGAGTGCGGCCAGCTTCATACAGTCACTAATGCGGCCGGCCACACGACGACCTTCAACACCTACAACGCTCACGGCCAGCCGCTCACGATCACTGATCCGAACGGTGTCGTGACCACGTTGGTCTATGACCTGCGCCAGCACCTGACCTCCCGGACCGTCGGCGGTGAGCAGACCACGTTCCAGTATTGGCCGACCGGGTTACTGAAGAAGGTGACACTGCCGGATGCGAGTTATCTCCAATACACCTACGACGCCGCTCATCGCTTGACCGGCATCAATGACTCCGAAGGCAACGACATCACCTATGCGCTCGATGCGATGGGCAACCGCACGGCAGAGAACGTCTACGATCCGTCGAGCGCCTTGACGCAGACTCGCACGCGCGTCTTCGACACGCTCAATCGGCTATCGCAGGAAATCGGCGCAGGCGGTACGGTGCTGGTCACGACGGCCTTCACCTACGACAACAACGGCAATCAGACCGGCATCAACGCACCGCTCTCGCGCGATACGGCGCAAGGTGGGCTGAGATCGGTTTCGCTGACACCTTGTTTGGGTGCGATGATGCAACCGGAGGTGTGTTATGGGGAAGCGGACATTCAGCCGCGAGTTCAAATTGGAAGCGGTGCGCCTGGTGCGGGATCGCGGTGTAGCCAAGAGTCAGGCGGCGAGAGAGTTAGGGATTCATCTGAACGTCTTGCGCAAATGGATCAAGGACTACGAAGCTGATCCGACCAATGCGTTTCCGGGGCAAGGGCAGATGAAACCGGAAGCGGCGGAGATCGAGCGGCTGAAGCGCGAGATTGTGAAGCTCAAGGCAGAGCGCGACATTCTAAAAAAAGCCGCGGCCTTCTTCGCGAAAGAATCGACCTGAGATTCACCTTCATCGCGAAGCATCGAGGAATCTGGCCGATGCGGTGGATATGCGAGGCGCTCGATGTCTCGCGCGGCGGGATGTACGAGTGGCTCAGGCGAGCACCGAGCGCTCGCGCGCGCCGCGATGCGCAGTTGAGCGGCGAAATCGCAGGAGCTTTGCCGAGAGCGATCGCACGTACGGCGCACGCCGCGTGCATCGTGATCTGCGCGCTTGGGGTTACGAATGTGGCCAACGTCGAGTACGGCGCCTGATGCGTGCTTGCGGGCTGATGGCGCGGCCTAAACGCCGGCGCTTGCCACAGGACACTGGAGTGCGGCTTCAAGCCACCATCGCGCCCAACGTGCTCGAGCGGCAGTTCCAAGCACCCGAGCCGAACTGTCGATGGGTCGCGGACTTCACCTATTTGTGGACGGCAGAAGGTTGGCTCTACGTCGCGGTCGTGCTCGATCTGTATTCGCGCTATGCAGTGGGATGGTCGATGCAAACGCAGATGAGCGCGGAGCTCGTCACCAATGCCCTCATGATGGCGATCTGGAGGCGTGGGCCGAAAGAGGCGCTGGTGCATCACTCCGACCAAGGCAGCCAATACACCAGCGAGCAGTTCCAGGACTTGCTCGCGCAACATGGGATCGTCTGCAGCATGAGCCGACGCGGGGACTGTTGGGACAACGCGGCGATGGAAAGCTTCTTCTCGACCCTGAAGATCGAGCGGACCCATCGCAAAGCCTATCGAACGCGTGATGAGGCGAAAGCCGACGTGTTCGACTACATCGAGCGCTTCTATAATCCGCGGCGACGTCATTCAACGCTGGGTTATCTCAGTCCGATGGAGTTCGAAAAACAGACTCAGTCAGTTTAAGTCGGTGTCCACGGAAGCGGTCTCAGCCCACTCAACGCACTTGGGCAGCGTGTGAAGAAGACTACGGGCGGATCGTCGAGATACTTCGTGTATGACGAGTCCGGACATCTGGTCGGGGAGTACAGCAACTCGGGGGCTCTGATCCAGGAGACGGTGTGGTTCGGCGATATTCCTGTCGCGACACTCAAGCCGAACGGCAGCGGCGTAGATGTCTTCTACGTGCATACGGATCACCTGAACACGCCGCGACGGATCAGCCGGCCGAGCGACAATGCGGTCGTGTGGAGGTGGGACAGCGATCCGTTCGCGACGACGGGTGCGAATGAGGATCCGGATGGGGACTCGAGTCTGTTTAGTTACAACTTGCGGTTTCCGGGGCAGTACTTCGATGGGGAGACGGGGCTGCACTACAACTACCGAAGGGACTATGACCCGGCAAAGGGCGGATACGTGCAGAGCGATCCGATTGGCCTTGAAGGCGGTCTTAATACCTACCTCTACGCAGGGGCCAATCCCGCGCTGTTCACAGATCCGCGCGGCCTCTTTCTCTGGCTTGTTCCGGCCGCTGTTGCGACTGAGGAAGCGGCAGTTGGCGCGATCGCCACTCTGATGGTTGCCGTCAAAGGGTATGAAGTGCTGAAGAACCCCTTGCCTGATCCTGCTCCTGACGCCGCGAATGATCCAGAATACGGAGATGATGACTGTCCGTCGGATTGTCGAACTTGGCGTACTGCTCTGAATCTCATGTATCAGTCGCTCTCAAGGATGCAAACCTTCCCCAGACACTTTTCTCCGGAATTCCT
>DATENH010000165.1:0-4750 GCA_035275145.1 Steroidobacteraceae bacterium | reverse complement strand
GGCACCATTCGCGAGAAAGAAAACCACGCACAACATCAGCGCCGCGGGCCGCCGCAGAACAGTTCGCAGCGGACCGCGGCTCGACGCTCCGGCTGCCGCAACATTGCTCGCAGGCGCGACCGGCGCGTCGCGCAACCACTTGAACAGCACTGCACAGAAGATCAGAGCGATGAGGCCGAATATCAGGAACGGCGACCGCCACCCGAATGCATCGGCGAGCGCGCCCGCCGTGACCGCACCCACACCCGCACCTGCGAACACACCGGTCTGATGAATCGAAAGCGCCCGACTCCGGGTGCCGCTGCGATGCCAGTCGCTGATCAAGGCCGCGGCTGTCGGATAGTAGGTCGCCTCGCCCGTCGCAACGAGTCCGCGGATGACGATGAGCGTGATCAGTCCAGTCGATATCGACACCAGGCCGGTCGCGACCGCCCAGAACGCGAGGCCGCCGGCGATCAGCCGCGAGCGATGCGTCGCATCGCCGAGGCGGCCGAAAATCAGCGCACCGACCGCATAGGTCCAGAAGCCGACCGAGTTGATCAGCGCTAGCTGCGTCGCGCTCAAGCCGAATTCCGCGCGCACCTGCGGCAGCACCGTGATCAGGATCTGCCGGCCGGCGGAGTTGAGGAACGCCGCCAACCACAGCATTCCGATCAGCAGCCACGGATAGTTGGCGACTGCCGCGGCGGATGCTGGCGGTACGCTTCGCTCGACGGCGCTCATGCGTTGCCGATCACAAGGCGACTTCGCGGCGTTCCGCAGCCGACTGCTGTGCGGCCAATACAATGCGCAATGTGCTGGCGCCATCGCTCAGCGGCACTGACGGCGTCCGTCGATCGCGAATCGCAGCAGCAACGTCTGCGAGCTGCGCCACGAACACATCGGTTTGCTCGTCGATCTCCTCTGTTCGCGGCGCGCCGATAGTGTGAGTCAGCGTCGCGGTGTTCCAGCCCGTAAAGCGCCCGGTCATGCGCTCGGCTACGATCTGCCACAGCTTCGTCCACTGCCCCGGCACTGCGCCGTTGGTCGCGTTGAGCACGCCGACCCGGCCGTCCGTGTAGCCGAGGACGATGGCACTGATGTCATCGCTGTCGTAACCCGCAACGTCGCGATGGAAGAAGTTCGCGGTGCGCGCGTACACCGATTGCGGCTCGCCGAGTTGATGGCGCGCCAGATCGACGATGTGAATGAGTTGCTCGACCATCTGGCCGCCGGACTTCGCGCGCTCACGCCACCAGTCCGCATGCAACGCGTTGCAGTGGAACTGACCGGTGAACAGGCCCACCCGCCCCGCTTCGCCGTCCTTCGCCGCCGCATCCCATCGTTTCACCGCAGCGCCGAACCTATACATGAAGCCGCACGCCGCGACGACACCAGCCCGCGCCGCAGCGTCGACCATCGATCGTGCGCGCGTCATGTCGAGCGCGATCGGCTTTTCCACGAGCACATGCGTTCCGGCTGCCACGGCCTGCTCGACTTGGCCGGTATGCGCGAACGGCGGCAGCGCGACGATCAACAGATCGATCTGCGAATCCAGCATGCGACGCAGATCGGTGAACGGCGCGGCTGCGAAGCGGGCCGCGAACTCGCCGACCTGGCCGTCGCTCCGTCCGCAGCACGCGACGAGCTGCATTTCATCCTTCAGGACACCGACCGCAGTCGCGTGGCGCGCGCCGATGCCGCCGCAGCCGAGCACGCCCACCCGAAGTCGCTTCACGTCAGGCTCCGAAAGTCAGGACCGACTGCAGCATACCCGGCTCGCCGGCATCGATGCGCGCAAACAGCGCCGGCGCCTCGGCGAACGCAACGGTGCGCGTGATGAGCGGCAACAGGTTCAAGCGTTTCTCGTACTGCAGGCGGACGGCGGTTTGCCACAACCGCGGCTTGCTCCAGCGGTGACTCGCAGCCGGGCTGACGCCGGAGATCTGCGAGCAGATCAGCTCGATGCGATTGTGGTGAAACTCTTCGCCGAGAGAGAGCCCGCGCGCTTCGCCCTGGAAGAAGCCCATCGCGACCACGCGGCTCGAGTACGCGACGGTACGGATCGCTTCGGCGAGCGCCGGAGCCGCACCGGAAACTTCGATGCAGACGTCAGCGCCGCGCCCGCCGGTCTCTGACTTGATGCGCTCGGCAACGGAACCCGCCGTCGGATCGAGCACACGATCCGCTCCCAGCTTCAGCGCGACATCGCGACGCTCCTTGACCGGATCGACGCCGACGACGGTCGCACCCGAAGCTCGCGCCGCTTGCGCGACGATCTGCCCAGGCACTCCGAGCCCGAACACGACGATTAGATCACCCATACGGATCCCGGCGTCGTGTACTCCGTTCAACGCGACCGCACCGATATGCGAGAAGATGCCGATGCGTGGGTCTGCGTCCTGAGGCATCAGCCGATCGCGCGCGTAGTCGCTGCGTGCGACGTGATGAGTCCGATGTCCCCACGTCCCGAACACACGTTGGCCGACGCGCACTTCGGTCACCGCGCTGCCGACCTCGACGATCTCGCCTGCTTCTTCATAGCCGAGATTGCGAACCGGATAGCTCCAGCTCGGCTCGGTCGAAGCTACGAACAACCGGGAGGTCTCATCCCAGCGTCGATTCATGAAGGGATTCGTGCCGCGATACTGCGACAACTCGGTGCCCGCGCTCACGCCCGAATACAGCGTGCGAATGCGCACTTCGTCCGGACGCAGCGGCGCGAGCTCCAGTGGCTCGAACGCCAGCTCGCGCGGCGCCTTGAGCAGCAATGCAGCGGGCTGCGACGCACTCATGCGACAGCGGCCTCCTCCGTCCGGCGCGTCTCGAGGACGACGCGTCGTGTAGTACCACGAATGGCCAGCAGGATGATCACGGCGACGAAATATAGCGCGGCGAGCGAAGTCAGTCCGGCCGCCATGCCCCAGACTCGCGACGCCATCGCGACAAACAGCGGCGTCAGGCCCGCGCCGATGAAGCCGGACATGGTCATCAAACCGACCGCGCTCGCGCGCGCTTCGCTCGGGACGACGTCATGCATCGTCGAGTAAATGCAGCCGTCGAAGATGCCTTTGCCCGCGCTCGATGCGAGCAGCACCAGCCCGATCGACATCGCCGAGCGAGCTCCCATTAACGGCAGCAGCAGAATGCCCGCCAGTCCCAGACCGATTGCCAGCGTATAGAACCGGCCGATCGGCGTGCGCGCCGCGAGCCAATCCGCAATCAGGCCACCGAAAGGCACTGCGATGAGCCCGGCGACGCTGATAGTGGCGGCGCCGTACAACGCGGAGTCTGCGAGATCGAGTCCCAGCGCATCGTGCACATACGTCGGCGCCCACACCGAAACGCCCGTCGATGCGCCAGTGCCGAGGAAGAACACACTGCAAAGGAACAACGCGGGCGGGCGTCGCACGACGACACGCAACGGTCCGAGCAACGACTTTCGAGCATCGCCCGTATCGCGGACAGCGCGGGACGGCGCGTCCTGCAGGGCCTTGAAGAGAACGACACACCACACGACGCCGGCCGCCGCGAAGATGAGGAATGGCGCCTGCCAGCCGAATCGATCGGCAATCAGCCCGGCTGCATACGCGCCGAACCCTGTGCCGGCGAGCACGGCGGTTTGATGGATCGACAGCGCGCGGCTGCGCATCGCAGGCCGATGCCAATCGCTGATCAGCGCCGTGCCCGTCGGGTAGTAGGTCGCTTCGCCGAGCGCGACCATGCCGCGCAGCGCGAGCAGCATCGTGAATCCAGTCGCAAGCGAGACCAGCCCAGTCGCGACACTCCAGAAAGCCAGTCCACCGACGATTACCCACGAGCGCCGCGTGCTGTCGCCGAGCCGCCCGGACAGAAACGCCGCGAACGCATAGATCCAGAAGAACACCGAGTTGATCAGCGCGAGCCGCTCGGGCGTGAGACCGAACTCGTCGCGCAGCTTCGGCATCACCGCGACCAGGATCGAGCGGTCCGCCGCATTCAGGAACGCGACCATCCACAACAGGCCGATGAGGATCCACGGGTAATGCGCGGACAGCGTGCGTCGCGCCGGCACTGCGTAAACCTCGGCAGAGCTCATTACTCCCCCTTCTCGTACGGCTGCAGCACCTGCTCCGCCTCGACGATTCGTTGCGGCACTCGCCCCTGCTCCACCCACGCCTCGAGCGCGCGGCGGATATCGTGCTCCGGATCGTCGCGCAGGCCCGGCGCCACGTACGCCTGGCCGAACGCGTGCGGCGCTGCGCCGCCCTGACAGTGCCCCATGCCAGGCACCATGAACAGCCGGAAGAACGCCTGCGTGCGTTCGGCGCCGCCCATGTGCGCGACGACCCGCTCGTAGTAATCGACGCCGGCCTGCGGCGAGATCAGATCATCGGCCCAGCCGAAATACATCAGCAACTTCCCGCGGCGCTGCTCGAAACGCGTCAGGTCGGGATCGTTCGCATCGAGGAGCTGGCTGAGCGTCTGCTTGCCAATACGGCGTTCGCGCGCGAGATCGAAATCGCGCCGGCCGGCGAACCGGCCGACGTTCCAGGTCGGGTCGTCGTGCACCATGTAGCGGAAGAACTGTTCGGCGAACGTGAGCTGCGAACGCATGTCTCCCGTGGGCTGCGCCGCGAACGTCGCGAGTTGGTGGGTCCAGTTGAGCGCGGGAGCACCGGCAAGAATCCCGTCCCAGTCTTCCGGGAAGCGCTGTGCTGCCATGAGTGCCTGACGGCCGCCGTTCGAACAGCCGGTGAAGTATCGATAGCTCGCAGGTCGTCCGTAGTAC
>DATENH010000164.1:0-10480 GCA_035275145.1 Steroidobacteraceae bacterium | reverse complement strand
CCTGCGGGCGCGGCCGACGGCAGCACCGACACCTTCCTCAAGTACCGCACGCCGCTCGCGCCCTCGCTCGACGGCAACACCGTCGACGTGCAGCTCGAGCAGGCGGCATTCGCCGAGAACACCGTGCGATACCAGGCGACTCTGTCGTTCATCAGCTCGAAGTTCCGGGCATTGATGACGGCGATCACAGGGCAGTAACCACCATGTCATCGTTCAAGATCTTCGACATCGCCGGCAGCGGCATGAGCGCACAGTCGGTGCGACTCAATACCACCGCCAGCAATCTCGCCAACGCGGACAGCGTCAGCGGCGATCCGAACCAGGTCTACAAGGCGAAGCATCCGCTGTTCGAAGCGATCCGCGCGAGCCTCGGCACCAACGCTGCGAGCTCGGGCGTCAACGTGAAAGGCATCGTCGAGAACCAGGCCGCGCCGACCGCGCGCTACGAGCCCGGCAATCCGCTCGCCGATGCGAACGGCTACGTCTACGCGCCGAACGTGAACACCGTCGAAGAGATGGTCGACATGATCTCCGCGTCGCGCTCGTACCAGAACAACGTCGAAGTGATGAACACGGCGAAGGAAATGATGCTCGCCACCCTGCGGCTCGGCCAGTAATCGGAAGCACTCATGTCAATCGCAGACATCATCAACGGCACCGGCGCGGCCGGCAACGCCTCGCAGACGAACCGGATCAAGACCAAGGATCAGCTCGGCCAGAAGGAATTCCTCGAGCTGATGATCGCGCAGCTCAAGAACCAGGATCCGTTCAAGGCGATGGATCCGAGCCAGTTCCTCGGCCAGCTCGCGCAGTTCGGCACCGTCTCCGGCATCCAGGAGATGCAAAACGCATTCGGCACGCTGTCGTCCGCGATGCGTTCCTCGCAAGTACTCGACGGCGCGACGATGGTCGGCCGCGAAGTGCTGGTGCCGAGCGACGCGGTCACGCTGGGCGCCGAAGGCGCTGTGCACGGCGCGCTCGACGTGCCGACCGGCACGACTGCGCTCCAGATCAACATTCGCGATGCCTCCGGCACGCTCGTGCGCCGCATGCCGCTGTCGACGAGCACCGGGATGAACGACTTTTCGTGGGACGGCGTCGCCGACAACGGCACGCGCGCGCCGGCCGGTCAGTACACCATCGAAGCCGTCGCTAATGTCGCCGGCAAGCCCACGTCGCTCGAGATGCTGCTCGCGAGCCGCGTCAACAGCGTGACGATCGACTCGGCGAGCGGACTGACCCTGAACACCAACAACCTCGGCTCACGTGCGCTCAGCGACGTGCGCCGCGTCATGTGATCGCAAACGGAGACTTCCATGCCCTTTCGTCTTGCCTTGAGCGGTTTGAATGCGGCGCAGGCCGATCTGACCGTCACTGCCAACAACATCGCCAACACCGCGACCAACGGCTTCAAAGGCTCGCGTGCGGAGTTCGCCGAGCTGTTCTCCGTGTCGCCGCAGGGCGTGAGCAGCAACGCGATCGGCAACGGCGTGCGCGTCTCCAACGTCGCGCAGCAGTTCACCCAGGGCAACATCGACTTCACCGACAACAGCCTGGATCTCGCGCTGAGCGGGCAGGGCTTCTTCATCCTGAATGACGGCGGCGCGCTCGCCTACACGCGCGCCGGCGCGTTCCAGGTCGACGCCCAGGGCTACATCGTGAATGCGCGCAACCAGCGCTTGCAGGTGTATCCGCCCAGCACTAACGGCCAGTTCAACACCGGCGCGCTGTCGGACATTCAGCTCGTCACGAGCGAGAGCGCACCGGCCGCGACGACGGCAGTCGACGTCACGTTGAACCTGGCGGCAAATGCGACGCCGCCGGCGGTCGCGACTTTCGATCCGGCCAACGTCAACAGCTACAACAACGCGACTTCGCTGACGACCTATGACTCGCTGGGCGCTGCGCACACCGCGACGTTGTACTTCACCAAGACGACGAACGTGAACGAGTGGACGACGCGCCTGTACGTCGACGGCAACGCTGTCGGCGGCGCGCAGACTCTGCAGTACAACAACTCGGGCACGCTCACCGCGCCCGTCGGCGGCACGATTGCATTCCCGGCCTACACGCCGGCGACTGGCGCCGCGGCGATGAACATGACTTTCGACTTCGGCACCTCGACGCAGTACGGCGGCGCCTTCAACGTCAACGCGATCACGCAGGACGGTTACACGACCGGCCGCCTGATCGGCATCGACATCGACTCCACCGGCGTCGTGCAGGCGCGCTTCACCAACGGCCGCTCGCTCGCGCTCGGCCAGGTGGCGCTCGCGAACTTCGCGAACCCGCAGGGCTTGCAGCAGCTCGGCGACACGAACTGGGCGGAAACGTTCGGCTCGGGCCAGGCGCTGCGCGGCCAGGCCGGCAACTCCGGCTTCGGCCTGGTGCAGTCGGGCGCGCTCGAATCGTCGAACGTCGACATCACCGAGCAGCTCGTGAACATGATCACCGCGCAGCGCAACTTCCAGGCGAACGCGCAGATGATCTCCACCGCGGACGCGATCACGCAGACGATCATCAACATCCGGTAAGCCTCCTCATGGATCGCTTCCTCTACGTCTCGATGACTGGCGCGAAGGAAACCCTTCGCGCGCAGACCGTCAACAACCACAACCTCGCGAATGCGAGCACGACGGGTTTTCGCGCCGATCTCAGCGCGTTCCAGACTCGTGCGGTTGCGGGTTCCGGTTATCCGTCGCGCGCGTATGCGACGAACGCGACGGTCGGTTGGGATGCATCGCAGGGAGGATTGACGGACACGGGGCGCGACCTCGACATCGGCATCAACGGTCCCGGCTGGATCGCGGTGCAGGGCCCGGACGGCCGCGAGGCGTACACGCGCGCCGGCAACTTGCGCATCGAGCCGAACGGCATGCTGTTGAACGCCGCCGGACAGAGCGTGCTGGGCGAGGGCGGACCGATCAGCGTGCCGCCGCACACGTCGCTCATGATCGCCGCCGACGGAACGATCTCGATCGTGCCGGTCGGCCAGGGTCCGGAGACGACCTCGCAGGTCGGTCGCATCAAGCTGCTCAACCCGCCCGCCGAATCGCTGGTGCGCGGCGAGGACGGCTTGTTTCGCATGAACGACGGCACCGACGCGCCGCCGGACGGCAACGTGCGAGTCACCTCGGGTGTGCTCGAAGCCAGCAATGTGAACATCGCGGACGCGATGGTGAACATGATCGAGCTGTCGCGTCACTTCGATCTGCAAGTCAAAGCCATGCGCACCGCCGAAGAGAACGCGGCTGCCAGTGCGCAGCTTCTGAAAGGTTAACCGTAAGAGGTCGTCATGAATCCTGCTTTGTGGGCTGCCAAGACCGGTCTCGATGCGCAACAGACGCGCATGGCCGTCACGTCCAACAATCTCGCGAACGTCAACACCAACGGCTACAAGAAGGGCCGCGCGGTGTTCGAGGACCTGCTGTATCAGAACGTGCGCCAGGTCGGCGCCGCGACGTCGCAGGACACCGAGCTGCCCTCGGGCCTGAGCCTCGGCACGGGTGTGCGCGTCGTTGCCACCGAGAAGAACTACACGCAGGGCAACCTGTCGCAGACGGGCAATTCGCTCGACGTCGCCGTCAACGGCCGCGGCTTCTTCCAGGTGCTGCTGCCGGACGGCACGATGGGCTACACGCGCGACGGCGGTTTCCAGGTCAGTGCACAAGGTGAGCTCGTCACGGCGAGCGGCTTCACGGTGCAGCCGGGCATCACGATTCCGGACGGCGCGCAGTCGGTCACGATCGGCGCGGATGGCGTCGTCAGCGTGCAGCTCGCGGGCCAGAGCGCGCCGACGCAGATCGGCTCGCTGCAGATCTTCGATTTCATCAATCCCGCCGGCCTGCAGCCGCGCGGCGAGAACCTGCTGCTCGAGTCCGCGGCCAGCGGCCCGGCGCAGAGCGGCACGCCCGGCCTGAACGGCCTCGGCCTGCTCGTGCAGGGCTCGCTGGAGAGCTCCAACGTCAACGTCGTCGAAGAGCTGGTGAACATGATCGAAACCCAGCGCGCCTACGAGATGAACTCCAAGGCGATCTCGACCACGGACCAGATGCTCGAATACATCACGAACCAGTTGTGATGAAGCAAGTGAACACCATGCGTCGTGTCTTGGTAGCGAGCGCCGTGCTCGCGCTCATGACTACTTTGGGGGGCTGCGTGATGAGCCCGAACGAGCCCAACTACTCCGCGACCTGGCCCGAGCCGCTGCCCGAGGCTGCTCAGGCGAATGGCGCGATCTATCAGGCCGGTCACGATGTGGCGCTGTTCGAGAACGCGGTCGCGCGCCGCGTCGGCGACACGCTGACGATCCGCCTCAGCGAGCGCACCAACGCGTCGAAGAGCTCGACGACCTCGACCAAGAAATCGACCGACATCGACATGCCCGGACCGATCATCGGCGGCCGGCCGGTGACGGCGAACGGCGTCGAGATCCTGCACGCCGAGGTCAACAACAAGAGCGACTTCGACGGTGAAGGCGCGAGCACGCAGAGCAACCGCCTCGAAGGCGACATCTCGGTCACGGTCGCGCAGCGGCTGTCGAACGGCAACCTGCTGGTGCGCGGCCAGAAGTGGATCGCGATCAACCAGGGCCAGGAATATGTGCGCATTCAGGGCATCGTGCGGCCGATCGACATCGAACCGGACAATTCGATCTCTTCGCTCAAGGTCGCCGACGCGATGATCGCGTATGGCGGCAAGGGCCCGCTCGCGAACGCGAGCTCGCCCGGCATCCTGTCGCGCTTCTTCAACCTGCCGTTCCTGCCGTTCTGAGCTTGCAATGAACAAGACGCTGCATATTCTCGCCGCGCTCGCGCTGACACTGGCCTCGGCGGGCGCTCACGCGGAACGCGTGAAGGATCTCGCGACCGTTGCCGGCGTACGCGGCAACCAGCTCATCGGCTACGGTCTCGTGGTCGGTCTCGACGGCACCGGCGACCAGACGAGCCAGGCGCCCTTCACGATCCAGAGCATTCGTAACATGCTCGCGAAGTTCGGCGTCACGATTCCGGCGAACGTCAATCCGCAGCTGAAGAACGTTGCGGCTGTGACGGTACGCGCCGATCTGCCGGCGTTCGCGAAGCCGGGTCAGACGATCGACATCACCGTCGACTCGATCGGCAACGCCAGCAGCTTGCGCGGCGGCAGCCTGCTGATGACGCCGCTCCGCGGTATCGATGGCGAGGTCTACGCGATCGGGCAGGGCAGCCTCGTTGTCAGCGGCTTCGGTGTATCGGGCAAAGACGGCTCGCGCATCGCACTGAACGTTCCCAGCTCAGGCCGCGTGCCGAACGGCGCGTCGGTCGAGCGCGCCGTCGCGACCAACTTCGCGACGGAGCCGTACGTCGTATTGAATCTGAACACGCCGGACTTCACCACGGCGGCGCGTCTGACCGATGGCATCAACAACCTGCTCGGTGCCGATACGGCGCGCGCGATGGATGCGGTGTCGGTTCGCGTGCAAGCCCCGACTGATTCCAGTCAGCGCATTGCTTATCTGTCGACGCTCGAAGCGATCGAGATCGAGCCGGGCGACGCGCCGGCGCGCGTGATCGTGAACTCGCGCACCGGCACTGTAGTGATCGGCGCCGCCGTGCGCGTGACACCGGCGGCCGTCGCACACGGTTCGCTCTCGGTGACGATCACGGAGCGCACCGACGTGAGTCAGCCGAACGCGCTGTCGCAGGGTGAGACGGTCGTCGCACCGCGCACGGATATCAAGGTCGAGCAGCCGGAAGCGCGCATGTTCGTGTTCCACGCCGGCGTCAATCTCGACGAGATCGTGCGCGCGGTGAACCAGGTCGGCGCGGCACCGGGCGATCTCGTGGCGATCCTCGAAGCGTTGAAAGAAGCGGGCGCGCTGCGCGCCGAGCTCATCGTCATCTAGTTATGACCGGCCCGAGCAACATCAACTTCTTCGCCGACTTCCAGGGCATCGCTGCCCTGAAGCACGACGCGAAGGAACAGGCTCCGGCAGCGCTGAAGGAAGCAGCGCGCCAGTTCGAGAGCCTGTTCACGCAGATGCTGCTCAAGAGCATGCGCGAGGCGAACAAGAGCTTCGGCGAAGACTCGTTGTTCGGCAGTGACCAGGGCGAGATGTACCAGGACATGTTCGACGACCAGATCGCGATGCAGTTGTCGAAGGGCAAGGGATTGGGACTGGCCGATATGCTCGTGCGGCAGTTGCAGTCTGCGCCTGCCACTTCTGCACCCACTGCCAACAGCCAATCGCTAACGACTTCCAAGGACGACTTCATCAGCCAGCTCCGCCCCCACGCCGAACAAGCCGCTCGCGAGCTCGGCGTCGACCCCAACGCCTTGCTCGCTCAGGCAGCACTCGAAACCGGCTGGGGCCGCTCCGTTCCGTGCAACGCTCAGGGCGACTGCAGCTTCAACCTGTTCGGCATCAAGGCCGGCAGTCAGTGGTCGGGCGCGACGGTCAATGTGCCGACGCTCGAATTCGAAGACGGCATCCCCGTGCGCAAGGTCGAGCGCTTTCGCGCTTACGATTCGCCGGCGGACAGTTTTCGCGACTACGCCGCATTGATTCGCGACAGCTCACGTTATGCCAGTGTCCGCGGCGCCGGCGACAACGTCGAAGCCTTCGCGACAGCACTCCAGCAGGGCGGCTACGCAACCGACCCGCACTACGCACAGAAAATCGCTGCCGTCGCCAGCGAAGTCCGCGCTCGTTCCGACGCGCTCAAGTTCGCTGCGGCCGGGCCGTCAACTACGAACAGGGTACTGAACGATGGCTGATCTTCTTTCGACCGGCGTTTCCGGCCTGCTCGCTTTCCAGCGAGCGCTCGATACGACCAGCCATAATATTTCCAACGTCAACACCGACGGCTACAGCCGCCAGCGTGTCGAGATCGGCACGCGTCCGGCGCAGCCGTACGGCAACGGCTGGGTGGGGCAGGGCGCCAACGTCCGCACCACGCAGCGCGTCTACGACGACTTCCTCGCTGCGCAGACCCGCACGAGCTCCAGCGGCCTGGAGCATCTCGACGTCTACGCCTCCAACGCCGAGCGACTCAACAATATGTTCGGCGATTCGGCGAACGGCCTCAGCCCCACGCTGCAGCGCTTCGTCAACGCGTTTCAGGCCGTTGCCAATGCGCCGACCTCGATTCCCGCGCGCCAGGTCCTGCTGAGCGAAGCCAATACGCTCGAGCAGCGCCTGCAGTTCTTCAATACGCGCCTGGATGAGATCGGCAACGAGATCAATTCGCGGATCAAGGGCGAAGTGGCCGAGGTCAACTCGATCGCGCAGGGCATTGCGCGGCTGAACAACGAGATCGCCTCGGGCATCGCCCGCACCGGCGGGCAGCCGCCGAACGATCTGCTCGATCAGCGCGACAAGCTGCTCGACGAGCTCGCGACGAAAATTTCCGTGAATGCCGTCCGCCAGGATGGCGGGACCATCAACGTCTTCGTCGGCAGCGGCCAGCCGCTGGTGCTCGGCTCCAACGTCAACCAGCTGACGACCGTGCAGGATCCTTTCGACTCCTCACAGCTCGCGGTTGCCGTGCAGACGGCCGGCAGCTCGGTCGACATCAGTGCCAGCGTCACGGGCGGCACCTTGGGTGGCCTGCTGGATTTCCGCCGCGAACAACTCGAGCCGGCCAGGAACGCGCTCGGGCGGTTCGCCGTGGCACTGACGGACGTCGTGAACACGCAGCACCACGAGGGCATCGACCTGTCGGGTGCCCTCGGTGGCGACTTCTTCGCAGTCGGTGATGCCGAGGTCCTCGACAATAATCTGAACTCGGGCACCGGCACTGTCAGCGCCACGCGCGTAGATGTCGGCGCGCTGACCGGTCGCGACTACCTCATGGAAATGACCAGCGGCGGCTGGGTGTTGCGGGATTCCCTCAGCGGCGCGACGGTGCCGATGACCGGCACGGGCACGGCGGCCGATCCGTTCGTGGCCGACGGCCTCGAGATCGAAGTCGGCGGCACAGCGGCTGTGGGCGACACCTTCTTGATCCGCCCGACTCGCAGTGCAATCACGAACATGAGCGTGCTGATCTCCGATCCGTCGCGCGTCGCGGCCGCAGCGCCGATTCGTACGGCGGCGGCCGGCACGAATTCCGGCTCCGGCACGATCTCGGCGGGCGAGGTGCTCGACAGCACGAACGCACAACTGCGCGCACCGGTCACGATCCAGTTCCTGACAGCCAACACGTACTCGATCAATGGCGCCGGCAGTTTCGCGTACACCGCGGGCGGCAATATCGACGTCAACGGCTGGCGCATGCAGATTTCCGGTGCGCCGCAAGTGGGCGACACCTTCACGGTCAGCGACAACACCTCCGGCACGGGCGACAACCGTAACGCGCTGCTGCTCTCGGACGCGCTCAAGGCTCCGGTGCTCAACGGCGGCACGACCTCGCTCGGCTCCGCGGTCGGCGAGTTCGTCGGCGGCATCGGCGTCGCGACGCGCCAGGCGCAGGTCAATCGCGACGCGCAGAACGTCGTCCACGAGGAAAGTCTTTCTGCGAAGGAGGCCGTTTCGGGCGTCAACCTCGACGAGGAAGCGGCGAATCTCCTGAAGTATCAGCAGGCTTACCAGGCGGCGGCGCAGCTCATCCGCGTGGCCGACACGATGTTCCAGACCTTGCTCGCAGCCACCGATCGATAGCCCCATGCGTATTTCAACTTCGAGCATCCATCGCGCCGCCATCACATCGCTGATGAGTCAGCAGAGTGTGCTGTCGAAGACGCAGACGCAGATCGCGTCCGGCAAGCGTGTGCAGACGCCTGCGGACGATCCGGTCGCCGCGGTTCATATCCTGGAGTTGCAGCGAGCGCTGGCGGAGTCCGAGCAGTTCGCGACGAACGCGGACATGGCGAAGAATCGCCTGACGCTGGAAGAACAGGCGCTGGCGGACGCGAATACGCTCATGCAGCGCGTGCGCGAGCTGACGATCCAGGGCAGCAACGCGACCGTCGATCCGGCGAGCCGCCACATGCTGGCGCAGGAAATCCGCGGCCATGTGAAGGACCTGATGGATATCGCCAATCGGCGCGATGCCAACGGCGAGTACCTCTTCTCCGGCTACGCGACGCTGACGCAGCCGTTTGCAGTGAGCGGCAGCGCGATCAGCTATTTCGGCGATCAGGGCAACCGCGCGTTGCAGATCGGCCAGGACCAGCGCGTCGTCGACGGCCATTCCGGCCAGGACGTGTTCATGGGCGTGACCGGCGGCAACGGCACCTTCATCACCACTGCAGGTGCAGCCAATACCGGCAACGGCGTGATCGCTAGCGGGACGATCGTCGACCCGAGCCAATGGGTCGTCGGCGACTACACGCTGCGGTTCACCTCTGCGACCGGCGACTACCAGATCGTCGACGCTTCCGCGGCGGTGGTCGCGACCGGCACCTACACCTCAGGCAGCGCGATCTCCTTCCGCGGCGTGAACATCAATATGAGCGGCATGCCGGCGCAGAACGATACGTTCTCGATCGCACGCAGCCGGCCCGAAGACATGTTCACGACACTGAACGATCTCGCGAACACGCTGGACGCGCCGACGGTCACGCAGGCCGATCGCGCCCGCTTCAGCTCCGACATGGCAACCGTGCTCCAGCAGCTCGACCAGGTCGGCGATCATCTATTGAGTGTGCGCGCGGACGTCGGCACCCGGTTGCACACGATCGAAGCGGCGCAGGATTCGCTCGCGGATCGCAAGGTCGAGCTCGAGAGCGCTACTTCGCAGCTCCGCGACCTCGATTACGCCGAAGCGGTCTCGCGCATGAACCAGCAGCTCGTCGGCCTGCAGGCCGCGCAGGCGAGCTATTCGAAGATCGCGCAACTGTCGCTGTTCGACTACTTGCGTTAGCAGGGTTCTGCCTAACGCCGGCGTCAGCAAGTTGACGCATCGAGCAGAATTACCGTGATCGCTCTCACACTTCACCGTTTCACCTACCCCCTCTCTCAAGTTCCCCTGCTGCGCACCGATACACCCACTGCACGGGTTGATGGGCATCAGTAATCAACCGGCCAAGTACGGTAAACATCAGGAGAGACTTCAATGCCTCAAGTTATTAACACCAACGTGATGTCGCTGAATGCCCAGCGCAATCTGTCGACATCCGGTGGCCAGCTGGCCACCGCCCTGCAGCGCCTCTCGTCGGGCTTGCGCATCAACAGCGCCAAGGACGACGCAGCCGGCCTCGCAATTTCCGAGCGCTTCACGACGCAGATCCGCGGCCTCAACCAGGCCGTGCGTAACGCGTCGGACGGCATCTCGCTGTCGCAGACGGCGGAAGGCGCCCTCGGCGAGTTGACCAGCAACCTGCAGCGCGTGCGCGAGCTGGCCGTGCAGGCCGCCAACGCGACGAACTCTTCGTCGGACCGCGCGGCACTCGACCAGGAAGTGCAGCAGCGTCTGGCGGAAATCGATCGCATCGCGACGCAGACCTCGTTCAACGGCCAGAAGGTGCTCGACGGCACGTTCGGCACGGCGACCTT
>DATENH010000163.1:0-11349 GCA_035275145.1 Steroidobacteraceae bacterium | reverse complement strand
CGGGTAAGGCACTGCCGGCTTGCGGCCTTCGTGCTCGACCTCCACGCGCAATTGCTCGCTCTTATCCTGTCGCAGCGAGGCGACCAGGTTCGCGAACGGCAGCGACTGGCGCTGCGCGATGCTGAGCCCGTCATCGAACGGGTTGCCGCGCAGATCGCAGCGGTTGGCGGGCAGATCGTCGGCCGCCATCGAGTAGCCTTCGATACCGTTGCCGACCAGGCAGAACTCGCCGACGAACGTCGCAACCTTCAGCGTGCCGTGAAAGCCGCCCGCCTTGAGCTGCGCGATCATGTCGCGCATGCGTTCGAGCCGCGCACCGGACAGCGGCTGCTCGCCGTACGGCACCGGCTCGGATTCGACATCCGCCTCGCTCGGGCGCGCCGCTGCCGCCGTGGCCATCTGCACCTCGCGACCTTGTACGGCCTTGCGTAAAGCGTCCAGTTGCAACTGCTGTTCTTCGGTGAACGCCGCCAGCTTCGCGTTCTGTTGCGCGAGCTGGTTCATCGCGTCGAGTGTCCGGCTATGGATGACAGCCAGCACAAACGTTGGTAGCAGGGCGAGCGCGGCAATTGCGGCGACCAACGGCCAGCGGCTCGGCGGCGGAGGCGGCGGCGGTGCTTCGATCGGCTCGGCGGGCGGCGTCGGCGCAGCCGCGGGTTTCAGCTCGGTGCCGATGCGCCGTGCAAAAGCTTCCAGGCTCGCGAGCACGAAGCGACGCATCTCCGTGTTGTGCTCTTTGAGCAGCGGCGCCGTCGCGGTGCGAATCGCGGTCTCGATGTCGCCGATTGCCATCGCTGGCGGCTGGACGCGGACTGCAGCCGCTTCCTGCGCGCTGTAGGCCGGCGTGGCCGGGCGTGTGTCGCGCCGCTCCGGCAAGAGGCGTAACTGGTACAGCACGCGCGACACGTCCGCCTGTTTAACAGTTTTCGGCAGGACACCGACCGCACCGAGTGCGCGCGCCTGGCTGACGTACAGCTCGCCTTCCTGCGAGGTGTACATCACCACCGGGATCATCGCGGTGTCCGGGTTGCCTTTGATTGCCTGGATGGCCTGAAAGCCGTCCATGCCCGGCATCAGGTGATCCATGAAGATCACGTCCGGACGCGTCTGGCGCAAATATTCCAGGGCGTGTTCTGCGCTCTCGGACGAGTCGACCTGCAGCCCGTAGCCTTCCAGCATGCGGCTGAGAATGACGCGGGCCGAGCGCGAATCGTCGACGATCAGGGCTCGCTTGGTCATAGCGCCCGGGATGATAGACGCAGGGGTCATTACCGACAACGCGGGGCGTTCCCGAGGAGTATGCTCAGGACAAACACCGCGCGCGCAGGGGGGATCACTTCCATGGCGTACTCGACCGCAGATATCCGCAATATCGGGCTTGTGGGGCAGGCGGGGGCGGGCAAGACATTGCTGGCAGAGAGCCTGCTCACCGAGTCCGGCGCGATCCGCAGCCGCGGCAGCCTGGAGCGCGGCACCACGGTGTGCGATTTCGATCCGCAGGAGCAAGAGCTGCGTCACTCGCTCGATGCGGCCATGGTGCATCTCGACGTGGGCGCCTGCCGGGTGAATATGATCGACACGCCGGGCTACCCGGACTTCGCCGGCCGCGCACTGAGCGTGCTCGAAGCGGTGGAGACAGCGGCGATCGTCGTCAGCGCGGTCAACGGCATCGAGCCGGTCACGCAACGCATGATGGAATTCGCGCGCGATCGCGGGCTGTGCCGTCTCATCGTCGTCAACAAGATCGACAGCAAGGATGCGAAGACCGAGCAGGTGCTCGCGGATCTGCGCGAGACGTTCGGGCGCGAGTGTCTGCCGCTCAACCTGCCGGCCGAGCGCGGCACGAAAGTCGTCGACTGTTTCTTCAAGCCGGGCGAGCTCGAGCCCGACTTCTCCTCGGTCGCTGCGGCCCACACCGAGATCATCGACCAGGTGGTCGAGATCGACGAGCAGCTCATGGCGCTGTACCTCGAGCAGGGCGAGGAGCTGACCCCGGAGCAGCTTCACGACCCTTTTGAGCAAGCGCTCCGCGAGGGGCATCTCATTCCGGTGTGTTTCGTTTCCGCCGAGAGCGGCGCGGGCATCAAGGAGCTGCTGGAGGTGTTCGCGCGGCTGATGCCGAACCCGATGGAAGGCAATCCGCCGCCGTTTCTCAAAGGCGAAGGACCGCAGGCCGAGCGCGTCGAGGTGACGCCGGACTCGGAGCGTCACGTGATCGCGCACCTGTTCAAGGTCAGCATCGATCCGTTCGTCGGCCGGCTCGGGGTATTCCGCGTGCACCAGGGCACGGTGCGCACGGGCTCGCAGCTTTTCGTCGGCGACGCACGCAAGCCGTTCAAGGTCGCGCACCTGTATCAGCTGCAGGGCAAGGAGCACGCGGAAATTTCACGCGCGATTCCGGGCGACATCTGTGCGGTGGCGAAAGTCGACGAGCTGCATTTCGACGCCGTGCTGCACGACTCGCACGACGAGGATCACTATCACCTGAAGTCGATCGTCTTCCCGCCGGCGATGGCGGGACTGGCGATCGAGCCCGAGAAGCGGGGCGAAGAGCAGAAGCTTTCGGACGCCTTGCACAAGCTCGTCGCCGAGGATCCGTGCGTGCGCGTCGAGCACCACGCGAGCATGAACGAGACCGTGCTGTACGGGATGGGCGACTTGCACTTGCGCGTGATGCTCCAGCGCATGGCGGAACGCTACGGCGTGCGCTGTAAGACGCATGTGCCAAGCATCCCGTACAAAGAAACGATTACGCGTCCGGCGCCGGGCCATCATCGGCACAAGAAACAGACCGGCGGCGCCGGCCAGTTCGGCGAGGTGTATCTGCGGGTCGAGCCACTCGAGCGCGGCCAGGGCTTCGAGTTCGTCGATGAAGTCGTCGGCGGCGCGATTCCCTCGCAGTTCATTCCGGCCGTCGAGAAGGGTGTGCGGCAGGTTCTGACGGAAGGTGCGATCGCCGGATTTCCGCTGCAAGATGTGCGCGTCATCGTCTACGACGGCAAGTATCACGCAGTGGATTCGAAGGAAGTCGCGTTCGTCTCCGCCGGGCGCCGCGCATTCCTCAACGGCTTTCGCGAGGCCGGTCCGATCGTACTGGAGCCGGTCGTGCGCATCGAAGTGACGACGCCGAGCAACGCGACCGGCGATATCACCGGCGATCTCGCGACGCGGCGCGGGCGCGTCAGCGGGACGCAATCGCTCGCCGGCCTGCGCACGCGCATCAGTGCGCTCGTGCCGCTGGCCGAGCTCACGGATTATCAGGCGCGCGTGAAGTCACTGACGGGCGGGGAAGGGACCTTCACGATGGAGCTGAGTCATTACGACCCGGTGCCGGCGAGGAAGCAGCAGGAGTTGATGAAGGCGTTCAAGCAAGTCGAAGAAGAGTGACGAAGAGCTAGCCGCTCTCCGTCACCCTCGTCACTCCGTCACGCCTTCTTGAACTTGTACATCACCTGATCCGTCTTGTGGCGGATCGACGCGTCGAACACTTTCTTCTTGTGATCGTCGGCCGGGTTCGCGAACACCGCGCTCTCGCTGTCGAACTTCAGGCCCGCCGCTTCGAAATCGCGCTTGAGGATCGCCGGATCGATGCGATGCATCGACGTGACCGTCTCGGTCGGGTCGCCGCCCGCGTTCGCGACGTGATCGACGACGACCACCACGGCACCGGGCTTCAGTGCCGGCACGAGCTGCGCCAGCGCTTTGGCTGCATCGGTCGCCGGCCACGAGCCGTCCTTCGGACGCCAGTACAGGTCGTGATAGCTCTGCATGAAGAGCACCGCGTCCAGCGAGGCCGGATCGAGCTGCACGGCTTCGACCGGCGTCGTGACTTCCACGACGTTCGGCAGCCGGCTGTTGCCGTAACGCTTGGCCGGACCGTCTTCCGAGAACTTGCGGTACTCGGGATTGTTGTACGCGATCACTTTGCCGTCGGCGCCGACGACGCGCGACATCAGCTCGGTGTAATAACCGGAGGCTGCGAAGTAGTCGAGCGTGTGCAGGCCGGGCCGCAGCTCCATGAACGTCAGCACTTCGGCCGGGCGGCGCCAGGCATCCTGGTCCGTGTCTTCCTTCGAACGCTCGGTGTTGGCGATCGAAGCCTCGATGGCGGCCGTATCGGCTGTCGCCGCGGGCGCTGCAGCCGCTGCCGGCTCGGGCGGCGCAGCTTCGGGCGCCTTCGCTTCTTCGTGCGATTTGCCGCCGCAAGCGGCGACTGCCAGCCCCATCAACAATGGCGCCAGCAAGAATGAACGTCGCATGGTCAGTCCTCCGTCAACGCTTCTAATCGTTCTGCCAGGTCGGTCAGCTCGTGCTGCATGCGGTCGCGCTGCGCCGCCGTGAGCGAAGCGTCCAGCGCTGTCATCAGCGACAGGAATTGCTCGCGATTGCTCGCCTCTTTCGTCTTGTACTGCGTGGTCCACTGGGTGTCGGGCTCGCGCAGCAGCGCGAGGATACGCTTCTCTGCCGTGTCTCGGTTGCTAAACGCTTCCCGCAATGCCGCGCGCCACTGCCGTTGGCTCTCGAGCCATTCTAGTGTCGTCGGTTGGACGTGCTGCATCGTCTCGTCGACCAGGCGCTTCTGTTCGTCGCTAATCGCACCAGTCCAACGCTTGAGCTGGCGCTGCGTGCTCTTGGTCTGCTTCGCCTGCCAGGTGCCGTCGCCAATCGCATCGCGCTCTTTTTCCGAGCGCTCGTTGGATTTCTCTTCCAGGTTCGTCAGCAGCTCGTCGACCTGCGTGGGCGACAACTTCAACAGCAGGCGCGTCGCGTCGGGCGCGGTCTGTGCAGTGAAGTCGCCGAAGAATCCCTCGACGCGGTCGAAGGCCTGCTGAAAGGTGTCGCGGCCCGCGGGCTGGGCGATCTGCGCCGAGAACTCGCGCAGAAAAGTCGCGTAGCGGCCGAGCTCGGAGGTGCGATGCCACTGCAATGTCTGGCCCAGCCAGGCGCGCAAGTCCGAGCGCTGCTGGTCGTCGAGCGAGACGAGGTCCCCGATGTACCAGGCCGCGAGCGTGTCGAGCCGGTTGTACATGAACTTCGCGCAGCCGGCCGCGCTCACTGCGAGCAACAGCACGCAGAGCAGGCGAAGGTAACGACCGAAAGTTGTTCGGCTGAGTTGCACGGTCATCAGGGTAATGGAGACTCGCGCGCGGCCAAAGAGTTCGGCGTACAGTGCCGGCGTGTTGTACTGCTTTGCCCTCCAGCGTCTTGCCTAGGTCGATTGCCTTCGCTGCTGCGGCGCTGGCGCTCGCCGCGGCGGGTCTCGTCAACGCAGTCGACGATGCCAACCTGACCGTCGAGCGGGTCGTCGGCGACGGTTGGACCGCCGAGAATATTGCGATCGATTGGCACTTGCCGGATCGCGCGAGTGCGACGATCGGCCGGCTGAAGCTGAACGCCGTCGCGCAAGAGTTGCGCAACGTCCGCATCGACTGTCCGCGATTGCAGTTGTCCGCCCGGGTGATCGCGTGCGACCGCGCGCGCGTCGCGGCGAACTGGCCGCAGATCGGTGCGCAGTCGCTGACTGCAAAGCTGGTTTACGGTCGCAGCGATGGCTCGCTCGAAGCCGCGGTGAGCGGAATTAAGCTCGGCGATGGCACGGCGCAAGTCGCCAGTTCGCTGCGCGGCGAACTCTGGACGTTCGACATCTCCCTGGCGGGAGTCACGCTCAACAACGAGAGCGGCAGTCTCGCGACCGACAAGTTGAGCGCGCGCGTGCGCGGCACCGCGCGGCAGAGCGGCGCGGATTGGCAATTCGCAGTAGACGTGAGCTCCTCGCAAGGGCAGGCCTACGCGCAGCCGATCTTTCTCGATTTCGGCGCGCACGCGCTGAGTGCCAGTGCTGCCGGAAAAATGCGCGGACGCGAGCTGATCGTCGAGCGCTTCGACATCGATCACGCGAAAGTCGCACGAGCCAGCGGCAACGTTGCGCTCGACTTCGCGAACGAGCAACCGCTGCGCTCACTCGAGCTGCGACTCGCCGCGCTCGAATTTCCCGGTGCGTACGCGAGCTATCTGCAGCCGCTGCTGCTCGATACGAATTTCAAGGCGCTGCAGACGGCGGGGAAAATCGCGGGCGAGATCGAGATTGCGAATGGCGCGCCGAGCGCTGTCGACCTGGTTTTCGACGACCTGACTTTCGACACAGGCGCGCGCACGTTCGCGCTGCAATCGTTGGGTGGCGCGGTGCACTGGCAAGCCGACGACAAAGCGAAGTCCGCAGACTCGGTGCTGCGCTGGAACGGCGGGACGATCCTCGGCCTCGCGCTGGGCGCAAGCGAGATTCAGTTCAACGGCAGCGGTCGACAGTTCCGGCTGCTGCAGCCGACGCGCATTCCGCTGCTCGACGGCGCGCTGGCGCTGGAGAGTCTGCGGATTCGCAACGCGGGTCTGCCGAGCGTCGCGTTCATGGTCGATGCGACGCTGGAGCCGATCGACGTCAAGCAGCTCTGTCGGACGTTCGGCTGGCCCGAGTTCGGCGGCCGCGTCGGCGGCACGATCTCCAAGCTGCGCATGCGCGAAGGCGTCATGACGCTCGGCACGACGCTGGCTGCGCAAGTGTTCGACGGCAATGTCACGCTCAGCGACGTGTTGCTGCAGGAGCCGTTCGGCAAGTGGCCGCGCTTCTCCGCCAACGTCGCGTTCGACAACCTGGATCTGGAGCTGATGACCGGCGCGTTCTCGTTCGGACGTATCACCGGGCGCTTGTCCGGGCGCGTCGACAAGCTGCGGCTGTTCAATTGGGCGCCGGTCGCGTTCGACGCCCGGCTCTACACGCCGCCGGGCGATCGCTCCAAGCATCGGATCAGCCAGCGTGCAGTCGAGAACATCGGCAGCATCGGCGGCGGTGGCGCCGGCGTGACCGCCGCGCTGTCGAGCGGCTTCCTGCGCTTCTTCGAGGACTTCAACTACGACCAGCTCGGCTTGTCCTGCCGGCTCGAGAACAACGTCTGTGCGATGAACGGCGTCGCGCCGGCACCGAACGGCGGCTACTACCTGGTGAAGGGCAAAGGCTTGCCGCGCATCGACGTCATCGGCAGCTCGCGCCGCGTCGACTGGCCGCGGCTGGTGCAGCAGCTCATCGCGGCGACGAAATCGGGCGGTCCGACCGTCAAATAGGTAGCATTCACCGCTGGTTGCCCAAGGAGCCCACGATGCTGCGCCATGCTTCGCTGAAACTGATCGCGTGCTGCCTCGCCCTCTCGGCCTGCGTCACGATCAACGTGTATTTCCCGGCCGCGGCGGCCGAGAAAGCCGCGGACAAGATCATCGAAGACGTCTGGGGCGGCGACAAATCGTCCGAGTCCGAGACCAAGCGCGAGGACAACAAGCAGACGGCCCTTCGCGACGAGTCGGGTGTGCAACGCGTGCTGCTCGCCGCCGCCGCGTCCGTGCTGGATTTCATCGTCACGCCCGCGCACGCGCAGGCGAATCTGAATGTCGATACGCCGGCGATCCGCCAGCTCACGCAATCCATGGAGGCGCGCCACGCATCGCTGAAGAAGTACTACGACGCCGGCTCGATCGGTCTGACGCGCGACGGTCTCGTGCAGGTGCGCGATCAGAACCTCGTGCCGCTGCCGGAGCGCAACGGCGTGCGCAAGCTGGTTGCCGAGGAAAACGCCGACCGCACCAACCTCTACCGCGAAATCGCCGCGGCCAATGGTCACGCGGAATGGGAGACCGACATCCGCACCACGTTCGCCGAGCGCTGGGCCAGCAAGGCGGCGTCGGGCTGGTGGTACCAGGACGAATCCGGCACCTGGAAGCAGAAATAGGCCCCACAAAAAAAGAGCCCCGCATGTTGCGGGGCTCTTCGTTTCCAGGCCGACGATTTCTTCGAGTTGTTGGGTAGCGTGGCTAAAAAGGAAACGTTGCTCTGTCGCTCCAACCCTTCCGACCCCTAACGCCAGATACGAAAGACCCAGCGGCGCGTTCCCTGGCGCATAGTTTTCATCCCTCTTCCCCTTCGCGGTGCCATCCCCGCTTCTCTGCCTCGAATCGCCGTCGAGCGATTCCGATTGCATACAAATGAGCAAGTGGCGTGCCTGCGGCATTCCGCCTCACTCGAAACAAGCATTTATGCTGCGGTGTGGCGGCGATGCCACGGACCTTAGTGCACGAGTCGCAGTCCGGTTGTAAAGACCGTCGACGCTTTTGTTCTTCCTTCAACGTCCGCTCAGCGGCAGCTCGAGGCTGACCGCAACGCCGGTGTCGTCGGGCAGGTTGGTCGCGTTGACCGTGCCGCGATGGAAGTCGGCGATCAGCCGCACGATGTACAGGCCGAGCCCGAGATGCGGCTTGCCGTTGACGCTGCTGCGACTGGTGACCAGCGATTCGAACAGCCGGTTGTCGAGCTGCGGCGGCAGGAGCGGCCCTTCGTTGCGGACGGTCAGCGTGCACGAGCGCTGCTCGCGGGTCAGCACGATCGCGATCGGTCCGCCGTTGGGCGTGAAGTCGCTGGCGTTGTCCATCAGCTTGTCGAGCAGCTGCGCGATCAGGTCGGGCGAGCCTTCGACCAGGCACGGCTCTTCGGGAAGCTGCGTCTCGACCCGGTGCTGCACGAACGTCTGCCGATAGGCCTGGCCCATGTTCTGAAGCAGCTCGCGCAAGTCGAAGCGCACGCGCTCCGTGTGCTCGATGATCTGCTCGACGCGCGTCGCTTCGCTGAGTGCGGTGAGGATCGCGTGCATGCGGTTCGTGCCGCTGCGCGCACGCTCGATGTAGCTCTGCGACGGTTCCGGCAGCTTTTCTTCCGAGCTGAGGTTGTCGAGCGATGAGCTGACGATCGTCAACGGCGTGCGCAGCTCGTGCGACAGCTTCGTGCCGAGCGTTTGCAGATAGTTCGTGTATTCCTGCAAGCGCCCGAGCAGCGTGTCGTAGCTGCGCGCCAGGGCACCCAGCTCATCGCGCGCCTTGGTATCGGGAATGTGTGGCTCGATCCTGCCCTCGGCCGTCAGCGCCGTGCTCGCCGCGCGACTCAATCGACGAATACGCAGCGACAGGCGCGCCGCGAACACGATCGTCACGACGATGACGAACAGCGTCGCCACGATCGTGAGATTCAACAGGCGTGTGAGCGCGATTTCGCGCACCTGCACCAGTTGCTCGCCGGCCTGCTCGACGACGAGCGCGCCGAGAATCTGGTCGCCGTACGGAATCGGCACGGCTGCACGAACCAGCGAGGGCTCGCCGCCGGCTTTCTCGAACCAGATCGCGTTGCGTTTCCCGTCGCGCGCGGCGTCGACTGGCGCGCCCCACATGCCGTACGGAAGCCCATAGGGCAGGGCACGTGCAGCGTCGCTGGAGAACAGCACGCGGTAGATCGATCGCGTGAAGCCTTCGTCGTCGCGCTCCAGACCGGGATACTTCGACGGGGTCGCGATCGCGATCGAGCCCGCGCGCGCGAGCAGCCAGCCGTGCGTGTCGACGACCGATACGCGCACGCCATCCGGCGCGTATTGCTCCAGCCGCTGCTTCAACGCCTCCGAGCCGGTGTGAATCCACGCGAGCCCGCGCGTCTGCGCGACGATCGCATCCTTCGCGTCGAGCGCTTGCACCGCGAGTTGCGTGCCGAAGAGATTGAGCGGCGCGCGCAGCTCGATCGCATAGCCCTTGCCGGTCTCGCGCCACCTGCCCTCGACGTACGGCACTTCGTCGGCGGACGGCTTCCAGGGAGCGCCGACTTCGCACATGCGCACGAGCAGCGGTCCGGGCGCGATGGCGCTGATGGACCAGGCGCGCTCGTGGCCGAACTCGTCGTGGAGCAGGACGATCACGCGATCGGCCCCCGCTGCCGGCGGCAGCTCGTCGCGGGTCGGAACCTCGTAATGCACCGACGGAGTCGCAACCTCGATGTACAAGTGCATCGATCGTCCATACACGCCGGCGCGCACTTTGGGGTCGGCGCCTTCGCCGCCACGGCTGGTGTTGTCGAAGCCCGGCACGGCACGCGCAGGCTGAGGCCACTCGTCGGCGAAGCCGTCGAGTAATGGCTGCGTTACGAGCAGCGGTGCGAAGAGATCGCCGCGCGCCGGATCGAAGTCGCGGCGCAGATCAGGAACGCGATAGAGCAGCTCGGGCTCGCTCGCAACGACGCGGCTGAGAACCTGTGCGGTCGTGAGCAGCGCGTCTTCCTGGCTGCGCCGCAGTGTCGTTTCCATCTGCTGCGCGTACTGCCAGCCCGCCCAAGGCAGGATCAGCGTGAGAAGACTGAGCAGGAGCAGCTTGGTGCGAAGGGACATTTATTCCTTCCACCGGTACCCCATTCCGTACATCGTCTCGATGCTGTCGAAGGACTGGTCGATCGCCTGGAACTTGCGACGGATGCGCTTCACGTGCGACGTGATCGTGTTGTCGTCGAGCACGACGTTGGCGGCGTCCATGAGCTGCTGCCGGTTCTTGACGTGGCCGGGATTCTTCGCGAGCGCGTGCACGATCCAGAACTCGGTGAGCGTCAGGCCGAGCGGTTTCTCCTGCCACGTCGCGTGCAGCCGCGCGGTGTCGATGAGCAGCGCGCCGCGCGTCACGATCTGATCGCGATTCGACGGCTGAGTCAGCGCGTCGATGCGCCGGAACAGCGCCGTCACGCGCGCCATGAGATGCGAGAGGCTCAGATCCTTCGTCAGGTAGTCGTCTGCGCCGAGGCGCAAGCCGGAGACCGCGTCGAGCTCGCTGTCGCGCGCGGTGAGAAAGATGATCGGCAGCTCGGCGGAGAGCGAGCGCAGCTCGCGACACAATTCGAAGCCGCCCTCCGGCTCGTCGCGCAAGCCGACGTCGATCACCGCGAGATCGGGCAACCGCCCGCGGAACGCTTCGATCGCTTCTTTGCGCTCGCCGTACGTGCGCACGGAGTAGCCGTGACGCTGAAACGCTGCGGCGTAGTTGTCGCGAATTGCGGGCTCGTCTTCGACGATGGCGATGACTTTCTTCATGGGCACAGTGTAGCGCTGCCGGATGCGTGCGGAGTGCGCGCCACGATTGATCACAATCTGCCCGCGCCAGGACGCTTGCCGTACGCCGTCGATCCGCAGCGTTGACCTGAAATAGCGTCCATGCGCGTTCTACAGAATACGGCGGTTTCCGGCCCCGACCGCGGGCAGCAGCGGCGGGAGGCTACATGGGCGTGGTTGTCGCTGCTGACGCTGGTCCTGTGCTGGGATGCGTCAGCGCGCCTGGAAACACGCATCTCGCCGCCGCGCGTGCGGATCGCGCACGCGGGCGAGCGCTCAGAAAGCGTTGATGCCGGTGAGGGCGCGACCGACCGTTAGCTGGTGCACGGTCTCCGTGCCTTCATACGTGATCACGCTCTCCAGGTTCAGCGCGTGCCGGATCGGCACGTACTCCACGCTG
>DATENH010000162.1:0-11062 GCA_035275145.1 Steroidobacteraceae bacterium | reverse complement strand
GCGCGGGTCAACGGCAACGTCTATGGCGGCGGCGTGGGCCTGGTCGCGTGCTCCGACATCGCCATCGGCGCAGAGACTGCAAAGTTCGCGCTGACCGAAGTACGCCTGGGCATCGTTCCCGCGGTCATCTCGCCCTACGTGGTGGCCGCGATCGGCAACCGACATGCGCGGCGCCTGTTCCTGACCGCGACACCTTTCGATGCACCGGAAGCGCGCACTATCGGGCTGCTGCACTTCACGACGACTGCAGAGCAGCTCGACGCGACTGTCGAAGCTCAAGTCGACCAGCTGCTGCGTGGCGGGCCAGAGGCACTTCGCGCGGCAAAAAAGCTCGTGCGTCGGATGGCACAGCTCGGGGACCGCGACGTGCTGGCCGAGGAAACGGCGCAGCTGCTCGCACGGCTACGCGTCAGTCCGGAAGGTCGCGAGGGTCTGTCCGCATTCCTCGAGCGCCGCAAGCCGAACTGGTAGCGGGAGTAACGCTGTCGGTCGGCTTCAGCCCGACAATCCGGTGCGCGCAGAAGAGCCGGGCCAAGCCCGACCTGCAGCCCGGCACCACAGCCTTTTTGCTAACATCCCGCCTCATTTTTGAGGTCAGGCATGCAGCTGGACAAGAAGCTCGTCGTCATCACCGGTGCCGGTCGCGGCATCGGCCGCGCCATGGCGCTCGCCTTCGCGCGCAAGCGCGCCGATCTCGCCCTCCTCGACTTGAATCAGACCGATCTCGACCGCACCCGAGAGCTGTGCGAAGCCGAGTCGGTACGATGCCAGACCTATCTTTGCAATGTGACTCGCGAGGAAGACGTGTCGGGCACGCTCGATGGCGTCGTGCGCGACTTCGGCCGGCTCGACGTGATGATCAACAACGCCGGCATCACCAAGGACGCGCTGCTCGTCAAGGTTCAGGACGGCAAAGTCGTCGGCAAGATGTCGCTGGATCAATGGCGCGCGGTCATCGACGTGAACCTGACGGGCGTGTTCCTCGGCGCGCGCGAAGCGGCACAGCGCATGATCACCCTCGGCAACGCCGGCGTGATCATCAGCACTTCGAGCATCTCGCGTGCCGGCAATATGGGCCAGTCGAACTATTCGGCCACCAAGTCCGGCGTCGTCGCGATGACCGTCGTATGGGCGAAGGAGCTGGCGCGCTACGGCATCCGGGCCGGTGCGATCGCGCCGGGCTTTACGCGCACCGAGATCCTCGACACGATGAAGCCAGAGATGATCGAGCGCGCCGTCAATGCGGTGCCGCTCAAGCGCATGGCCGAGCCGGCCGAGATGGCGCACGCGGCGGTGTTCATTGCAGAGAACGATTATTTTTCCGGGCGCATCATCGAAGTGGATGGCGCGCAGAGAATTTGAGGGGAAATCGACGATGAAGCTGAATCAGGTTCGCGCCGTCATCACCGGCGGCGCTTCGGGGCTGGGCAACGCGGTCGCGCAGCGGCTGGTCGGCGCCGGCGCGCAAGTCACTTTGATCGACGTGCAGGAAGCTGCCGGCCAGGCGGCTGCCAAGGCACTCGGCGCCGCTGCGCGCTTCCAGAAGGTCGATGTCACGAACGAAGCGGCGCTGACTGCAGCAATGGCGCAGGCGCACAGCGACATGGGCGGCTTGAATGTCGCGATCAATTGCGCCGGCATCGGCTGGCCCCGTCGCATGGTCAACAAGGAAGGCCCGATGCCCGGCGAGGTGTTCCGCAAGGTCATCGAGGTGAACCTCGTCGGCACTTTGCTGGTGTCGAAGTCCGCCGCCGGCGTGATGGTCAACAACACGCCAAACGAAGAAGGCGAGCGTGGCGTCATCGTGATGACCGCTTCCGTCGCGGCGTTCGACGGCCAGATCGGGCAGGTCCCCTACTCCGCTTCCAAAGGCGGCATCGTCGGCATGACGCTGCCGATGGCGCGCGACCTCGCAGGCAACGGTATCCGCGTGATGACCATCGCACCCGGCGTCTTCAAGACACCGATGGTCGCGGCGCTGTCGCAGGAAGTTCAGGACTCGCTCGGCAAGCAGGTGCCGTTCCCGTCGCGCCTCGGCCGGCCCGAGGAATACGCGGCGCTGGTCGCACACATCTGCGAGAACAGCATGCTCAATGGCGAATGCATCCGCCTCGACGGTGCGATTCGCATGGCGCCGAAGTGAGAGCACGCGCATGACCGATCGCGAGGTGATGGAGTACGACATCGTCGTCGTCGGTGCGGGTCCCGCGGGCCTCGCCTGTGCGATCCGCCTGAAGCAGCTCAAGCCGGACACGAACATCTGCGTGCTCGAAAAAGCATCGGCAGTCGGCGCGCACGCGCTCTCCGGCGCCGTGCTCGAACCGGGGCCGCTGGAGAAGCTGCTGCCGAACTGGCGCAGCGAGTACACGGGCATGAAGGTGCCCGCGGCCGAGGACGACGTCCGCCTCATGACGAAGACCGGCTCGTTCAAGCTGCCGAACTTTGCCGTGAGCCTCTCGCCGATGCACAACCACGGCAACTTCATCGTCTCGCTCGGGCAGCTCACACCGTGGCTGGCGCAGCAGGCCGAGAAGCTCGGCATCGACATCTTCCCCGGCTTCTCGGCAGCCGAGCCGGTGTTCGACGAGCAAGGCGCAGTGAAGGGCGTGCGCATCGGCGACATGGGCCTCAACAAGGACGGCACGCCGGGCCCGAATTACACGCCGGGCGTGGAAATCCACGCGGGCACGACCGTGATCGCCGAGGGCTCGCGCGGCTCGCTCGCGAAACAGCTGATCGCGAAATTCAACCTGCGTGAAAACGCCGATCCGCCGACGTTCGGCCTCGGCTTCAAAGAACTGTGGCAGTTGCCGCCCGGACGCGTGAAGCCCGGTCGCATCGAGCACGCGTTCGGCTGGCCGCTCGATACCGCTACCTACGGCGGCAGCTTCGTGTATCACCTGGATCAGGATCGCGTGTACGTCGGCTACGTGGTCGGCCTCAACTATCGCGATCCGCGGTTCAAACCGTTCGAGACGTTCCAGCAGTTCAAGCACCATCCACGCATCAAGCCGCTGCTGGAAGGTGGCGAGATCCTCGCAGCCGGCGCGCGCACCATTGCGGCAGGCGGTTACCAGTCGCTGCCGAAGCTCGAGATGCCGGGTGCGCTGCTCATCGGCGACGCTGCGGGAACGCTCAACGTTTTCAAGATCAAGGGCATACACCAGGCGATCCGCTCCGGCGCGCTGGCTGCCGAACATCTCGCGGAAACCGGCAAGCCCGCAGGCTACGACGCGCGCTGGCGCGCCTCCGAAGGTCATCGCGAGTTGCACGCGGTGCGCAACTTCAAGCCGGGCTTCAAGCGCGGGTTGTACTTCGCGATGTTCAATGCCGGCATCGTTTCGCTGCTCAAGGGCCACGTGCCCTGGACGATGCACAACGAAGCGGACTGGTCGGCGCTGGAGAAGCTCGACGAGTACACCTCGCCCGATCGCGGCTGGGTCGATCGTTCGCTGCCGCCGCGCGACCGCCTGGCATCGGTGTTCTTCGCCGGCAACGTGCACGACGAGTCGCAGCCGGTGCATCTGAAGGTGCAGGACACGTCGATCTGCGTCACCCGCTGCACCAAGGAATACGGCAATCCGTGCGAGAACTTCTGCCCCGCCGGCGTCTACGAGATGGTTGCCGACGGCCAGGGCGGGCGGCGCTTGCAGATCAACGCAGCGAACTGCGTCCACTGCAAGGCGTGCGACATCAAGGATCCGTACGAAATCATCAACTGGACCACGCCGGAAGGCGGCTCCGGGCCGAACTACCAGAACCTTTAGTCGCCCATGGAGCCGATCTGGTCCCCTGCGCCCGAACGCATCGCCCGCACCCAGCTGACCCGCTTCATGCAGTTCGTGCGCGAGCGTCATCGCGCACCGGTGCCTGACTACCCGGCGCTGCATCGCTGGTCGATCGAATTCCCGGAGAACTTCTGGAGCGCGCTGTGGGACTTCTGCGAGATCCGCGCGCAGACACGCGCCACGCAGATTCTCGAACAAGGCAACCGCATGCCCGGCGCGCGCTGGTTCATCGATGCGCGCTTCAACTACGCGGAAAATCTACTGCGCCGCGACGACAACAGCGCAGCGATCGTCTTTCGCAACGAGCGCGGGCAGCGTCGCGAGCTGTCGTGGGCGCAGCTCCGCAGCGAGACCGCACGCATCGCCGCTGGCCTGCGCGCCGCCGGAGTGAAGCCCGGCGATCGCGTTGTCGGTTACCTGCCGAACATTCCGGAAACGGTGATCGCGATGCTCGCAACGACGAGCCTCGGCGCCGTCTGGTCGTCCTGTTCGCCGGACTTCGGCGCGAGCGGCGTGCTGGATCGATTCGGGCAGATCACCCCGAAGGTCCTGTTCGCAGCCGATGGCTATCGCTACGCGGGCAAAACGCTCGATTGCATGGAGACAATCCGAGCGGTCAAGGCGCAGATCCCGAGCATCGAGCGCATCGTGCTCGTGCCGTATCTCGACGAACGGCCTGCACTCGACACGATCGATAGCGCAGTCGCGTTCGCGGACTTCGGCGACTCTGCCGCACCACTGTCGTTCGAGCAGCTACCGTTCGATCATCCGGTTTTCATTCTGTATTCCTCCGGCACCACCGGCGTGCCGAAGTGCATCATGCACACTGCAGGCGGCGCACTGCTGCAGCAGATGAAGGAGCACATGCTCCATTCCGACATGGGGCCCGACGATCGCTTCTTCTATTACACGACCTGCGGCTGGGTGATGTGGAACGCGCTCGCCAGCGGACTGGCGACCGGCGCAACGATCGTGCTGTTCGACGGCGCGCCGCTGCAGCCGGATCCACGCGTTCTCTGGCGCATGGCGCACGACGAGCGCATCACGATCTTCGGCACGAGCCCACGCTTCCTGGTCGCGTGCGAGCAAGCGGGAATCCGCCCGCGGCGCGAGTTCGAGTTGGGCGCGCTGCGCACCATCATCTCGACCGGCGCGCCGCTCAACCCGCCGAGCTACCGCTACGTCTATCGCGAAGTGAAACCCGATGTACTGCTCGCTTCCATCAGCGGCGGCACCGACCTGATGGCGTGCTTCGGCGGCGGCTGCCCGATTCAACCGGTCTACGAAGGCGAAATGCAGGCGCTCAGCCTCGGCATGAAGACCGAGATCTTCGACGATGCCGGCAAGCCGCTCGTGGGCGAACAGGGCGAGCTGGTGTGCAGCGCGCCCTTCCCTTCCGTGCCGATCGGCTTCTGGGGCGACAGCGACGGCTCGCGCTTTCATGCCACCTACTTCGCGCGGTATCCGAACGTCTGGTGGCACGGCGATCTCGCCACGGTCACAGCGCGCGGCGGATTGGTCGTGCATGGCCGGTCGGATGCAGTGCTGAATCCCGGCGGCGTGCGGATCGGCACTGCCGAGATCTATCGGCAGGTCGAGAAGATCGAAGAAGTCGCCGAGTCGATAGTCATCGCACAGCAGTGGCAAGGCGACGTGCGGATCGTGCTGTTCGTCCGCCTGCGCGAAGGATCGATGCTCGACGAGCGACTGCGCGACAAGATCCGCACAGCGATCCGCGCCAACACGACGCCACGTCACGTGCCCGCACGCATCGTGCAGGCGCCGGACCTGCCGCGCACGATCAATGGCAAGCTGGTCGAGCTCGCGGTGCGCGACGTGGTGCACGGCCGGCCGGTGAAGAACCTCGACGCGCTCGCCAATCCGCAAGCGCTCGACTTCTTCAAGAACCTGCCCGAGCTGCAGGCGTGAAAGTCACCGAGCTCTACGAGCGCGAGTGCGCTCGCCTGGGATACAAACCTGATCCCGCGCAACAGCAGGTGGTCGCGCTGTTCGACGGGCTGCGCGAGCGCCTGCTCGCCGCCAAGGCCAAGCCGTCGCTCGGCAAGAAGCTGCTCGGTGGCCTGTTGTCGGGCGGCAAGTTGCACGAGCTGCAGCGCGGCCTGTACGTGTGGGGTGGCGTCGGCCGCGGCAAGACCTGGCTGATGGACCTGTTCTTCCAGAGCCTGCCGTTCCGCGACAAGCAGCGCAGTCACTTTCATCGCTTCATGCAGTCCGTGCACGACGAGCTGAAGAAGCACAAGGAACAGACCAATCCGCTCGATCGCGTCGCCGACCGGCTTGCGCAGAAGGCGCGCGTGCTGTGCTTCGACGAGTTGTTCGTCACCGACATCGCCGACGCGATGCTGCTGGGCTCTTTGTTTCGCGGTCTGTTCGCGCGCGGCGTTACGCTGGTCGCGACCTCGAACGTCCCCCCCGACGATCTCTACAAAGAAGGCCTGCAGCGTGCGCGCTTCCTGCCGGCGATCCGTGCGCTGAGGGAGCACACGCAAGTCGTGCACATGGATGGCGGCGCCGACTACCGGCTCCGACTGCTCGAACGCGCACACACCTGGTTCGATACGCGCCAGACCGCGACTGCGGGAGACCTGGAAAAGCTCTTCGACGCGATCGCCGCCGAGCCCGGTGCGACCGACACGACGCTGATCCTCAACCATCGCCGGCTGCGCGCGCATCGTCATGCTGACGGCGCAATCTGGTTCACCTTCAAAGAGCTGTGCGACGGCCCGCGCGGCCAGGCCGACTACATCGAGATCGCGCGCTGTTATCACACGGTGTTCCTCACCGACGTGCCCGTGCTCGGGCCCGACGCCGAGAACGCCGCGCGGCGTTTCATCTCGCTGGTCGATGAGTTCTACGATCGCGCAGTGAAGCTGGTCGTTGCCGCGGTCGCGCCGGTGACCGAGCTGTACCGTGGCTCGAAGCTCAACTTCGAGTTCGAGCGCACCAAGAGCCGCCTGATCGAAATGCAGTCGCAGGATTACCTGTCACGCCCGCATCAGGCGTAGGCCCGGTGCATTCCAAACTGCGCCTTGGTGCGCGCCTCGGCGCTCTCCAGCGCGCGAGCTGCGCCGGCACTATCGCCATTGAGATCCATCGAGCGTGCCGTCAGTTGCCAGTTGAACGGGCTCGACGGCTTGAGCTGCGTGCGCTCGGCAACCAGGGCACGTGCGAGCCGGCTGTGACGCGCGCGCAGCGCCGCTTCCACCAGCGTCAGATGAATGAGATCGCGCTGTGCGTGGCTGCCGCCGAAGCGATTGGCGATGGTGCGAATCGGCTGCAACAGCGCAATGGTGTCTCCGTATCGGCCGGCAGTGAATGCCACGACGGCGCGTGCCAGCGGCAGCCCGACATCGCGCGTCATCATCGCATTCGTGTCCGAGCCGCCGGCCTTGCGCTCCATTGCGGCAATCGTCCGCTGTGCGAGATCGGTGCGACCGGCCGCCGCGAATGCCATCACGGCGTGCGCATCGTTGAACGCGTAGTACGAATGCTCCGCGAGCGGTTCCCAGGACGCGGCCAGCTTCTGCCAGCGATCGCCGACGCTCGTCGAGCGCAGCTCCAGCCGCCACAACAATGCTGTCGCGTCGATCATCTCCAGCGGCACCTCTGAGGGGGTGGCGCGGATTCGCCGGTCGTACAGCTCGAGGACGCGATCGTAGTTGCCCGATTCGAGCTGAAACAGCGCGAGGTGCCACCAGTTGTGGAACGCGAAGCCGTTGTTCACCGACCAGTCGTTCTCGCGGGTGACGAGCCACTCGATGCCATCGCGCAATCGACCCTGCATCTCCATCACGTGTGTGACCGCGTGGACCGCCCACGCATCGCGCCGATTGACGTCGAGCGCGCGCCGGCCGATGTCCTCGGCCCGCGAATACAGCGCAGTCTCCTCCAAGCCGAATGCGTACATGCCGAGGACGTAACCATACCCCGGCGTGCTCGTGTCCCAGGTCGGGAGCACTTGCGCGACCCGGTCGCGCAGCATCGAAGACGCGCCGAGGAAAAAGTCGCCGACGTGCGCGACCTGCAACGCCAGCAGGTCGTGCGGATGGTCGAGCAGGATCTCGCCGTAGCGCTGAATCGAACCGGCGAAGTCGCCATGCAGCCATGCACGCGCGGCGGCGGCGTGGGCGCGCTCGCGCTCGACGGCGCGTCGGCCAAGCGCCTCGATGGCCTCGACGCTCTCGGCCAGGATCGGCAGCGCGCCGCGGTCGGTTGCCATGACGGCCAGGCCGGCTCGCAGGCAGTGGCCCATCGCAAAGGTCGGATCGGCGTCGAGGGATTTCTGGATCGTCGCCAGCGGATCGAGCTGATAACTCAGCGAAAGCTCCAATGCCTGCTCGTATTGCTGCAGGGAAACACTGCTGGGGGCCGAAGTGGGGCAGCCGCGGGCATCTGTGAGCATGAATCCTCCGGTAGTCAATGGGCAGGAGGAACTCTAGGCAGGGGCCGTGAGGGGTAAGTCTCGACAGTCGTGAAAAATACGTGAAAATGGGCGCCTAAAACGAAGCGGGCCCGGGGAACCTCCTTTGACCGAATTGAATCTGCAGGTTCTCGGTGCATTCCGCGTGCAGGACGCTGCGGGCGCCGAGATTCGCATTGCGTCTCGCAAGGGCCGTGCGCTGCTTGCCTACCTGGCGTTGCGCCCGGGCGAATCGCACAGCCGCGACCGGCTTGCGACGTTGTTGTGGGAAGACGCTGACGAGGAGCTCGCTCGCACGAGCTTGCGTCAGGCACTCGCAGCCTTGCGCAAGTCTTTGCCGGTCGACGCGCACAAGGCGCTGCTCGCCGATACCGAGTCTGTCGGCATCGATCCTGCGGTCGTGCACAGCGATCTGCATGCGTTTCGCCGCGCTCTCAATGCAGGGACACGCACGTCGCTGCAGGAGGCGATGTCGCACTATCGCGGCGATCTGCTCGATGGCTTCGACGCACGCTCGACGGCCTTCGACGAATGGCTGACGAGCGAGCGGATTACTTTGCGCAAGCAGTTGAGCGACGCGCTCAACAAGCTTGCCGAGCTGTGCGTCGCGAATGGCGACAGCGAAGGCGCACTTGCCGCGTCGACCAAGCTCGTCGCGCTCGAGCCGCTCAACGAATCGGCGCATCGCATGGTCATGGAGCAACACGCCAAGCGCAACTCGTATGCCGAGGCGCTGCGTCAGTATCGCGTGTGTCGCGATGTGCTCCGGCGAGAGCTCGACGTTGCGCCCGAGCCGGCGACGGAGCAGCTCTATCGCGACTTGATGAAACGCCGCCGCGCCGCGCTCGGCAACGTCGATGCCGACGACGCCCCACTCGACGACACTGCCGCGCACGAGACTCCGCGCGTCAGTGAGCCGGCCGCTCCTGTCGAGCTCCGGCCGCAGCTACTCGATGCCACGATTCTAGTCGCCCGTCTCGAAGGTCTGCTGGAGCTGGAAGCGCAGCTCGATCCGGAAGAGGCTCATGGGCTCGCGACGCAATTCCATCGGCGCGTGCACGAAGCGGTCACCGAGTTCGGCGGTCGCGCCGATCGACGCGTCGGCAGCAACGTGCTCGCCGTGTTCGGCATTCCAACTTCATACGGCAACGAACCCGAGCGCGCCGCGCAGGCCGCCCTGGCTCTGCAGTGCACGGTCGCAAGTACGCCCTGGCCAGTCGCCAATCCGCTGGCCCTGCGGATCGGAATCGCACAAGGTCAAGTGCTGTGCGGCGCCGAGATCTTTCCGCTGACGGGCCGGCCGACACACGTCGCTCACACGCTCGCGGCACGCGCTGCGGACGGCGAGATCCTGATCTCTGAAGAGCTGCGTGCGTCGCTTGGCGAGCGCGTCACCGGTGCACGCGCCGCCAGCGGCCAGCCCGGTCAGGCGGAACCGATCGAAGCGTGGAGCTTGCAGGGACTGCGCAGCGAGATCGGTCCTGGCGCACAACCGTTCGTGGGCCGTCGCCCCGAGCTCGCGATGATTCTTGCAGCACTGGAAAGATGCACGAACAGTCGCCACGGACGCGCGATCGTCGTGCGCGGAGAAGCTGGCATCGGCAAGACGAGCCTGGTGAACGCGATTCGCGCCTCGGCCCGCGAGCGAGGCGTCGCGGTGCATTCCGCGCAGGTGTTCGACTTCGGCCAGTCGCCCGGCCGGCGCCCGATCACCGCGCTCGCGTTGAGCTTGCTGGGCCTCGGTGCGGAAGCAACGCCGAACGAACGCGCCGCGGCAGTCCGGCGCGCGATGTCGGGCCGCAACGCTGTCGACCAGATCATCTTCCTGAGCGACCTCATCGACGCACCGATCGACGCCGAGCTTGCCGCGCTCGAAAAGGCGATGGAGATCGCGACCCGTCAGCGCGGCCGCGCACTGGCATTGGCGCAGTTGATCGAGTCGGCCGTACAGCGCGGGCCGCAGTTGTTGGTGGTCGAGGACGTGCACTGGGCCGACACCGACGAGCTCGCGCGCTTCGGCGAGATCGCTGCGGTCGTCGCGAACTGCCAGATCCTGTTCATCATGACCACTCGCCCCGAGGGCGACCCGATCAACGCCAGTTGGCGCGCACGCGCGCGCGGCTGCCCGGTTACGACAGTCGACCTCGCGCCGCTCGCAGAAGATGAAGCACAGGAGCTTGCTGCGCATTTTCCGGAGCTGCCTGCGGACACGATCGCCGCTTGCATTCAGCGCGCCGATGGTCATCCGCTGTTCCTCGACCAGCTCCTGCGCGCCGCCCGCGCGGGACACGATTTGCTGCCGGGGTCCGTTCGATCGATCGTGCTCGCGCGAGCCGCGCGCTTGTCAGGTCGCGATCATGCCGCCTTGCAGGCTGCTGCAGTTCTCGGACATCGGGCTGCTTTGACAGCCCTGCGTCGGGTACTCAATGACGACGAATACGATCCGACGCCGCTGACCGACACCGCACTGGTGCGCTTCAACGGTGTCGACCTGGAGTTCGCCCACGCCCTCTTCCGCGACGCCATCTATGAGTCAACGCTGAAATCGCAGCGGCGTGAGCTGCATCGCACCGCCGCCGAGTGGTATGCGCACGGCGATCAAGCTCTGCGCGCCGACCACCTGGCTGCCGCGGACGACGATCGCGCAACGACGGCGTATATCGAAGCCGCGATGGCTGAGCAGTCGGCCCTGCGCTTCGAGCGCGCCCTCGGTCTCGTCAACAAAGCCAGCGCCCTCGCGCGCGAGCCGATCCTCTTGCACAAGAGCAGCATCCTGCTCGGCGAGCTGTTGCTGCAACTTGGCCGCACGCACGATGCATTGACCGCCTATCGC
>DATENH010000161.1:0-6136 GCA_035275145.1 Steroidobacteraceae bacterium | reverse complement strand
TGCGCACCTGCCTGATCGTAACGACCTATAACTGGCCGGAGGCCCTGCAGCTCACGCTCGCGAGCGTGGCGCGGCAGACGCACCGGCCGGACGAAGTGATCGTCGCGGACGATGGCTCGGGCCCGCCCACCCGTGCGGTGATCGACCGGTGGCGCGCTGCCGGTCTACCCCTGCAGCACGTCTGGCAGGAGGACCAGGGATTCCGCCTTGCTCGCTCCCGCAATCGCGCGATTGCCGCTGCGCGCGCCGAGTACATCCTGCTCGCCGATGGCGACATGGTCCTGCATCCGCAATTCGTCGCGGACCATGTGCGTTGCGCGCGACCGGACTGCTTCATTCAAGGGGCCCGGCCGCAGCTTTCCGCGGCCACTACCGCGCAGCTGTTACAAGGCAACGGCACCGCCGACGTCGGCCCGCTCACACCGGGCTTGCACCGACGCGCTTACGCCATGCGCAGCCCGCTGCTGAGCCGGTTCTTCTCCCGGACCAAGGGCACGCTCGGCGGCGTGCAAGGCTGCAACCAATCCTTCTGGCGCAGTCACGCGATCCAGGTGAACGGCTACGACGAGCGCTTCACTGCATGGGGGCCGGAAGATCGCGAATTCGTCGCCCGCCTGCTGCACCTCGGGCTGCGGCGCCGCTACGTGCGTCACATGGCAATCGCCTTTCACCTGCATCACGCGTCGCGTGCGCCGACCGCGCCGAATCCGTTCGATCGGCTGCTGAACGAGACGCTCGCCAGCAGGGCGACGTGGACTGAGGAAGGGCTGGCCTCGCATCTGGACACCAGCCGCGTGCGTCAGGCCTGAGGCAACTCCAGCAAAGCTGCCTCGAGGCGGGCAGTGAAACTGCTCTTGTTGTCGCCAAACCAGGCGCGCGCGCGTGCACCGAGCTGGCTGCACTCCGCGTCGCTCATCGCGATCGTGCGCTCGATCGCCGCCTCCAGCCCCGCCTCGTCGAACTGATACGTCGTTGCGAGACGCTGCGTGCCCGTCGCCCGATACGGCACGAGCACACCGCGATCCGCAGTGACGAGCTCGTTCATCGGGCGCGCGTCGACTGTAAGGGTCACTGCGCCGACGCCCATTGCCTCGACGATGTAATGCCCCCAGCCTTCGGTCAGCGACAGGCAGAGATGGAACAGGCTTTCGTTCTGCATCTGACGCAATTCCCGATCCGACAGGTAGGCGACGCGCGCCTCGATGTTCGGCGCGGCCGGCGGCACGGGAACACCGTCCGCGTGCTGGACGAGGATCAGGCGCGGCCATTCCGGATGCCGCTGCCAGACGCGGAGCAGGCGATCCGTGCCCTTCATCGTGCTCTTGCCGGCGAGGTGAAAATACGTGCGCCGTCTGGCGATGTCGCTCTCGTAGCGATCGTCGCTGTCGAAGCCGATGTACGTGGTGCTGCAGCCGAGCGCGCGGAACAGCTCGCGGGTGTAGAGGGTCTTCGCCCAGACGTTGTCGACCTCCGCCAGAAACCGCCGGTCGTGCTTGTCGAACCACTCGGGATTCGGCACGGCAACGTTGACGGGCGCCGTCGACAAGTACTGCAGCCAGACGTGCTCGAGCATGAGATTCACGTCGGCCCGCGCGGTCTGCGGCTTGTTGGCGCCACCGCCCCACGCGAGCCGCGCGCGCGTCGCGAACTGCGCCAGCGGAGACCGGCGCCGCCTGGCCTGCACTGCATCGATGATCGTGACATCGACCTGATGACCCGACGCCTGCAGGGCGCCCGCGAGCAGATCGATGTCGCGCGCCAGGCCGACGCCGTTCGACTTGCCGATGATGTTCACGCGCACCGTGCGCCGCGCGGGCGCAACGTTGGGCAATGGCGGCGGTTGGAGGAAGGCGCTGCACATATGAGCGCGGCGCATTGTACAGCCCCGGAACGCACAGCTCACGAAGCGCGAGAAGCACCGGCGCTCCCTGGTGTGCTCCCCGGCCGCCATTTCCCCGGTCCGCCGATCGGGCGGCCGCCCTCGGGCGCCAACCGGCCGTGGCGAACGAGGCGCGCCTGAATGCCGCCGCGCGTGCGGCCGTGCGCCTGCGCCAGCTCGGCGAGTGGACGGCCGCCGTCGAATGCGGACAGCAGCTCGCGGTCCTCCTCTTCCGTCCACGGCTTGCCGGCATTGTTCGATGCCGGACCCTGCGCCCGGTTGCGCCGCCGACTCGCGGTTTCGAGGGCCCGGACCGCGCAATACAGCGCGCGGATCACGTCCGCAGATTGGTAGGGGCTGTCGGCTGCAAACAGCTCGCCGGTGAGCGGATTCACCCCGTTCGCGAGCGCCGAGACGATTGCCTGTGCCCTGGCTTCTTCCATGACAGATCTCCTGTTCGCGCAAGGATTGCGCGTAACCGCAGTGTATGCAGGTGTGCTACTGTCGCCACCGCGAGAAACCAGGCCTTTCATCGAAAAATTCGCAGCCAACTCGCCGTCCGTGCGCACTTTCTTCCTGTTCATCGCCCTGCTGGCCTGCGCGCTGCTCCTGGCAGCGGCGCTCACTTATCCTGCCTGGCTGCTGGTCGGCACGGTTTCGGTCGAGCCGGTGCATCGTGTGATGAATCGGCTCGCGATGCTGCTCGCGCTGGTGGGCCTCATCGTGCTCACGCGCCGGCTCGGACTCTCGAATCGCGCGGCGCTCGGCTACCGGCTGCCGCGCGCGGAATTCTTCCGACAGCTCGGCATCGGCTGGGCGGCGGGCATCGGCTTGATGTTGCCGCTGGTGGCGCTGCTGCTCGCGCTCGACGTGCGGCAGATCAAGCCGGGACTCGACGGCGATTTGTTGCCGCTGGTCGGGCAAGGGCTGCTCTCCGGTCTCGTCGTCGCATTCATCGAAGAAACCTTTTTCCGCGGCATCCTGTTCACGGCCGTCGCGCGCACGTCCAGCATCCGCGCCGCGATCGTCGCACCGAGCGTCTTGTACGCCGCTCTGCACTTCCTGGGCGGCAAGCTGCGCGTGCCTCCGGAAGACGTGTCGTGGGTGCACGGCTTTCAGGTGCTGAGCCGGCTGTTCGAGCGCTACGCGCAGCCGCTGGCATTCGTCGATTCGTTTCTGGCACTCGTCGCGCTCGGCATCCTGCTCGCGCTCGTGCGTCTGCGCACCGGCGCCATCGCCGCGTGCATCGGCCTGCACGCCGCGGGTGTTTGCATGATTTTCATCCTGCGCGACACGACGGCGATCAACGGCAGCGCCAAGCTCGCATGGGTCGTCGGGGAATATGACGGCGTGATCGGCTGGGCAGCGTTCGTGTGGCTCGCCGCGATGGCCGTGGCGTTCACGCTCTATCAGTTGTCGGAGTCGTCGTCGCGCGATTCCTGAATGTCGAGCCGCGACTGCAGCCATTGCAGCCGCTCCGGTCCGTCGCTCAGCTCCAGCAATTCCTGCCGCTCGACCGGTGCGAGCGGCAGGATTTCCGCCAGCCGCATCCCGACCCAGGTCGCATCCTCGTAGGCCGGCGTGACTTCGCCGTAGGCGGGCCCGATCTGCTCCAGCGCGCGCCGCAACAACTCGGCCAGCACCGCGTGCTGCGGCGGCACTTCCGCCCGCAGCTCGTCTTCGAGCCACTCGACCTGCGCCACGTTCAAGCCGTCGCTTTCCTGGTGAACGTGCACGATGCGAAAGCGGCGCTCGCCGCGAGCGGTGATGCCGAGCAGCCCGTCCTCGAGCTGCTCGAAGTCGACGATGCGCGCCAGCGTGCCGACCGTCACGGTCTGCGCCGCGCCGCCGGCCTCGCGTCCGGCGACGATGAGCGCGACGCCGAAACCGGAGTCCTCGCGCATGCAGCGGCTCACCATGTCGAGATAGCGCGGCTCGAAAATCCGCAAGCGCAGCGGCCCGCCCGGAAACAGCACCGTGTTCAGCGGGAACAGCGGAAGAGACGCGTGGGTCGCGCTACGCATTGGATATGGGCTATGGGCAGGCGAGCTTACTTCTTGGCGAGCCGCTCCAGGAGCTTCTTGTGAATGCCGCCGAATCCGCCGTTCGACATGATGAGCACATGATCGCCCGCGCTCACCGTCTCGCCTAGCGTCGCGACCAGCTGGTCGAGATCCTTCGCCACCGCGGCGCGCTCGCCCAGTGTCGCCACCGCGCCGGCGACGTCCCAGGTCACGTTCGGGCCCTGATACAACCACACGCGGTCCGCGCGCTCCAGCGATTTCGCCATCGCCTCGCGATGCGTGCCGAGCTTCATCGTATTCGAGCGCGGCTCGAGCACGGCAATGAGCCGGGAACTGCCGATGCGACGGCGCAACCCGTCGATCGTGACTTCGATCGCCGTCGGGTGATGGGCGAAGTCGTCGTAAACGGTGACGCCGCCGACCACGCCGCGCACTTCGAGCCTGCGGCGCACGCCGCCGAACTCCTTGAGCGCGGCAACCGCGGTCTCCGTCGCCACCCCTGCGTGACGTGCGGCGAGCACTGCGGCCAGCGCGTTCTCCGCATTGTGCCGTCCGACCATCTGCCACTGCACGTCGGCGACACGCCGATTGCCCTGCATGAGCACGAATGAGGTGTAGTCGCCGCCCGGCGGCGCAGCAGCGTACCAATTGGTGTCGCCGCTCACGGTCCCGGCGAAGCGCTCGACCGGTGTCCAGCAGCCCATATCGATGACGCGCATCACGTTCGCATCGCCGGCGTTGGCAACGACCTGGCCGTTCCGCGGCACCATGCGCAGGAGCTGGTGGAACTGCCACTGGATCGACGCGACGTCGGGATAGATGTCGGCGTGGTCGTGCTCTAGATTGTTCAGCACTGCCGTGCGCGGCCGGTAGTGCACGAACTTGGCGCGCTTGTCGAAGAACGCGGTGTCGTACTCGTCCGCTTCGACGACGAAGTGCTTGCCGCCGCCGAGGCGCGCCGTGACGTTGAAATTGCCGGGCACGCCGCCGATCAGAAATCCCGGATCGAGGCCGGCGTGCTCGAGGATCCACGCGAGAATGCTCGAAGTCGTGGTCTTGCCGTGCGTGCCGGCGACCGCGAGCGTCCAGCGGCCGGCGAGCACGTGCCGCGCCAGCCATTCCGGGCCGGAAGTGTAAGGAATGCCGCTTTCCAGCAGCGCCTCGACCAGCGCGTTGCCGCGACTCATCACGTTGCCGACCACGACGACGTCCGGCCGGAGCTGCAACTGTTGCGGGTCGTAGCCTTCGATCAGCTCGATGCCGACCGCGGCGAGCTGGTCGGACATCGGCGGATACACGTTCTGGTCCGAGCCGGTGACGCGATGGCCGCTCGCGCGCGCCAGCGCGGCGATGCCGCCCATGAACGTGCCGCAGATCCCGAGAATGTGAACGTGCATAATTGCGGCGGATTGTACACGCACGCACATGTCAGCCACGCCGCCGATCGCCACCTCCGCTGATCTCTCCGCCGCGCTCGCTCGCCTCGCGCCCGGCGGCTTCGTCGCGCTCGACACCGAGTTCATGCGCGAGAGCACGTACTTCCCGAAGCTGTGCCTGATCCAGGCGGCGACGTCGGACGGGTGCGCTGTGCTCGATCCGCTGGCAGTGCAGGACCTCGAGCCGCTGTGGCAATTTCTCCGCTCGCGCGAGCGAACCAAAGTGCTGCACGCGGCACGGCAGGACCTGGAAGTGCTCACGACCGCGACGCCGGGCCAGCCGGTGCCGGGGCCGATCTTCGACACGCAGATCGCCGCGGCGCTGCTCGGTTATCCGGCGCAGATCGGCTATGGCTCGCTGGTAGCCGAGCGGCTCGGCCACACGCTCGCGAAGGGACACACGCGCACCGACTGGACGCGTCGGCCGCTCACGCCGGAGCAATTGCAGTACGCCGAAGACGACGTGCGCTATCTCGTGCCGCTGTACCTCGACCTGCGCACGGCACTGGAAGGCGCAGGACGACTCGAGTGGTTGTACGAAGAGACGCGCGAGCTCGAGCAGCTCGATCTGCACCGGACCGATCCGGAATCTGCGTGGCGCCGGCTCAAGGGACTCGATCGGCTGCATCCGCAGCAGCGCGCGACGGCGAAGTTGCTCGCGCAATGGCGTGAAGCCGCGGCGATCAAGCACGACAAGCCGCGCGGCTGGATCCTCACCGACGATGCCTTGCGCGAGATCGCCGAACGATTGCCGGCGACGCTTCGCGGCCTGGAAGAAGTGCGCAACGTGCCGCCGG
>DATENH010000160.1:0-20869 GCA_035275145.1 Steroidobacteraceae bacterium | reverse complement strand
GTCGCCCGCCCCGCCCTGCTCCGCGAACGCTCGAATGCCAGAATGGTCGTGAGCCGAGCGCGCAAAGCCGTTCACCCTGAAGCCGAGCGCGCGGAACGCGGCCGCGACTTGCAACCCGAGCACGCCCAACCCAAACACTCCGATCGGCCAGTCGGCGGGATCATTCGCAGGCAATAGCTGCTTCCACACCCGCGCACGCTGCTGTTCGTCGTACTCGCTGCGCCGTCGCATCCAATGCAGCACGGAGTAGACACAGTAGTCCGCCATCTGCGCGCCCATGCCCGCGTCTTCGAGGCGGACGACAGGGATGGACTCGGGCATGTCAGTGCTGGTGAGCAGCTTCTCGACGCCGGCACCGGTGCAGAAGAACGCCTTCAGGCGATCGTGCTGGTCGAAGAACTCTTTCCCGGGCGCGGCCCACGCGATTGCGTAGTCGGCGCTTCCTGCACGACCCTGGCCCCAGATGTCGACTTCGGCCTCAGGCAGCTCGCGCGCCAGCGCCTCGCGCCAGCGCTGGCAGGAAGCCGGGTTGTGATGAGCGACGGTGATGCGCATGCGTCGGGAGCATATTAGCGACGCCCCGAGATGCACAATGCCGTATTCGGCAGACGGATCCGATGACCGACGCGGTACGGCTCGACGGCCTCGGCCATCGCGCGCTTGAGGCGCTGAACGTCAGCGACCGACAGCGTCGCCTTCGCCTGCTCCACCGGTGTCGACATGTCGCCGACGATCTGCCAGTGCACATCCGTCGACTCGACTTCGAAGACGACTTCCACCGGCTGAATCGTGAACTCGCTGAAGCCCGCTTGGCGCAAGATGGACTCGAACTCGGCTGCAGGCGCAAGCCGGAACGGCCCGGGCGCGCCGGCGCGCGGCGTCGGCCGCGGCATGAACTGCGACACCGCCTGGTTGATCGTCATGAAGAAGGCGTTCTTCTCCGGCTCGTCCCACGCGGAAAACGCGAACCGGCCGTTCGGCCGGAGCACGCGTCGCAGCTCGCTCGCGCACTTCACCGGATCGGCGCAGAACATCAGACCGTCCTTGCAAGTCACCGCGTCGAAAGACTCGTCGATGAAGTCGAGCGCAGCCAAATCCATCGGTCGATGCTCGATGTTCGCGATGCCGGCCGAACGCGCGATGCGCATGGCGGCGGCCAGCATCACCGGCGAGGAGTCGATCGCGACGACTTTGCCGCCGGGTTGCAGGCGCTCAGCGAGAGCCAGCGATGGCAGTCCGGTGCCGCATGCTGCGTCGAGGATGACTTTCCTGGGCGCTGCGCCGCTGGCATCGCAGAACCAGCGAGTCATGGAAGCGAACACAACTGCATTCCAGTCGTGCCACTTCTCCCAACCGCTGCGATGAATGGTGTCTCCCTGCAAGCGCCGGGATGATGACACGAGCCTCGGCGCCTTCATTGCACGTTCGGACGAAAATCACCGATCTCGACGACGAGCGCAGCGACTACGCCTGTCGATGCAGCGTTTACAACTTGCGGAGCGGAGATGATGGCGGTGTCGTAGGTGAGAAGCTGTTCACCGTCGAGAGTCAGTCCACTCTCCAATGCGAATACCACGATCGTGTTACCCGAGGACGCTTCGATGCTCGCCTGCTTCCCGAACGACTCGCGTCGTACGACGTGCCGCACGCGTCCGCGACGAGTCATGACGTTGAAGTCGAGCGTCGCGCCGCCAGCAACGGTCGCATCGATCGCGCGCTCGCCAGCGAACGCGACAGGCTCGTGACGCACCAGATCGATCCGGCGATCCCGCTCGTGCAGCGTCATCGCCCCGTCGAGCAGGACGAGCGTGCGGTCGACGTTGTCGAAGCGCGAGAAGGCCCCGTCGCGGTCGACTCGAGCGAGGCTCAGCCGCCAGTCGAAGTCATCGAGCGAAGTGCCCGGCGGTGACACGACGATGTCGCGCGTCGTGCCGCCGCCGTTCTTCCAGGGGCGCGTGGGGTAGTCGGCGCTGCGGATGATGCGAAGCATTCCAGCCGCAGACTACCAGAGCTGCGCGACCTGCCCGAGATGAACATGTCGAGGCGCGTCGCTCAGCTCTTCTTCACCGAAGCCGACTTTTCTGTCGAGGCTTGGGCCTCCTGCAGCATCAACTTCAACATCTGCAGCCGCCGCATACGCCGCGCCGTCGCATCGTCCTCCACCGCAGTGGCCCCATTGGCCGGCGCAGAGTAGAAGAAGAAGGAGAAGTCCTCCGGTCGCGCTGCGCCAGTACCCGCGACGGAAGAAAAAAGCTGTTGCGTCCGCGGCGCGTGCCACACGGCCTCGTGCGCTTCGCGTGCCCGGGCCAGGACGGTCTGCTGACGGGTGTTACGATCGACCGTCTCCAGCCACTGCGCCATCTCGGGCGTGGCTCGATCCGCAATCGAACGATCGGGCTTTTTCATGTCCATCTCCTTGAGGCCAACACGGTTACTCGGGTCGGCTCAAAGGATGGCGATTACGGCGGGTCGGAACTGTCAACCGGATGACACAAGGACAGGACCTCGACGACTTCGACCGGCTGGGACTTGCCCTTGACCGTCATGGTAGCGGTGCAGCCGAGCTGGAAGGACGGGCCGAGCTGCGCGGAAATGTCGCGGGAAACCAGGATCGTGGCCTGCATTTCGCGGGTCAGGGATTCGACGCGGCTGGCCAGGTTGACGGCGTCGCCGACCACGCCGTACTCGATGCGATTGTCCGGGCCGATCAGCCCCGCGACCACCATTCCGCTGTGAATACCGATGCCGATTTCGAGTGGCCCGATGCCCTGCTGCCCCAAGGTCTCGTTCAGGCCTTTCAGTCGGCTCACGATACCGAGCGCGGCGCGGACTGCGCGTTCCGCGTGATCCGGATACGGCTGCGGCGCGCCGAACAGCGCCATGACGCCATCGCCGAGGAATTGCTTGACGACGCCGCCTTCTGCTTCGACCGCCGCAACGACCTCGGTGAAAAACTGATTCAGGAGCCGCAGCAGCACGGCCGGATCGAGCCGCTCGCTCAGACTGGTGAAGCCGCGGATGTCCTGGAACAGGATGCTGACGTCGCGACGCTCGCCCTGCAGCGGCACTCGGCCGGTGAGCACCGCCTCTGCGACTTCGTGCGAGACGAAGCGGCCGAAGGTGTCGCGGATCAGCTCGCGCTCTTCGAGGCCGTCGATCATTTCGTTGAACGACTTCGCGATGAACCCGAGCTCGTCATGGCGCTCGATGCGCGAGCGGTATTGCAAGTTACCGCGCAGAACTTCGCGCATGCCGGCAACGAGACTTTGCAAGGGCGCAATGATCCCGCCGGCAAGACCGACGCCGATCAACAGTGCGCCGAGCAGGCCGACTGTGCCGATGATGACGATTCGCCGTTGCAGAGCGCGCAGCGGCGCGAGTGCTTCGTCGTACGACCGCTGCATCAGAGCGAACAGCGGGTGTGGCAGGCGCGACTCCACTGGGACGATCAACGACTGGAATCGCTCGTCTTCCCCCGAGAATGACGACGTCGTGCGCGTGCCGCTCCTGAGCAGCGTGGCACGCGACTCGGACGAAGGAATGACTCGGCCTCGCCTGTCATTGGGCAACGAAGATGCGAAGACACGTTCCTGCGTCAGGAACGAAACGTCCGTTCCGGTCGAGCCCTTGAGTCTCGCTGCGAGCCGATCATCGACCGCTTCGCCGAGCAGCATGAATCCGATCGCGTCGGGAGCGAACACCGGGACCGCGACCAACTGGAACAACTGGCCGTCGATCTCGGCGATGCCCGCTGCCGGCTGCTCCGATTCGATCGCCTCCTTCAACGGCGAGAGGTCCTCGATGCCCTCCCCGCTGCGATCCTTCTCCGACGATGCCACGAGCACCGTGCCGATCTCGTCGGTGATCCAGAACAGGTCGACGCCGATCCGCTGCTGCCAGCTCTGCGCGGCCGAGGCCAGCGTCGCCGGCTCGTACGTCGACGGATCGAAATGGGTCGCGACCGCGCTCTTCAGAGCGAAGTCGCTGGCTAAGAGGATGGAATTCGTCTGGAGCCGCGCGCCGCGTTCCTTCAACAGTACTTCGAAGACTTCGCCAGTCGTGAGCAGCTCCCGATCGAGCGTGCGCTCTACCTCGCGCGATACGACGATCTGAGTAAAGCCCAGCGTCGCGAGCAAAACCGCGATGATCAGCGAGGAAAAAGCGATGAAGATCTTGGTGCGCAGCCGGGCGCGCGACCACCACTTCATTCGTCCCACCGCGCGCCGCGCGTCGCGGGACGCGAGCGCGCCGGCGCGAGCGAGAGCTTGAACGTCAGCTGGGGATCCTGGTCGGCGACGGCGATGCGCTGCGCGACGTCCTCGGTCTTGTCGCGGCTCTGTGCGTGCCACGCGGTGATCGTGTACTGCCCCGCGCCGAGATTGGGAAGGCTGAATGTGCCGTCGTCCTTGGTTACCGCGAAGTGATCGTTCGGCAGCACCAGAATGATCGCCGACATCCAGTCGTGGATATTGCAGCCGATCTTGACGACGCCCGGCTTGTCGAACAGCACCGGCGCCGCATCCTCGCCTTTGTACAGCGGCAGCTCGAAGCGCTTCGGCCGCGAGAACGAGTACACGTGATGCCGGATCTGATCGCGGTTCGGAAATCGCACCTGCGTGCCCACGGCGATCGGCAGCATCTCGGGCACGAATGTCTTGTTGAACTGATCCATGATCGCCGTCGACGCTGCCGACGCGGGCTGCAGCGACGCCGGTTCCTGCACGAACACGACTGCGTTCGCAATCGGTTTGCCGTCCTGGCCGAGAACCTGGCCGGAGATCGTCCGCGCCGACGCATTCGACGCGAGCGTCGCAATGCCGAGAACTGCCAGGAAAACTTTGAGTGCTTGCATCAGTAGCGGAACCGATAACTCAGCTGCCAACCATCGTGCGAGCGTTCGCTCGGCGTGCTGCCCGGACGCGTGCTGTCGAGCCAAGTGTACTCGACGCCAATCCGGTGCCGCAGACCCCACTCGAACGCGTACGCCGCGGTGATGCCGTCGCCGTGCTCCGCGGTCGAGTTGCCGCCGTCGAGATCGCCGAGGCGGAACTCGTCGTAGCGGACCGTCGCGCGATGCGAACGATGGCGGAATGAAAGCAGCGCGTAGAAGGCGCGCAGCGAGCTGTCATTGGTCGTGTCGCGAACGAGCGCGGTGCCGTCCAGGTACTGAACGACGACGTCGAGATTCGACCACGGATGCAGCACCGCGCCGATCGAGGTGAAGTGCGTGTTCCATGAGCCCTCTGCGTTCTGGTCGCCGCGATTGTCGAAGTAGCCCACCTTGATCGCGCCGCGCTCGCGAGGATCGGCGATCGTGACCAGCGCGTACGCGGCCGGTCGATCGTCGCGCTCGTGGAAGATGTCGGTGCGCGTACCGTTCGGCAGCGGCAGATCGGCGTTGAGGCCGCTGAGGCCGTCGCCGATCACCCAACCGCGCAGCGCGAGCAAGCGTCCCAATTGATCCGGACCGAAGCCCCCACCGACGACCAGACCGAGGCGCAAACCGCGCGCCCCCTGGTGCCACCACTCGCCTTCGACGCCGGCGACGCTGATTTCTTCCCACAGCCAGTTGTCGAGCGCCGAGGCCGAGAGTGTGTATTCCGGTGTCCATGCGGGACCGACGTGCTCGAGCGAGAACGGTGAGCCGGCAAGTCCGGCCTGCAGTCCCCAGCCGCTCGCCTCGTCGCCCCATTCCTTACGCAGAAAGGCTTCGACCAGCCAGGGTTCGTAGCTGTCGGCGAGGTCGGGCTGCACGTTCGCTTGAACCTGAGCGCGAATTCCCCACGGCAGCGATGCGCCGAACTGCAGCGCGAGCTTCGCGAGCTCGACGCGGGTCACGTGCTCGAATCCTGCGTCGTGGGACCGGCCCCCGTACCGCAGTTTGCCGGGACCGCTGTCGGTCCAGCTCGGGAACTCCGGGCCGCGCGCCACGCGCACGTCGATGAGCGCGCGCAGCCAGACACTGCTCTGCTCGTCGTCGACATCGTATTGAGCACGCGCAAGCGGCGGCGCGAGGCCGAAGAGCGCAACCAACACTGCGATGGAAGAGTAGCCGCGAGACATGACAGGTCGCTGGCCGGAAAGGGCGCAATGGTATAGTCGCGCCGCACTCGCTGCCACTGCCCAAAGGCACCCCTGACAGAGGCATTGGTCCGTCGGAGATTTGCTTCTTGGCCCTGAACGCTACAACGATCATCGCGCGCAACAGCCTGTTCCGCACGCTGCCGGAGCAGACCATCACGCAGATCACGGCGCTCGCCACCCGCCGTTCCTACAAGGCCGAGGCCGTGGTTTTCATGCGCGGCGACCCTGGAGATGCGCTCTATGGTGTCGTCACGGGGCGCGTCCGCATCAGCGCGAGCGGCTCGGGCGGCAAGGAAGTGTTCCTCAACATCATGGAGCCGGGCGATGCGTTCGGCGAGATCGCGTTGCTCGATGGTCAGCCGCGCACCGCTGCGGCGACGACGCTCGCGCCGACGGAATTGATGATCATCCGGCGCGAGGATTTCCTCGCGTTGGTGAAGCGCGAGCCGCAGCTCGCCGTGCACCTCATCGAGTTGTTGTGCAAGCGGGTGAGATGGACATCGGAGCAGATGGAAGACTCGTCGCTGCTCAACGTGCCGGCGCGATTGGCGAAGCGGTTGCTGAGTCTCGCGGCTTCGCATGGGCGTAAGACGCCGGCAGGTGCGCAGTTGAAGATCTCGCAGGAGGATCTGGCGCAGTTCCTCGGGTTGTCGCGGCAGATCGTGAACAAGTATCTGCAGACGTGGAAGAAGCAGGGGTGGATTACGTTGGGGAGAGGGAGTGTTGTGCTCGGGGATGAGCGCGCGTTGAGAGAGCTGACCAGCAAGGATTGAAGAAGAATCAGAGTCCGAGTGTCTTCCCGTTGACAGTCTTCCCGGTTCGCCGTCGCCATCATCTACCTCACCTGATGGCTACCGACCCGAGGAGACTCACATGAACAAGCCCAACGATTCGCTCTCGCTCCGCACCGTCGTCGAGAAGGTGTTCGCCGGCTTCGCGGCCGCCGTGATCCTCACCTTCATCTCCGCCGGCACCGTGGTGATGTGCTTCCCGAGCATTGCATGAGCCGGCCGGAGCGGCCGAATAGGCTGCGGTTCGCTCCGAATTGCACGCAAGGCGGGCCTATACTGCGGGCATGCAGGCCCGCCGATTGCTGATCGCCCTTCTTGCAACTCTGCTCTGCGCATGCGGTGGTGGTGGCGGCGGAGGTTATGGCTCCTCCGGGCCGCCGGCCCCGGCACCGCCCACCGGGTCACCGCCTCCACCCCCAACGGTCATCGACATCGCCCAGCCCTGGGCGACTGCCACACCCACCGACGTCAATATGGACGAAGTCATGCTGGGGCGCGCCGCGAGCGACGCCGCAGCGATGCCGCGCTTTCGCAGCTTGCTCGTCGCGCGGCACGGCAAGCTCGTGGCCGAGAACTACTTCGGCGGCGCGACCCGCGCGACAGTGTTCGATCTGCGCTCGGTGACCAAGAGCGTTGTCAGCATTCTCACTGGCATCGCAATCCAGAACGGCAGTTTGCCGAACATCGATAGCACGGTGGGCGCATACGTCAGCACGCCCTACTCGCTCGATGCGGGCGATCGCGCAGTGTCGGTGCGACAGTTGTTGACGATGACTTCGCGCTATCAATGGGCCGAGAACAACGGCGACGACTACAACCTCTGGATCCTGTCGAGCGATCACGTGCAGTTCCTGCTCGACCGGCGTCAGACGGATCCGGCGGGCATGTTCACGTACAACTCCGCCGCGGTGAATCTACTGGGCCAAGTGCTGCAGGATGCTGTGGCCAAGCCGCTGCCCGATTTCGCGACCGAGGTGTTGTTCCAGCCGATCGGCATCACCAGCGTGCAGTGGGAACAGCTCGAGCCGAACATGGTGAATGCAGGCTCGGGCATCAAGATGACCGCGACGGATCTGCTGCGCTTCGGTCAGTTGGTGCTGCAGCGAGGGCGCTCGGCCAATCGGCAGATCGTGCCGGAATCGTGGATCGATGCCGGGACGACGCCGCAGTTCAACTGGCGCGATCAATACGGCGCTCAACGTGGCACGACATACGGATATCTATGGTGGCTCGCCGAGCCGCCGGCGACTGTCGCCACCTTCGCCTGGGGTTACGGCGGTCAGTTTACGTACGTCGTTCCGTCGCTGGATATGGTCGTCGTGGCGACAACGCAGTGGCAGGGAATCAGCGCGGAAGTGGATCCAGTGACCTTCGCGGGCAACGTGCTGACGGTCATCGTCACCGACGTCCTGCCGGCAGCCCACTGATCAAGGCGCCATGATGCCCTTGCGCGTCGCGGCTAGCGGCGCGTCGTCATCGAACTCCACGCTGTCGCCACGTTCGCGGATTCCGAGCTGCTTCCACAGTGCGGGCAAATCCGGCGACACCGGCTTGTCCTTCACTTGTGCGTAGAGATCCTGCAGCACGCTCGTGCCGGTGGCCTCGTCGCCGATCTTCATGACGCGATCGATCGGCATCTCGAAGCTGACGCCGCCGCTCGAGCGCAGCACCGCGCGCATCGCGTCGCGCAGACCCATGCGGTTCGAGGTTTTCTTGCGGATCTCGACGTCGGCGACCAGACAAAACAGCGCTCCGCCCCAGTACGTGCGGCCCCACGTATGCGTGTTGTCGAGACCCTGGTCGCCGCCGCGGGGCAAGCCGTTCGGCATCGAGCGCACCTGCTCGGCCCAGACGCGCTCGGGACGCAGGTCGCCAACGTGCACACGCGCAATGCCCTCCACGTACGTAGACAGGCCCTCGGTCAACCAGAGGTGATCGTCGCCGACTTCGGGCAGCGCGAGATGGATCATCTCGTGCACGAGTATCCAATCGTCGAGCAACTCGTCCGCGGTGACGTCGCGACCGAGCTGCAAACGAATGAATGGCACCGAGGCTCCGTACGTCGTGCCGTGCCGGACGCGGCCGCCGTCGCGGGCGCTCACGTTGATGCGCAGTTGCTTGGCAGGGAATTGGCCGTAGTAACGCGCGACCGTCCGCATCGAGTGCTCGATCCAACTGACGATCGGCGCGGTGCCGTTTTTGAAATCGGTGGACTGGAAGTCGACCCGAACGCTCGCGCCCTCGGCCTCGATCGTACGCGTGGCGGGCTCATCCGCCGCTTGCGCCGCGAAGCCGACCATAAGTAGCGCCAGGCACGTGCCGATACGCACTACCGCGGGCGCCTCCGGCACCGTTCTGCTGTGTCATCCGGTTGACAGATCTGCCGGCCGCCGCCCGCCATCATGCGCCCCATCGGATCACTAACCCCTTCGAGAGGAGATAGACATGAGCAAGCACATTGGTTCCTTTGATCTGCGCGGCCTGGTGGAAAAGACGCTGGCCGGTGTGGCATTCGCCGCGACCGTGGCCGTGATTTCCGCAGGTACGGCGGCCATGTGTTTCCCGGGCCTCGTCGCGTAACGGCGAGGTTCGAGACACTGTACAGATGGATTGAGACGGGTGAGCGGCGGGTCAGGAAATTGGTGGAGCCGAGGAGGATCGAACTCCTGACCTTCTCATTGCGAACGAGACGCTCTCCCAGCTGAGCTACGGCCCCACCGTTGGAAGGCCGCGAATTGTAGCATCGGCTTTTGCAGCCGCAAGCAAGCTGCGACCCCCGAAACGACCCTTCCCTGCCGCCGGTTGTGCGCTGGCTCACAGTGCCGGACAGGAAAAACGTCAGGCAATTGCCGGCGGATGGGTGTTTGCGACATCGTTCGCCGTCCGCCACGGACAGACACTGGGGAATCGCCATGCTGGGGAGCCAATGGATCCGCGCAGCCGCTGCTGCGGCGGCAGTTTTCATCGCCTCGATCTCGCCCGCCTCGTTCGCACAGGATGCCGAGCCCGCAGCCGACGACGCCGGCAAGGCTGTCTGGCAGGCAGCGTTCGCCGCGATGGTTCACGGCCCCAACACCGTTCAACTCAAAGACCAGGCGCAGCTCGCTCTGCCCGCCGGCTACGGCTTCGTGCCGCCGCGAGAAGGTGCGGCCGTCATGGACATGCTCGGCAACCAGACCGACGAACGCTTCATCGGCCTGATCTTCCCCGATGCCGAGGAGTCGAACTGGTTCGCGACGGTCGATTACGAGCCTTCCGGCTACATCAAAGACGACGATGCCAAGGACTGGGACGCCGACGAGCTGCTGGACAGCTTGAAAGAGGGCACCGAGGCCGGTAACGAGCATCGCCGCAAGATCGGTGTCGCCGAAATCACGGTGACGCGCTGGGTCGAGAAGCCCGCGTACGACGGCCAGACGCACCGCCTGGTGTGGTCCGCCGAAGCGCGCGAGAAAGGCGGCCAGGACACCGACCCGACCGTGAACTACAACACTTACGTGCTCGGCCGCGAAGGCTATGTCTCGCTGAACCTGATCACGAATGCATCGACTGTCGAGGCTGACAAGCCTGCCGCGCACGAGCTGCTCGCCGCAGTGAACTTCAACGAAGGCAAGCGCTACGGTGACTTCAATTCGTCCACCGACAAGATCGCCGAGTACGGACTCGCGGCGCTGGTCGGCGGTATGGCGCTCAAGAAGCTCGGCCTGTTCGCGGTCCTGCTGAAGTTCGCCAAGCCGATCATCGTCGGCATTGGCGCCGCGGGCGCCGCCGTCGTGAAGTTCTTCAAGGGACGCAGCGCCAGCAACGCATGATCAAAACCCTGCTGCTGCTGCTGAAGGCGGGCAAGCTCGGCAAGGTGCTGCTGAGCGGCGGCACGATGCTGCTGTCCGTGATCGCGTACTCGTGGGTCTTCGGCTGGTGGTACGCGGTCGGCTTCGTCGGCCTGATCTTCGTGCACGAGATGGGGCACTACATCGCCGCCCGGCAGCGCGGCCTCGACGTCGGCGCGCCCACGTTCATTCCGTTCGTGGGCGCGTGGATACAGCTCAAGGACCTGCCGCACAACGCCGAGACCGAAGCGTACGTAGGAATCGCAGGGCCGCTCGCAGGAACGCTCGGGGCCCTGGTCTGTTTCTATCTGGCGCGCAACTACGACAGCCGGCTCCTGCTCGCGCTCGCTTATGCCGGCTTCTTCCTCAACCTGTTCAACCTGATTCCGCTCTCGCCTTTCGACGGCGGGCGCGTCACAGCCGTGATCTCGCCGAAGCTGTGGCTGATCGGCGTGCCGATCCTGATCGGGCTGTTCCTCTATCGCCCGAGCCCGCTGTTGATTCTGATGGCCTTCATCGCCGCCCCGCAGGCATGGAAGGCCTGGCAATCGTTGCGCGGCGAGCAGACGGAAGAAGAACAGGCCTATTACCTGGCGAGTGCCGAAACGCGCTTCTCGTACGGCGCGCTGTATCTCGGCCTGGCGGGATTTCTCGCGATCATGTGCCACGAGCTCCACGAGGAGCTGCCGCGAGCCTATTAATAGCGGAGCCGGACGACCTTCGTCTTCGCGATCTGCGGCACGAAGATGACGAACATGGCGTCGTATTCGTCGTCACGCAGCGTAACCTTCTCGCCGCTCAGCGCTTCGACGATCTCCGGGACGGTGTTCGAGGCACCGACCACGAGAACGTATTCGCCACGATGCTCGTGCGTGATCCGCCGCGGCAGCTCCGACCACGAGGCCGACGCAACAACGTTCACAGGTAACGCCGCCGTCTCCGACAATGGCGTTGCGGTCTGCTGAGTGCGCTTGTACTCGGAGGCGAAGATCGCATCGATCCCACGCACCGGCCTGGCCTGCGACAGCATCTTTGCGAGGCGCGCGGCGCGTTCGCGGCCATCCACGCTCAGGTCGGGATCGGCGTCGGTCGGTGTCTCGACCTCGGCATGCCGCACGACGAAGACGACCGTAGTCGCACGCGCGTCGAACAGCCACGCGGCTGCCAGGACCACGGCGATGAACAACAGCACCGGCAGCACCAGCGGGAAGAAGAACGGCCGCCGCCGCATTTTGTCGAGGTCGCGCTGCATGATCGCCCGGAGTGTAGCACGGGCCTTCACATGGCCCGGACCCGCTACAATCGGTCCATGCCCAAGCACATCGGTATCGTCGCCTGCTCCGCCGAAGGAGCGGCCCTGTGTTATCGCACCCTCTGCGTCGAAGGCGAGCAGTTCATGGGTCACCATGCCCATCCGGAAGTCTCGCTGCACACGTTCTCGCTCGACGACTATATGCAGCCGATCTATCGCGGCGATTGGCAGGCAGTGGGCGAGCTCATGCTTGCGTCAGCGCAGAAGCTGGCGAAGACGGGTGCCGACTTTCTCATCTGCCCTGACAACACGATTCATCAGGCGCTGGGCTACGTGACGCCGCGTTCGCCGTTGCCGTGGCTGCACATCGCCGAGGTCGTTGCCGATCACGCGGTCGAGCGCGGTTATCGGCGTCTCGCGCTGACCGGCACGCGATGGCTCGTGGACAGCACCGTCTATCCCGAGAAACTGGAAGCGCGCGGTCTGAACTACCTGCGGCCGACAGCAGCGGAGCGCGATGAGATCAATCGCATCATCATGGATGAGCTGGTTTGCGGCGTATTCAAGCCACGGGCGGTCGCCTACTTTCAGCGCGTGATCGCTCGCCTCAAGGACGAGGGCTGCGATGCTGTGGTGCTCGGCTGCACCGAGATCCCGCTGATCATGAACGACGGCAATTCACCGCTGCCGACACTCGATTCGACGCGCTTGCTCGCCCGCGCTGCTCTGAAGCGCGCTGTCCGCGAGTAGCGGCACTCAGCGATAGCCGGTCGTATCGGCCGGCTTGCCGACATCCTGCACCTCGACCAGGTAGCGCCAGGCGTCCGGCTGGCTGCCATCGAGGTCGGTAAAACCGTAGACCTTCGCGAGCTGGCCGCTCGACAGCGACTTGCCGTTCCAGCGCGACACCTGCGGATCCTGCGCAAGCGCGGCGACGGCGCGGCCGACGAACGCCGGCGTCTCCGAGATGGCGAAGTGCGGCTGAAACTTCGTCGCGTCGCGCCAGTTCGCCTCGCTGACCTTGAATGCGTCCAGCATCGCCTCCGATCGCAGCCAGCCGGGCGTGAGCGTGACCGCCGTAGCGCCGCGCGGGCCCAACTCGTGAGCGAGTGCGAAGCCCATGCGCTGCACGCCCGCCTTCGCCAAGTCATAGAAGAATGAGTTGCGATACGTCCTGTCGTTGTACTCCGCGGTGCCGTCGTTGACCTCGACCACCAACCCACCGGGCGTCCCGAGCAGCAACGGGATGGCGAAGTGGCTCGTGATCGCGTGGGTGTCGATGGCCAGGCGGAGCAGGTGCAGACCGTAGTCGAGGTCCGATTCCCACACTGCCTTGTTCCACTCGATCCGGGTCGCACCGAAGATGTCGTTCACTAGCAGGTGCAGACGTCCCTGCTCGCGTTCGATCCGTGCCACCAGCGCGCGCACTTGCTCCGGCTCGAGATGGTCGACCTGCACGGCGAGGCCCCGGCCGCCGGCCGCATCGACGAGAGCGGCGGTTTCCTCGATCGTCTCGGGGCGATTCATCTCTGAGCGCTGTTTGCCGGTGGTGCGGCCGGTGCAATAGACCGTCGCTCCGCAGGCGCCGAGCTGGACCGCGACGCCGCGTCCGGCACCACGGGTCGCGCCGGCCACCAATGCAACTTTGCCCGCCAGCGGTCCGCTCATGGCCGATCCCCTGTAACTGGTGTACGATCCTTAGACAGTAACAACGCTATCTGACCCGGAGTGACCGGTCAAGTGAAGTTAGACAGTTACAGCGATGCGGGCCTGCTCGTGTCGGAAGCGCTCGTCAACGAGCTGGACTCGAACGACGAGCGCGAGCTGGCGCAATCGCCGCGCGAAGCCGTCGCGGCCCTCTCGCGCATCCTGGCCATCGATCCGCCGTCCGTGGCACAGCTGACGCAGGCACACGTGCCGGCGTTCGTCGCGCTCGCGCGGCGCATCCGCGGTGTGTTCGCAAGCCTGCACGATCGCGATACCGATGCCGCCGCTGCGACGCTGAACGAGCTACTCGCGGCGCACCCTGCTCATCCACATCTCGCGAAAGAACGAGGTGTCTGGCGTCTGCACCATCACCCGCACGAAGCACCGCTCGTGCCGATGTGGACCGCGATCTGCGCCGCGGCGCTCGCGGAAATGATCGGCGACGGCGCGGCACAACGTCTCGGCACCTGCGAGCGGCCGGACTGCGGACGCGTCTACGTCGACGTCTCCAAGAACGCCAGCCGCCGATTCTGCTCGCTGACCTGCCAGAACCGCGTCAAGGTCGCAACGTTCCGCGAGCGTGCCGTCAAGCGCCGCGCGGCGCGCAAGAGCCGCTGAGAGATCACATCCCCCTGAAGCGGTGTTGAAACGTGCTGCTGACCGGCAGCACGTCCGATCGCCCGCGCACTGTGAGCTGCAGCTTGCCATCTTCGCCTTTCTCGACGGCGTGAATGGCGCCGACGCGCACGATCACACTGCGATGAACTTGCCAGAACGTTTCCGAGTCGAGCGCGGCCGCAAGCTCCTTCAGTGGCGTGCGGATGTGACCTTCGCTCGCTGCAGTGACGACCCGCGTGTATTTGTCCTGCGCCTGGAAGAACAGCACCTCGTCGATCGAGTACATCTTCACCGAGTTGCCTACGCTCACGGTGATCCATTTGATGCCCGGCTTCCCGCCTGACGCCAGGCGAGCCTGCACCATGTCGATCAGCGCCGTCATGTCGACGTGCGCTCCGCCTTCGAGTTGCGATCGAGCACGTTGGATGGCGAGACCCAGACGTTCGCGCGCGACCGGCTTGAGGAGGTAGTCCACTGCTCCTTCGTCGAACGCTCGCAGCGCGTACTCCTCGTAGGCAGTGAGGAAGACCACGTGACAGTGCGATCCAGCCGCGCGTGCCACTTCCAGACCGCTCACGCCCGGCATGCGAATGTCGAGGAAGGCGACCTGCGGCCGGTGCTGCTCCAAGGCCTCGAGCGCACTGAGCCCGTCTTCGCACTCGGCCACGATGTTCAGTTCCGGCCAGAGCTCGGCGAGCAGTGCGCGCAACTCCTGCCGTTGCGGAGTTTCGTCCTCGGCGATGATTGCAATGGGCCGTGTCATGCGCCGGCTGGCTCCAGCGGCAGGACGAGACGCGCGAGCACACCGCCCGCGCCGCGTTCCGACAGTTCCAGCGACGCCGTTGCTGCGAACCGCGTAAGCAACTGCGCACGAATATTCGCGAGCCCCGTGCCCTCCCCCATGCCGAGCTTCAGCCCTGCCCCATCGTCTTCCACCTGCACCTCGAGTTGCTTGCGCTGAGCGTCTTCCACGACGCGTGCGGCGAGCACAACGTGGGTTATACCGGGCTTCGGCTCGACGCCGTGCTTGATCGCATTCTCGACGAGCGAAATCAGCAGGAACGGCGGGAACGGCGCATCGCGTAACTCCGGCGGCAGTCGGATATCGACGCGCAGCCGCTCACCCAAGCGCACCTGCATGAGCTCGAGATAGCTGGCGCAGATCGCGAACTGCTCGCCCAGCGTCGACTGCGTCGCGCCGGTAGCGGCTCGCAGCTTCGGCAACGTGGCACGCAGGTGCTGCGCGAGAGCGTCGATGGTCTGCGAGGCACGCTGCGGATCCGAGGTGACGAGCGATCGAACGGATGCCAGCGTGTTGAACAGGAAATGCGGCTCGACTTGCGCCTGCAAGACGGTCAAGCGCAGATCCGCCTCGGCCTTCTGCGCGCTCATCTTCTCGATCTCGACGCGCCGCCAATGCCCGGCCCAGCGCTTCGCCTCGGAGAAGTACGCCCACAATCCCAGGCCGCCGCTGGCGACGAACAGGATCAGGAGGTCGCGGCTCACGTCGAGCCCACGGCGGACGATCGAATGGACGTCCATCGACGGCGCCGCGACGGAATCGCCGTGAAAGCCGTGCGCGACCATCAAGCCATCGTGATACTTCCCGACGAGCTCGTCCGAGAGCGCGCCGGCGACCATGCCGCAGATCACCGCCGCGACGATGCACGCGCGCTCGATGGGCAGCGGCCAGCGAGCATGGCGAAAGAGCGCCGCGAGCACGGGGCCTGTGCCCACCAGGATCAAACTCCCCAGACTGGCGACCAGCGACAGCGTGATGGCTTCCCAGACGTCGCGGACGAACAGCCCGTGAGAAACGCCGAACGAGAGTCCCCCAAGCGCCCCGATCGAGCCGAAGATCAGCGTGCGGCGCCACGCCCACGGCAGGCTGAAGACCGCGTACTTCTGATAGAACTGGATGAACGCGGACTCGCCCGCGGCCACGTCGGGCGGCAGCGGGCGATCCAGCGGATACGAAGACTCTCTCATGCCAAGGCGGATCGTACGCCTCAGCGGATGTTGTGGTCCTGCGCCGCGCGCTCGAGCGCCTCTTTCGGAATCATCGGCCGCAGCGTCGGATAGAACTGCGCGAAGGTTCCGTCGAACGCGCCATGATCGACGTGGCAGCGCACGCAGGCGTTGCCCGCCGGCAGCGGATTGCCCTGCGTATCCTTCGCACCGAACACGTAGAACCGGTGGCCCTTGTCGGCCTTGTCGCTCTTATCACCCTGGGCAGGATCGATCACGTGGATCTCGTAGTTCGTGAGATCGGCCTGCGTGAAGCCGTTCTGGTTGATCGAGCGCTGCTGCTGATCGCTGTCGTAGAACGACAGCAGGAACATCGAGCCCGGCGCGTAGCTGCGGTTCTTCACGAAATACCGGTACGCATTCGGCTCCATCAGCACGACCTGAAACTGGCCCGGATGTGCCGCGTTGAACGAGCCCGGGTTGTAGCCCATGCCGAGCGACGTGCCGAGGAAGACCCAGCTGTCGAGGTCTGCGGGCTTCTGCAGTTTGCCGTCAGCGGTGAACTGGGCGATCTGGATCGGTTCCGCGGCCGCGGCCGTTTGCGCGAGCGCCGCGATAACCAGGCAGAGAATGCGAGCCGCTGTCTTCATCTCCCTTTCTCCCGTGAGTACTACGTTGTGGCAGCCATGGTAAGCGGCCACACGGCCATCTTCACGAGTGTGCGACGAGCGTGACGATTCTTTGGATGGGACGCGGCTATCCAGAGACGAAAATTCTTGCGCTAGCTCGCGCGAGCTTGGGCGCCCCCAGCGATCGCTGCCGACGGGGTGAGGCCAAAGGAGTCGCGGAAGATCCGGGACAGGTGCGCCGTATCGGCGAAGCCGGCGTCCATGGCAGCCGTCCGCACCAGCTCGCCGGCAGCTATCCGGCGCGCGGCATGCTGGAGCGCCGACCATTGCTTGAAGCGGCGAAAAGTCAGGCCGGTCGCTGCCTTGAACAGCCGCAGCGCGCTGGTTCGCTCCATCTTCAAGCGCTGCGCCAGCTCGAGCTGAGACAGGCGCAGCATCGGCTCAGCAATGATGGTTTCGATCACGACTCCGAGCCGCTGTGGAACGGGTGTTGCTTCGGAAGTCAGTCGATAGCGCAATTCCGTTTGCGCACCGGCTTTCTGGAAGAGCGCGTCGACGGCGATGTCCGCAATCCGTTCCTGCAGCCGTTGCGCGCACGCGAAATTACCGGACCTCGTCAGGCCGTCCAGATAAATCGCGTTGATCCCGCCCACCGCACAAATGACCTCGTGCTCGACGCCGGGACGGATGAACAGCACGTCGCCCGTAACCTGCTCGCCGGCGCTGATGACGGAAACGGAGCCTCGCCTCCCTGCGATCACGCAGGGGGCCGGATTGCAATGAGACGCCAGGCGCTCGACGTCCACCGAGAACACACAAGCAGGAAACGGCAGGGCGGCGCTCGACATCGGCCGACTATCGTCCGCACGTTTGTTCAACGCAAGCGCGGCCCGTCGGGCGTACAGTTGCATCATGGGGAGCGCATCGAGAAACAAGGAAAACTATTTGCAGGCGAAAGCGGCCTTTAATCGCCAGGACATGGCCGGCTGCATGCGCTATTACGCGCCCGACCATCGCCTGCGGTCGCGCGATGTCGGGCCCGGACGTCAGCATATCGAGCGGCTGCTCTCGTCGATGCGCGAGAGCTGGCCGGATCTCGCGATCGTCGTCGAGCATGCGGTCGCGGAGGATGACTGGGTCGCGGGGCGATGCACGGCGACGGCGACGCACACCAAGACAGTAATGGGAGCGGCACCCACCGACCGGCGGGTTCAAGCGAGCTTCTGGGACATGCATCGCTTCGATGCGGAGGGCCGCATCGTCGAGACCTGGAACCTGCTCGACAGCCTCGCCCTCCTGCAACAGTTGGGTCTCGTGCCGACGCAGCCGAAGTGACCGGCGATCAGGGCTTCCAGTCGACCGAGTAGTCCGCGACGTAGGCATCCACTGCGGCCCCGATCGTCGGATAGAAAGCGCCGAAGCGATCGAACAGCTCGAAGCGTTTCAGCTTGTCCTTGACCGGGTCCTTCATTTCGGCGAACCGCAGCTCGATGTCCGACCGCTTCAAATCCTGTTCGAGCTCATCGAGCATGTCCGCCGACGTCACGTCGATGCTCGTCACGGGCTCGGCAGTCACCACGATCCGCCGCACGGGCGTGGGTGACTCGGCAACCGTCGCCAGCACCCGCTGGTGAAACAGCTCGGCGTTGGCGAAGAACAGCGGCGCGTCCCAGCGAAACAGCACGAGCCCCGGCACGCGGCGTGCGTCGGGATAGCGCTTGATGTCGTGGTAGCCCCGCACGCCGTCGACGCGACCGAGCACTGCGAAATGCGGCCGCCAGCCGTCCCAGAGAAATTCGATGACGGCAAGCAGCACGGCGAAACCGATGCCCGGCACCACGCCGAACACGGCGACGCCGACGAAGCACGCGATCGAGAGCCAGAACTCCCACGCCTGGATGCGCAGGATCCGGCGCAGGTCGGCGAATTCGAACAGACCGATGGCCGCGGCGATCACGACGGCAGCCAGCGCGCTGCTCGGCAGGTCCTTCAGCAAGTTCGGTGCGAATAAGAGCAACAGCGCGACAGCGATCGCGCCTACGACACCCGTGAGCTGCGTCTTGGCTCCGGCGGCTTCGGCAACCGGAGTGCGTGACGAGCTGCTGCTGATCGGGAAGCCCTGAAAGAATCCGCCGGCGAGATTCGCCGCACCGAGACCGATCATCTCCTGATTCGGATCCACCGGCGTGCGTGTCCTGGCGGCGTACGTCCTCGACAGCACGCTCGTGTCCGCGAATGCCACCATCGCTACGGCGCAGCCGCCGATGATCACCTGCTGCAGATCCGCAGCGGAGATCACGGGCAACGCGAACGAAGGTAGTCCCTGCGGCAGAGGTCCGAGCACCTTGACCCCTGCAGTCGCGTCGAGGTTCCAGAGCGCGACGACGATGGTGGCGGCCACGACGGCGAGCAGCAATCCTGGAACGCGCTTGAACCGCTTGAGGATGAGGATCGCGAGCAGAGTGCCGGCACCGATGGCGAACGAAGTCCAGTTCGCCTTGCCGTCGAGGATGCCCTGGGCGATGAGCATCACATCCCGCAACGGACCGACGCCGTCGATGGAAAATCCCAGCATCTTCGGCACCTGACTGATCAGCACCGTCAACGCGATGCCGTTCATGTAGCCGTAGCGGATCGGCTTGGAGAGCAACTCGGTGATGAACCCCAGGCGCAGCGCGCCGATCAGGATGCAGAACAGGCCGGACACCACGGCCATCGCGCTTGCGAGGGCCACGGCTCGCGACGGATCGCCGGCCGAGAGCGGCAACACGACGGACAGGATGACTGCCGCGAGCGCGGAATCCGGTCCCAGCACGAAGATGCGGCTCGGGCCGAACACTGCATACGCGAGCAGCGGCACGATCGTCGCGTACAACCCATAGATGCCCGGAACTCCGGACGCTTGCGCGTAGGCGATACCGACCGGCACCAGCATCGTCGTCAGCACCAGGCCCGCGGTGAGATCCTGCGCGAGCCAAGCGGCCTGATACGTGCGCAGAGTCTGCACACCGGGTACGAAGCGCATCCAACGGCTGACAGCGATCGCCATGCCGCCGCACCCTGTCAGGGGCGCACGATTTCAGCCATACGGGATCCGTGCACGCACGCGCGCGGGATTGAGCACCTGGCGGAGAGGGTGGGATTCGAACCCACGGTCCCCTTGCGAGGACGCCGGTTTTCAAGACCGGTGCATTCAACCGCTCTGCCACCTCTCCGTGCGGGCCGCATTGTCACAGCTCCTTGAAATGACGGCAAATACACTCATGTCGTGACGCAGACTCGTCGGTAGAATAGGCGCCTCATCAACGCCGGGAGATGCATCGTAATGGACCGCTATCCGAGCTCCGTCGTCAGTACCAGCAGCACGTCCGTACTGGCGACCAACAAAGTTCTGCGAAATACCTACCTGCTGTTGGGCGCGACGCTCGCGTTCAGCGCGGTGACGGCCGGCGTGGCCATGGCAATCGATCTGCCCTTCATGGGGCTGTGGATGCTGCTGCCCTATTTCGTGCTGGTGTACGCCGTCAATGCGACGCGCAACAGCGGCTGGGGCATCGTGTGGACGTTCGCGCTCACAGGCTTCCTCGGCCTGACGCTCGGGCCGATCCTCGAGTTCTATCTGAAGTCCGTGCCGAACGGCTCGCAGCTGGTCATGACCTCGCTAGGCGTCACTGCTGCGTCGTTCCTGGGATTGTCGGCGTACGCGATCACCAGCAAGAAAGACTTCAGCTTCATGGGCGGGTTCCTGACCGTCGGCATCATCGGCGCTTTCGTGCTCGGCCTGGTCGCCGTCTTCTTCCACCTGTCGACGCTGTCGCTGGTTGTCTCCGGACTGTTCCTGCTCCTGTCGGGCGGCATCATCCTGTACAAGACGAGTGAGATCATTCACGGCGGTGAGACGAACTACATCACCGCGACCGTGACGTTGTACGTGATGATCTACAACATGTTCCTCAGCCTGCTGCGCCTGCTCGGAGCTTCGCGCAACTA